>NZ_JBEBOW010000004.1:0-63080 GCF_040396215.1 Diaphorobacter ruginosibacter | reverse complement strand
CAAGACCAAGGACGGCCAGGGCCGCGTGGCCGCGCACGAGATCATGCTGGGCACCAGCGCGATCCGCAACCTGATCCGCGAGGCCAAGGTGGCGCAGATGTACTCCACCATCCAGACAAGCAATAACGTGGGCATGCAGACGCTGGATCAGAACTTGACCGATCTGGTGCGCCGCAACATCATCAGCCCCGCGGAAGCGCGCAGCAAAGCGAAGATTCCGGAGAACTTCCCGGGCTGACCCCAGGCCAGGCCCTTCCGATCAACCGCCAGCACTTGAAGCTCCCGACATGCCGGTGCTGTCGGGACAGGGAGATCCAGCATGAAAGGCTTATTCGACCTGCTCAAGCCCAGAAAGCCCGCGCACGCGAGAGAGGGCGACGAATCGACGCTGTTCACCACGGCGTTCACCTCCAAGCTCACGTCCGGCAAATCGGCGGTACCGTGGGAGGCGCGCGCCGTGGAAGTGGCTGCCATGCGCCTGCCCAAGAGCCGTGGCGGCAAACTGCTGCAAAGCGTCTGGTCGCAGGACCCGTACATGTCGCATCTGGCGCAGGGCAGCATCGAGCGCATGCAGCGGTTCTTTGCCTTTGCGACCGTGTCCTCCAACCGCGACCTGATCCGGCAGGACGAGTACGGCAATTTCATGATCGTCCTGCTCACGGGCACCATCGGCGTGGACCGGCGGCAGCCCTGGGGCGAATACCTGCGGCTGGCCGAAACCCGGCCCGGAGACATTCTGGGGGAGATGTCGCTGCTCGATTCGGGCATCCGCTTTTCCACCTGCACCACGCTCACCGACTGCGAAATCGCCGTGCTCAGCGCCGAAGCCATGGACGAGATGATGACCAGCGACGCGCCGCTGGCCGCGAGCCTGGTCGCGTTGCTGGCGCGAAAACTTTCGCGGCGGCTGCGCGTCGTCAGCTCACGACTCAGCGACAATCCCCATTCATGATGCAAATCACAGCCTGAGCAACAAGGGCTGCACGACCAACCGAGAGGAACCACATGGAACGCGATCAGGCCAGTAAATTCATCAACGATCTGCTTCGCTTGATGGTCAGCCGGGGAGGCAGCGACCTGTTCATCACCGCGGAATTCCCACCGGCCATCAAGGTGGACGGCGCCATCGCCAAGGTGTCGCCGCAGCCGTTGACGCCCACGCACACGCTGGTGCTGGCCCGCTCCATCATGAGCGACAAGCAGATCGCCGACTTCGAGCGCACCAAGGAGTGCAATTTCGCCATCTCGCCCGCGGGCATCGGGCGCTTTCGCGTGAATGCCTTCGTGCAGCAGGGCCGCGTCGGGATGGTGCTGCGGACCATTCCCCTCACGCTGCCCACGATCGACAGCCTGGGCGTGCCGCAGGTGCTCAAGGACGTGACGATGACCAAGCGCGGCCTGTGCATCCTGGTGGGCGCCACCGGCTCGGGCAAATCCACCACGCTGGCCGCGATGCTGGACTGGCGCAACGAGAATTCTTACGGCCACATCATCACCGTGGAAGACCCCGTGGAATTCGTGCATCCGCACAAGAATTGCGTGGTCACCCAGCGCGAAGTGGGGCTGGATACCGAGAGTTGGGAGGCCGCGCTCAAGAACACGCTGCGCCAGGCTCCCGACGTCATCCTGATGGGCGAGATCCGCGACCGCGAAACCATGGAGCACGCCGTGGCCTTCGCGGAAACCGGCCACCTGTGCCTTGCGACGCTGCACGCCAACAGCGCCAACCAGGCGCTGGACCGCATCATCAACTTCTTCCCTGAAGAGCGCCGCGCCCAGTTGCTGATGGACCTGTCGCTGAACCTGCGCGCGCTGGTCTCGCAACGCCTGATCCCCAAGCAGGACGGCAAGGGCCGGGCCGCGGCGGTCGAGGTGATGCTGAACTCGCCGCTGATCGCCGACCTGATCTTCAAGGGCGAAGTGGCCGAGATCAAGGAGATCATGAAGAAGAGCCGCAACCTCGGCATGCAGACTTTCGACCAGGCGCTGTTCGACCTGTTCGAGGCCAACGTCATCACCTACGAGGACGCGCTGCGCAACGCCGACTCCGTGAACGACCTGCGCCTGCAGATCAAGCTGAGCAGCCAGCGCGCGAAGACCACCGATCTCTCCGCCGGCACCGAGCACTTCTCGATCATCTGAACGGCCAGCGCGGGCCGCGGCAAAGTGAAGAGATTTCACGGCCGCACAGGCGGGGGCAGGCCGTTGAATCGGGTAATCTAGGAACCGATCGGCCCGCTCGATGCGCGGGCTTCTTGTTTTTGTTGACCGGAGACTTTCCACATGAGCAGCAGCATCCATCCCCGCACCTATGAAGCCACGCCCGCGCGCAAGGTCGCGTTCCTGGGACTGGGCGTCATGGGCTACCCCATGGCGGGCCATCTCGCGGCGGCGGGACACCAGGTGTCGGTCTACAACCGGACGACCTCCAAATCCGAAGCCTGGACCAGGGAATTTGGCGGCACCTTCGGCGCAACCCCCAGGGAAGCGGCCAAGGATGCCGACATCGTGTTCTGCTGCGTCGGCAACGACGACGACCTGCGCTCGGTCGTGCTCGGCGGCGACGGCGCATTTGCCGGCATGAAGCGGGGCGCGATCTTCGCCGACCACACCACCGCCTCCGCGCTGGTGGCCCGGGAGCTGTACGCACAAGCCCGCCAGCAAGGCCTGGCCTTCATCGACGCGCCGGTATCTGGCGGCCAGGCCGGTGCGCAAAATGGCATGTTGACCGTGATGTGCGGCGGCGATCAGGCGGCGTTCGATGCCGTGCGCCCCGTCGCCATGGCCTTCTCGCGCGCCTTCACCCGCATCGGCGACAGCGGCGCCGGGCAACTGGCCAAGATGGTCAACCAGATCTGCATCGCCGGCCTGGTGCAGGGGCTGTCCGAAGCCATCGCCTTCGGCCAGCAGTCGGAACTCGACATGGGCATCGTGCTCGACGTCATCAGCAAGGGGGCCGCGCAGAGCTGGCAGATGGAAAACCGCGGCAAGACCATGGCGCAGGGCAAGTTCGACTTCGGATTCGCCGTGGACTGGATGCGCAAGGATCTGGGCCTGGTGCTGGACGAGGCCAAGCGCAACGGCGCGCGCGTTCCGGTCACGGCGCTGGTCGATCAGTTCTATGGCGACGTGCAGCAGGCGGGTGGCGGCCGCTTCGATACATCCAGCTTGATCACACGCCTGCGCAAGACGAATCCGTGATTCTCCAACGGCGATAAAAAACGGGCCGGAGCTTCATGCCCGAGCCCGTTTTTTTCCGCAGCGGATCGCTGTCAGCGCACCGGCGCGGTTTCCACCGGAGGCAGCGGCGTGCCCTGAATCTCGGAGCGCGGCGGCAGCGATGTGGACGCCGCCGGCGCCACGGCCGAGCCGGCCGAGCCGGCCGCCGGTGCGACGTTGGAAGAAGCCGATGTCGCCGGCGACGGGGACGCGGCAGCCGGGTCCTGCGTCACGGGAGCTTCCTGCCTGGTGTAATTGGCCAGTTCATCCTCGGAGACCACCTCGAACACCCGCACCACCTTGCGCACGTTGTCCACGCCCCGGGCGATTTCCGCCGCGCGCTTGGCTTCACGCGGGGTGACGCGCCCCATCAGGTACACCACGTCGCGCTCCGTCACCACCTTGAAGACGTTGGCCGACAGGTCCTGCGCATCCACCAGGCTGGCCTTGACCTTGCCGGTGATCAGCGTGTCACGCGAGCGCTGTGAGAAGCCGCTGTTGGCCATGATGCCCAACTCGTTGACCACCGATTTGACGTTCTCCACCTCCATCGCCACCTTCTCGACCTTCTGGCTCTCCTCGACCGTCGGCACCTCCCCGGTGAGCAGCACCTGGCGGTTGTAGCTGGTGACGTTCACATGGCCACGTCCGGCCAGCGTGTCCTTGATGCGGCCGGAAGCCTTGTTCTCGATGGTTTCGTCCTCCACCTGGGTACCCGCGGTGCGGCGATCCGTCGCCATCAACGTGCCCACCACGGCGCCGCCGCCCAGCACCACGGGAGCGCAGGCGGTCAGGCCGGCAGCCAGGCATGCGGCGGCAAGCACGGTGCAAGCGGTTCGGGCATGAAGGAATTTCATCAAAGCATCTCCTGTTCACCAAGTAACTGGGTATCCACACCGTCGCAAAGGCAGTGCAGGATGAGTGCGTGCACTTCACGCACGCGCGCGGCGCGGTCGTGAGGCACGCAGATCTGCACGTCGGTCTCGCGCATCACGCCGCCCATGGCGCCCGCATCACGGGCGCACATGGCGATCACCGACATGTCACGCTCGTGCGCGGCAAGAACGGCCTCCAGCAACGCCGGTTCATCGCCATTCACGCACAACACGAGCAGCACGTCGCCAGCCGCGCCAAGCGCGCGCACCTGACGCGCGAATGCGCCGACCTCGAAGGACTGGGTCGCCGCGCCGGCCCAGCCGGCATCGGCCGAAAGCGCGATGGCCGCCAGCTCGGGACGTTCGCGCTCGAAACCCGCAACGCACATCATGGCGAACTGAAGCGCCTGCGCCGACGACAGTCCCGACCCGCAGGCCAGCACCTTGGAGCCGTTGGTCATGCAGGCCAGCAAGGCCTGCACCGCCGAATTGATGGGGTCGCTCAAAGCCTGCGCCGACTGATACTTCACATCGGCGCTGTCAATGAAATGTTGTTGGATACGTTGCTCAAGCATGGACTGCCGATGATACTTTGCCGTCGGCGGCGGTCGGTGGCTGAATGCCCCATTTCCGTATCGTTATATACAAGTTCCGGCGTTGCCGCGTTGCCTGGACCAGGTGGGAAATTCCGCCGGGGCTCACGCATCCGCATCGAATGCGGCCTGGAGCCAGCGCGGCGGAGCATCCGTTTCGAGCAGCACCACGTCGAAGCGGCATGGCGGCGGACTGGCGAGCGCAGCCAGATAATGGCGGGCGGCCAGGATGATGCGCCGTTGCTTGGCGCGGCCAATGCTTGCGCCCGCGCCGCCATAGTCGGCCCGCACGCGGCTGCGCACCTCGACGAACACCAGGGTTCCATCACGCTCGCGCATGATCAGGTCGATTTCTCCGCCGCCCCGGCCCGGCGTTCGATAATTGCGGGTGACCAGCGCCAGGCCCGCCTTGCGCAGATGGGCCAGAGCCCGATCCTCGGCCAGCATGCCCTGCGCCCGCGTGGTCGAGCCCGGCGCTTCAGCCATGGCCGCAGCCGGCTCCGTTCGTTTTATTTGCCATCTCCTCAGGAAATCCCATGAGCACATCTTTTGCCTCTGCCTTGAACGCTGCCCGCGATGCGGCCGGTGCTCAGAATTATCCGCAGGGCGCGCTGTATGTCGTGGCGACACCCATCGGCAATCTCGCGGATATCACGCTGCGCGCCCTGCATGTGCTGCAAATTGCCGACAACATCGCCTGCGAGGATACCCGGCACACGCAGCAGATGCTGCGCGCCTATGGGCTGGACAAGCCCGGCCAGCAATTGATTGCAGTGCACCAGCACAACGAGGCCGAGCGCGCCGGACAGATCATCGCGCTGCTGCGCGAAGGCAAGCGGATTGCGTATGTGAGCGATGCCGGGACGCCCGGCGTCAGCGACCCCGGAGCACGCCTGTGCGCGGCGGTGCACGCGGCCGGCCTGCGCTCCATCCCGCTGCCCGGAGCCAGCAGCGTGACGACAGCCATCAGCGTGGCGGGCCTGATTTCCCCCGGTGCCCAGGGTTTCCTGTTCGCGGGCTTCCTTCCCACCAAGGCGGCGGAGCGCGCATCGGCCATCGACCAGATCGGCCTGGAGCCCCGCGCCGTGGTGCTGCTGGAAGCGCCGCACCGCATCGAAGAACTGGCCAAGGCCCTGGCCGTGCTCGGCACGCGCCAGGTGACGCTGGCGCGCGAGATCAGCAAGCAGTTCGAGCAGATCACCACTCACTATGCGCACGGACTCCTGGACTGGCTGCGTGCCGACAGCCAGCACAGCCGCGGCGAATTCGTGGTGGTGATCCATCCGGCGGCTCCCAGCGAGGAGCATGATCCGAAGGAGCTGCAGGTCCTGCAACTGCTGCTGGCGGAGTTGCCGACGAAGACCGCAGTGCGGCTGGCCTCGCAGATTACCGGCGGAGCGCGTAACCGGCTCTATGACATGGCCCTGGCATTGAAATCCGGCGACGGCCCGCAGGAGGAGAGCGGCGGATAGGCCCGGCGCTCGGCGGCAGATCGGCGCATGGACCGCTCGGGCTTAGCACTGGCACGAACAGCCCGACACCCTGGGCATCGGCAGTTCCTGCGCGTCCTCGTCCATCACGATGAATCTGCGCATCGCCAGTTGACGCTGCGTGCAGCGCAATTCGGCGTCCAGCGTGTCACGTTCATCCTCCAGCGCGTCGAGCTGCTCCTGCAAGGCTGTCACTTGCTTGCCGGTGGTGCCAGCGGCTAGCGCCTGTTCGATGGAATCCTTCAGCACGACGTGTATTTCGACGATTTCCTTGCAACGTTGCGCCTGCCCTTGCCCGGGAATACTGATGACGGCAGCCGGTGACGGCGTTATGGCAAAGGCGGCCGGCTCCACCGCCATGTTCAAGTAGGCTGATCGCAAAGCCTCAAGATCCCTGGATGCACGATCAATGTCGCCCAACATCCTGTTGAGCCTCAGCAAATGCGACTTGGCAATCTTTTCCGGAAGCAACAAAAAAACTCCATTCCTAACAAAATGACAAATTCAGCATGAGGATTTTGGATATGGAAATCCAATCCAAAATTCAATGCTTCATAAGCATTGAGGCCAAAGTCTGCGATATACGTGATGCAAATCAATGAAAGTGAGCAACTGTCAGATTTGCTGCACGCAAACTCTCGTGAAATGAGCTATTAGTGAGCGCTTCAGTCATGTAGTGGCAATTTCAATCCACTGCTCACACTGCGAAGTTGCCCGATCGGAGCATGCAATTGCAATCACTTGTTCGTCCCTTCCCCAACAAGCCACAGCCTTCCGAGGAAGACACGCGGTACACCGCTGCGAATGGCGACGAGATGCTGCGCTTCAGGCGTACGCCAGGCCCGTCGCCACACCGCCGAACAAGTCACCTTCTACCTGTACCGTGTCCGGGAATGCATCGTGCAAGGCATCACGCAACGCTGTCAGCGCTGAAGAACCACCGGTGAGATAGATGGCATCAGGCTGCGCCAGGCCAGCGGCCCGAACGCAATCGCGCGCGCATGCAACCACCCGCGACAGCAAGACAGACAGATGCTGGTGCAAATCCCGGGGCGTGATCTGCGCCGCCAGCTCGCGATCAAGCCAGTCCAGCGCAATCGCCGCCGCCGCATGCGTGCCGGATGCGGCAATCTTCGCCTGCTCCACCGCATCGGCCAGCCGGTGTCCTTCCTTTTCTTCGAGGACACGCATGAGCCGCTGATGAAGCCGCTGATCTGTGTAGTCCCCACGCAGATCGCGCGCGGCCGCAATCGCCTTGGGCGCATAGAGCCACTGGATCAGATGCCAGGTGGACAGATCGAAGAAAACCCGGCTGGGCACCTCGCGGCCACTGGGGCCGATGTGCCGGTAGCCCAGCAACGGCATCACCTGGCTGACGCTCAGGCGGTGGTCGAAGTCCGTTCCGCCGACATGCACACCCGACGTGGCAAGAATGTCCGATGCCCGCTCGGCCTTGCCCGCATGACCTGGCCCCAGCCGTACCACCGTGAAGTCCGACGTGCCGCCACCGATATCGACAACCAGCACCACGGCCTCCCGCTCCAGGCGCTGCTCATAGTCCAGCGCGGCGGCGATGGGTTCGAGCTGAAAGCTCACCTCGCCGAGACCGGCATCCCTGGCGGCGGCCATAAGCGCGTTTTGCGCCTCCCGGTCGCGCTCGGGATGCTCATCGACGAAATGCACCGGCCTGCCAAGCACTACCCGTTCGGGCAGTCTGCCATCCAAAGATTCCTTCGCCTGCGTTGCCACGCGGCGCAGGAACAGCGAAATGATGTCCTGGTAGCTCACCAGCTTGCCATGCAGCGCCGTCCGTTCCTGCAGGAGCGCACTGCCAAGCAGACTTTTGAGCGATCTCATCAAGCGGCCCGATTCACCCTCCAGGTACTGCTTCATCGCATCGCGGCCAAAGTGCATGCTGTGTTCCTCGAAATGAAAGAACAGGGCCGACGGCATGCCCGTCGCGGCGCCTTCGAGCGGCAGCAAGCGCGCCGCCCCTCCGGGAGCACGCCATGCGGCCGCGGAGTTGGAGGTACCGAAGTCGATGCCCAGGGTACCGGGCATGGTGGGCGAGTGATCTGGCATGTTGGCTGAAATGGCGGCTCGATCCCGGCATCTGGCCAAAGGGCAGCGCGTATCCAGGGCCAGGGAAGCAGAGAGGCAAAAAAGAAAAAGCCCGCTTTTTTCAAAGCGGGCTTTTCAAACTTGGTTGCGCGAGAAGGATTTGAACCTCCGACCTTTGGGTTATGAGCCCAACGAGCTACCAGACTGCTCCATCGCGCGGTATGTGTTTATTATAACTTAGTTTTGCAGTAATTTTTCGAATTACGCTGCAGTTTCGTTATTTTCTGCTGCTGCTTCGGGAGCGCGGTCCACCAGCTCAACATAAGCCATGGGCGCATTGTCACCCACGCGGAAACCCATCTTCAGGATACGGGTGTAGCCACCGGGACGTGCATTGAAGCGCGGGCCCAGTTCGTTGAAAAGCTTGGTGACGCTGTCGCGGTCGCGCAGGCGGTCGAATGCCAGGCGGCGATTGGCAACTGTGTCCACCTTGGCCAGGGTGATCATGGGCTCGATCACGCGGCGCAGTTCCTTTGCCTTGGGCAGGGTAGTCTTGATGGCCTCGTGCTCGATGAGCGAGTTCATCATGTTCTTGAGCATCGCGAGGCGGTGCGAGCTGGTGCGGTTCAGTTTGCGGAGGCCGAGTCCGTGGCGCATGGTAATTTCCTTTTGAATTTAAAGCGACTAGCCGTATCAGGTACTAGCCGCTGCGCTTTTTGAAGGGCTCACCTTGAATCTGGTGAGCCAGCGATTATAGCGTTCTGGATCAACGCTTGTCGAGGCCGGCCGGCGGCCAGTTCTCGAGCTTCATGCCCAGCGTGAGGCCACGCGAAGCAAGAACTTCCTTGATTTCGTTGAGCGACTTGCGACCCAGGTTCGGAGTCTTGAGCAGCTCGTTTTCGGTGCGCTGAATGAGATCACCGATGTAGTAGATGTTCTCTGCCTTGAGGCAGTTGGCGGAACGCACGGTGAGTTCGAGCTCATCCACGGGACGCAGCAGGATCGGATCAAACGTTGCGTTGGAGCGCGAACCGGCGGGTGCATCGAACGCAGCGAGTTCGCCACCTTCGAGCTGCGCGAACACTGCGAGCTGTTCCACCAGGATCTTGGCGGATGCGCGCACCGCATCTTCAGCGGTAATGGCGCCGTTGGTTTCAATTTCAACGACCAGCTTGTCCAGATCTGTGCGCTGCTCGACACGCGCGCTTTCCACGGTGTAGCTCACGCGCTTGACCGGAGAGAATGATGCGTCCAGCACGATGCGGCCGATCGACTTGGTCGATTCGTCGGCATAGCGGCGCAGATTGCCAGGCACGTAGCCACGGCCCTTCTCCACCTTGATCTGCATGTCCAGCTTGCCGCCGGCGGACAGATGGGCGATCACATGATCCGGGTTGACGATCTCGACGTCGTGCGGAGTCTGGATATCCTGTGCGGTGACCACGCCTTCGCCATCCTTGCGCAGGCTCAACGTAACTTCATCGCGGTTGTGAAGCTTGAAGACCACGCCCTTGAGGTTCAGCAGAATGTTGACCACGTCTTCCTGAACGCCGTCGATGGAAGAGTACTCGTGGAGCACGCCCGCGATGGTGACTTCAGTGGCGGCGTAACCAACCATGGAGGAGAGCAGCACGCGGCGGATGGCATTGCCCAACGTATGGCCATAACCCCGCTCAAACGGCTCCAACTCGACCTTGGCACGGTTGTGGCCAAGCTGCTCAACGTTAATTGCCTTGGGCTTCAGCAAATTGGTTTGCATGCGAACTTCCTCTTAATACCCCCAGCTCGTTACACCGGTAAGGCTAGTGAAGCGCCTAAACCGCGATGCCTCGCGGTTCAGGAACAGTTTTTCGAAAACTTAGGCAAGCAGCGAATTAGCGCGAGTACAACTCAACGATCAGAGATTCGTTGATGTCCGCACCGAATTCATCACGGTCAGGAGACTTCTTGAAGACGCCTTCAACCTTGTCGGCATTCACCTCGACCCAAGCGGGCAGGCCCACTTGCTGAGCCAGTTGCAGCGCTTCGACGATGCGAGCCTGCTTCTTGGACTTCTCACGCACGGCAACCACGTCGCCAGCCTTCACCAGGAAGGATGCGATGTTCACGGACTGGCCGTTCACCGTGATGGCCTTGTGCGACACCAGCTGGCGTGCTTCTGCACGCGTGGAGCCGAAGCCCATGCGGTACACGACGTTATCCAGGCGCGATTCGAGCAGCGACAGCAGGTTGGCGCCGGTGTTGCCACGGCGACGGTCGGCTTCTGCAAAATAGCGGCGGAACTGCTTTTCCAGAACGCCGTACATGCGCTTTACTTTTTGCTTTTCACGCAGTTGCAGGCCGTAGTCGGAAGTACGAGCACCCGAAGTGCGGCCATGCTGGCCGGGCTTGGAGTCGAACTTCGCCTTGTCGGCGATCGAGCGGCGTGCGCTCTTCAGGAACAGGTCGGTGCCTTCACGGCGGGAGAGTTTGGCCTTGGGGCCGAGATAACGTGCCACTTGAGCTTCCTTGTCTTGTCATCTACCGCGCCCTGAAGGCACGGGAGCCACCATGGCATGAAGCCATGGTGGCGGTGGGCTTATTGAAAAATCAGATACGACGGCGCTTTTGAGGGCGGCAGCCGTTGTGGGGAACCGGCGTCACGTCGGAGATCGAGGTGATGCGGATACCCAGTGCGCCGAGAGCGCGCACCGACGACTCGCGACCCGGGCCGGGGCCCTTGATCTCGACGTCGAGGTTCTTGATGCCTTGTTCAATGGCAGCACGACCAGCCACTTCCGAAGCCACCTGGGCAGCAAACGGAGTCGACTTGCGCGAACCCTTGAAACCCTGGCCGCCGGACGAAGCCCACGACAGGGCATTGCCTTGACGGTCGGTGATGGTGATGATCGTGTTGTTGAACGACGCATGCACGTGAGCGATGCCGTCCGAAATGTTCTTGCGAACCTTCTTGCGAACACGCTGTGCGGCGTTGTTAGCGGGAGATTTAGCCATAGTGCTCTACCTAGTCTTTACTTCTTGAGTGCCGCTGCGCCCTTGCGCGGACCCTTGCGGGTGCGGGCATTGGTGCGCGTACGCTGGCCACGCATAGGCAGGCCTCGGCGATGGCGGAAACCACGATAGCAACCGATGTCCATCAAGCGCTTGATGTTCATGGTGGTTTCGCGGCGCAGGTCACCTTCGATGGTGAACTGAGCGATTTGGTCGCGGATCTTTTCGAGATCTGCGTCCGTGAAGTCTTTGACCTTCTTGGAGAAGGCGATTCCGCATGCTTCGCAGATCTTGCGAGCGCGAGTGCGACCGATGCCGTAGATAGCGGTCAGGCCAATCTCAGCATGCTGATGCGGAGGAATATTGATACCAGCGATACGTGCCATTTGCGTCCTCTAATACTTCTCAATCAACCTTGACGCTGCTTGTGGCGTGCATCTGTACAGATCACACGCACAACGCCCTTGCGGCGGATGATTTTGCAGTTGCGGCAAATCTTCTTGACCGAAGCCGAAACTCTCATTGCATTCTCCTAAATTTCCAATCGTCCCGGCTGCCTGCAGCGGAACACAAAGTCTCATCAAAAGTTTTGTGCCCGCGATACATCGAAGGGCATCAATTTACCGTTGCTATCAGGCGAACCCGGCATTATGCCGTATTCGCCCGATTCTTGCTTGACTCAGCTTCAGAGCGTTGTTTTAAAGTTAGCCTTCTTCAACAACGACTCGTACTGCTGCGACATCATGTAGTTCTGAACCTGGGCCATGAAGTCCATGGTGACAACCACGATGATCATCAGCGAGGTGCCGCCGAAATAGAACGGCACGTTGTACTTCAGGATCAGGAACTCCGGCAGCAGGCAGACGAATGTGATGTACACAGCGCCCACCAGTGTCAGCCGGACCAGGATCTTGTCGATATAGCGAGCCGTGTTGTCACCAGGACGGATGCCCGGGATGAACGCACCGCTCTTCTTCAGGTTGTCCGCCGTCTCACGGCTGTTGAAAACCAGCGCCGTGTAGAAGAAGCAGAAGAAAATGATTGCAGCGGCATAGAGCAACACGTAGATCGGCTGACCCGGGGTGAGCGCACCCGCGATGTCCTTCAACCAACGCATGGACTCACCGGCGCTGAACCAGTTCACCACAGTAGCAGGCAACAAGATGATGGACGAAGCAAAGATCGGGGGAATCACGCCGGCCATGTTGAGCTTCAGGGGCAGATGGGACGATTGGCCGCCATATACCTTGTTGCCCACCTGACGGCGTGCGTAGTTCACCAGGATCTTGCGCTGGCCGCGCTCCACGAACACGACGAAATAGGTCACCAGCGCAACGATCACGACGATCACGATTGCTGCCAGCGGGCCCATGGCGCCGGTACGGACAAGCTCCAGCATGCCGCCGATCGCATTCGGCAGGCCAGCAGCGATACCGCCGAAGATCAGGATGGAAATACCATTGCCCAATCCACGCTCGGTGATCTGCTCGCCCAGCCACATGAGGAACATGGTGCCAGCGGTCAGGCTGACAACTGCGGTCATGCGGAAGCCAAAGCCCGGGTTCAACACCAGGCCCGCGGAGCTTTCCAGAGCAACGGCAATACCGAGCGACTGGAAGATCGCCAGGCCCAGCGTTCCGTAACGCGTGTACTGGGTGATCTTCCTGCGGCCGGCTTCGCCTTCCTTCTTCAACTGCTCAAACGTCGGGACCACGTAGGTCATGAGCTGCATGATGATCGATGCCGAGATGTACGGCATGATCCCCAGTGCGAACACCGTGAAGCGCGAGAGCGCCCCACCCGAGAACATGTTGAACAGGTTCAGAATGCCACCTTGTTGGCCACTGAACAGCTGCTGTAGCTGCGCCGGGTCGATACCGGGTACCGGGATATGAGCCCCGATGCGGTACACAACCAACGCCAGCAACAAAAACACCAGCCGACGACGGAGATCGCCGAACTTGCCCGTTTTCGCAATTTGAGCTGCGTTAGTAGCCACGGATGCCTTTCTAGTTAGCCCGATCAGGCGACGGAGCCGCCGGCTGCCTCGATGGCAGCCTTTGCACCCGCGGTCGCGCCAATGCCGTTGAGCTTCACAGCCTTGGTGAGCTCACCAGACTTGATCACCTTCACGACCTTGGCGAGCTGACCCACCAGACCGGCATTCTTCAATGCGGCGACGTCGACTTCGGCCAGGCCGAGCTGGTTCAGGGCGGTGAGTGTCACTTCCGCATTGAACTTCAGGGAGGCAGACTTGAAGCCGCGCTTGGGCAGGCGACGCTGCAAAGGCATCTGACCGCCTTCGAAGCCTACCTTGTGGTAGCCACCCGAACGCGACTTCTGACCCTTGTGACCGCGACCGGCGGTCTTACCCAGACCAGAACCGATACCGCGACCCACGCGACGCTTGGCGTGCTTGGCACCTGCTGCAGGCTTGATGCTATTGAGTTCCATCATCAATCCTTTCAGAGAACCTTCACCAAGTAGGCGATCTTGTTAATCATGCCGCGCACTTCGGGGGTGTCCTTCAGTTCGCTGATGCTGTTCAGCTTGCGCAGACCCAGACCACGCACGGTGGCGCGGTGGTCTTGCTTGGTACCAATCGGGCTACGCACCAGTTGGACCTTCACAGTTTGTTGCGTTGTCATAGTGACGACTCCGATCAGGCGAACAGGTCTTCAACCGACTTGCCACGCTTTGCTGCCACTTCCGAAGGGGTCGTGGAATTGTTCAAAGCGTCGAAAGTGGCGCGAACCATGTTGTAGGGATTCGACGAACCATGGCTCTTGGCCACGATGTCGGTGATGCCCAGGACTTCGAAAACGGCGCGCATTGGGCCGCCGGCAATGATACCGGTACCCTTGGGAGCAGGAGCCAACATCACGTTGGCAGCGCCATGGTGACCCATCACGGTGTGATGCAGGGTGCCGTTCTTGAGCGACACCTTGATCATGTTGCGACGGGCTTCTTCCATAGCCTTCTGCACGGCAGCAGGCACTTCCTTGGACTTGCCCTTGCCCATGCCAACGCGGCCGTCACCGTCGCCAACCACGGTCAGTGCAGCGAAGCCGAGAATACGACCACCCTTCACAACCTTGGTGACGCGGTTGACCGCGATCATTTTTTCGCGCAGACCGTCGTCACGACCTTCGTCTTGCACCTTGGGGGAAAACTTTGCCATTTTTATCCGCTCCGCTTAGAACTGCAGACCCGCTTCGCGGGCAGCTTCAGCCAAAGCCTTCACGCGGCCGTGGTATGCGAAACCAGCGCGATCGAAAGCCACTTTTTCAACGCCAGCAGCCTTTGCCTTCTCGGCAATGCGCTTGCCAATGGCCTGTGCGGCTTCGACGTTGCCGCCCTTGCCTGCACCGCCGAGGGACTTGCGCACATCGGCTTCCGCCGTGGAGGCCGAAGCCAGCACCTTGGAGCCGTCGCCGGAAATCACGGTAGCGTAGATATGGAGGTTCGTACGGTTCACCGTCAGGCGCGCGATGCCTTGCTGGGCAATACGGATGCGCGTCTGGCGGGCACGACGAAGACGCTGCTCTTTCTTTGTCAACATGTTGCAGCTCCTTACTTCTTCTTGGTCTCTTTGATGACGACCTTCTCATCCGCATAGCGGATGCCCTTGCCCTTGTAAGGCTCGGGAGGACGCACAGCGCGGATTTCCGCGGCGAGCTGGCCAACGCGTTGACGGTCGGCGCCCTTGAGGACGATTTCTGTCGGCGAGGGAGTTGCCACGGTGATGCCGGCGGGCATCTCGAAGTTCACGGGGTGCGAGTAGCCGACGGCCAGGTTCAGCTTGGAACCGGATGCCGCAGCCTTGAAGCCCACGCCGATCAGCGTCAGCTTCTTCTCGAAACCCTTGCTCACGCCCACGACCATGTTGTTCACCAGCTGACGCATGGTGCCGCTCATGGCGTTGGCTTCACGGGACTCGTTGGCGGGGACAAACGTCAGCTTGCCGTCCTCCAGAGTCACCTTGACCAGAGCGTTCGGCGTCAGCGACAGATTGCCGCCCGCGCCCTTCACGCTGATCTGGTTGTCGTTCATCGACACGTCCACGCCTTGCGGGACGGTAACGGGGGATTTGCCTACACGGGACATTTCAGTTTCTCCTCAATGCCACGTTAAGCGACGTAGCAAAGCACTTCGCCACCCACACCGGTAGCACGTGCCTTGCGGTCGGTCATCACACCCTTGGGGGTGGTGACGATTGCCACGCCCAGGCCGTTCATCACGGTAGGAATGGAATCACGACCCTTGTAGACACGCAGGCCGGGGCGGCTCACGCGCTCAATACGCTCGATCACGGGGCGACCTGCGTAGTACTTCAATGTGATTTGGAGTTCGGACTTGCCGTCTTCCGTCTTGACTTGGAAGCCGTCGATGTAACCCTCGTCCTTCAGCACCTGTGCAATGGCAACCTTCACTTTGGAAGACGGCACCGAAACGGATGCCTTGGAAACCATTTGCGCATTGCGAATGCGGGTCAGCAAGTCAGCGATGGGATCACTCATGCTCATGTTGTATCTCTCCTGCCTGCTTACCAGCTGGCCTTGGTGACACCTGGGATGTCGCCAGCAAAAGCCAGTTCACGGATCTTTGCGCGACCCAGACCGAACTGGCGGAACGTGCCACGTGGGCGGCCAGTGATTTCGCAGCGGTTGCGCTGACGGGTCGGGTTTGCGTTGCGGGGGAGCTTCTGCAGACCCAGACGGGCTGCTTCACGCTCTTCGTCGCTGCGCTTGGCATCGCCGGCAATTGCCTTCAGTTCTGCGTACTTGGCAGCGTACTTGGCGGCCAGTTTTTCGCGCTTCAGTTCGCGCTGGATCAAAGCTACTTTAGCCATACGCCGCCTTAGTTCTTGAAGGGGAAACGGAAGCCAGCGAGAAGAGCCTTGGCTTCTTCGTCGTTCTTGGCTGTCGTGGTGATGCTGATATTGAGGCCGCGCAGTGCGTCGACTTTGTCGTACTCAATTTCAGGGAAGATGATCTGTTCTTTGACGCCGATGTTGTAGTTGCCGCGGCCGTCGAAAGCGCGGCCGGAGATACCACGGAAGTCACGAACGCGCGGCAGTGCCACGGTCACGAAACGATCCAGGAATTCATACATCTGAACGCCACGCAGGGTCACCATGCAGCCAATGGCCTGGCCTTCGCGGATCTTGAATCCGGCGATTGGCTTCTTGGCCTTGGTCACCACGGGCTTCTGGCCAGCGATCTTGGTGAGGTCGCCCACGGCGTGGTCCATCACCTTCTTGTCAGCCACGGCTTCGCTCACACCCATGTTCAGGGTGATCTTGGTCAGACGCGGGACTTCCATAGGAGACTTGTAGCCGAACTTTTCCGTCAGTTCAGCCACGATCTTTTCGCGATAGTATTTTTGCAGTCGTGCCATGTTGACTCCTTAGGCTGCCTTGATTTCGGCGCCGTTGGACTTGAACACGCGAACGCGCGAACCGTCAGCTTGCACCTTGATGCCTACGCGGTCAGCCTTGCCCGTTGCGGCATTGAAGATGGCCACGTTGGACTGGTGGATGGGCATTGCCTTTTCCACGATGCCGCCAGTCGTACCCTTCATGGGGTTCGGCTTGACGTGCTTCTTGACCAGATTGATGCCTTCCACGACCACGTGGGAGTCATCCTTGCGCAGCGAAACCGTGCCACGCTTACCCTTGTCGCGCCCTGTGAGCACGATGACTTCATCGCCCTTGCGAATCTTGTTCATGACTCGTGTTCCTTAGAGAACTTCAGGCGCCAACGACACGATCTTCATGAACTTTTCAGTACGCAGTTCACGTGTCACGGGGCCAAAAATGCGGGTGCCGATAGGCTCCAGCTTGGAGTTCAGCAACACTGCCGCGTTGCCATCGAATTTGACGAGCGAACCGTCGCCACGGCGGATGCCCTTGGCTGTACGAACCACCACTGCGCTGAGCACATCGCCTTTCTTGACGCGGCCGCGCGGTGCTGCTTCCTTGACGCTCACCTTGATGATGTCGCCGACGCTTGCATAGCGGCGCTTGGAACCACCCAGCACCTTGATGCAGAGGACGGACTTCGCGCCGGTGTTATCGGCGACGTCTAACCGAGATTCTGTCTGGATCATTTCAATATTCCCAACTTGCACCGGAAAGCCCACACGAATGAAAGCTACCAGTCAGTCTTGGGCCCGTCGTCAGAGCTGCAAACCATTCACAGCTCATCCGCTGGGCAGAAACTTTCGCGCATAGATTTACGCGAAGCCTTGTATTGTCGCAAAGAAATGCCTGCCCGTCAAGAGGCAGGAAATCCAAAGACGCGACGCCCGCGCCCCGAAGATGGCTCAGGGCTGCGGTACTGTGGCGTATTGTTGCGCAACTGCCAAAAACTCGTCCAGCCGAGGATCGATTTCCAGCTCTTCCCGAAGGATTTCGGCCACGCGCGGAGCGACGCCAGCCGCCATCCGCGCATCGAGGAACAGCATGCGCACACGGCGCGCGAGCACGTCCTCCACGGTGCGGGCATATTCGTGGCGGGCCGCAAAGCGCACCATGGCTTCGGTGAAACCCGGCGCCAACAGTTCGTCCGCGCCATCCAGGGAAGCCACGAATCCCGCCTCACTGCCGTAGGAATGCAGACCCTGGGGATCATTCATGCCCTCGCGCATGGGCCTGGCGATGTCCGCGCCCACCACGGGCAGATGCACGGTCACGCCGCCAGCGATTTTCGGCAACAGATGGGCATCCATGCAGTGCTGCAGCACGTCCTCCGCCATGGCGCGATAGGTGGTCCACTTGCCGCCCGTCACCGTCACCAGTCCGCTGCGGCTGACCAGCACCGTATGCTCGCGGCTGATTTTCTTGGTATTGCCCGCATCGTCGTCCTGATGCTTGACCAGCGGGCGCAGCCCGGCCCAGATGCTGCGAACATCGGACACCTGGGGGGCACGACGCAGATAGCGCGCGGATTCACCCAGGATGAAAGCCACTTCCTTTTGCATGGCTTCGGGCTCATAGTCGAGCCGGTTTTTCGGACTGTCGGTCGTGCCCAGGATCACCTTGCCAAGCCACGGCACGGCAAACAGCACCCGGCCATCGGTTGTCTTGGGAACCATCAACGCGTGGTCGGATGGCAGGAATTCCCGATCGACCACGATGTGCACGCCCTGGCTCGGGGCCACCATGGGCTTGACCGGCCTGCCCAGGGCAAGGCCATCCCTTTCACGCAGCGCATCCACCCAGACGCCTGCGGCATTCACCACGCAACGCGCCTTGATCTCGAAGCGCCGTTGCGTCTGCGTATCCTCGCACACCAGGCCGTTCACCTTGCCGTCGGCATAGGTCAGGCTGGTTACCGCGCAGTAATTGACAAGCAGCGCGCCCCTGAGCGCAGCCGTGCGGGCCAGCGCCAGCGCCAGGCGTGCGTCGTCGAACTGGCCGTCCCAATACTTCACGCCGCCCTTCAGGCCTTCGCCCTGCACCGTCGGCAGAAGCCGCATGGTGTCCATGCGGCCCAGGAACTCGGTCGAGCCCAGACCCGCCGATCCCGCGAGGCCGTCGTACATCTTCAGGCCCACGCCATAGAACGGCGTTTCCCAGAGCTTGTAGGAGGGCATGACGAAGGCCAACGGACGGGCCAGATGCGGCGCATTCCTCAATAGCGTCGTGCGCTCATGCAACGCCTCGCGCACGAGGGAGATGTTGCCCTGCGCCAGATAGCGCACGCCACCATGCACCAGCTTGGTCGCGCGCGACGATGTGCCTTTGGCGAAGTCATGGGATTCGAGCAGCACGACCTTCAGGCCACGGGCGGCGGCATCCAGCGCCGTGCCCAGGCCGGTGGCTCCCCCGCCCACGATGGCGAGGTCATACACGACGGGCTCCTGAAGCCGCTCCAGCAACTCGGCTCGCACTGTCTTTAACGGTAAAACATTCGATTCAGCGGTCATATATATCAACGGGCAGGTTGTGACTTTTGTGGGTTTGAACCCGGTGGTTCCCATTTTTTACGGCGCGACAAGCCGGGGGTTGCGCGGCAACACTGCCGCAAGCGCCCCACCCGATCCGTCGCACCACCATGCCCCCAACAGCCTCGCCGCCTCTCGTCCATGTCGCCGGATGAGGGCCGCGTTATCGTTATGAAAAAACAAATCCGTGCCATCCATCAGATATCGAGATACGCCTCGCACGGCGTTTCACTTCCCCGGATATCCCGCCCCGCGCCGGACATCACGATCTCGCCATGCTCGAGCAGGTAACGCCGCTCGGACACGCCGGCCGAACGATGAATGCCCCGCTCCACCAGCACGATGGCCACGCCGCGATCGCGAATCATGGGCAACTGGCCGCAAATCTCCTTCGCCATGGCGGGCGCCAGACCATCCGACGGCTCATCGAGCAGCAACAGCTTCGGAGAGGTCATCAAGGCCCTGCCGATCGCCAGCATCTGCTGCTCGCCGCTGCCGCAGGAGCGTGCAAGCTGGCCACGGACCTCCTTCAAGCGCGGGAACACGTCGTAAATCCACTGCAGATTCTCGCGCTGCTGGTTCTTGTCGTTCAGGACGTCACCGCCAACGAGCAGGTTGTCCTCCACTTCCATGTGGCCGAAGAGGCGGCGCCCCTCCATGACCTGCGCGATTCCGGCGCGCGCTATGCGGTGCGGCTCCAACCCATCGATTCGCTGGCCATTGAAGCGGATTTCTCCCTCGCTCGCCGGCAGCGTCCCCAGGATGGTCCGAATCAACGTGGTCTTTCCCGATCCGCCAACGCCGGCAAGACTCACGATCTCGCCCGCACGCACGCCCATGCTTGCGCCACTGAGCACCGTCACATCACCGTAGCCAGAACTTATATTTTTGACTTCAAGCAACATGAGTTTCTCCCCGATATGCAGAGATCGCCAGTGGAGTGTTGACGATAGGCCCGTTCGGAGGGGCTCTGGTACAGCCCGCCGACCCGCCGCGGCCTGTGAAACAAGGTTCCATGCGCTATTTCTTGAGGAGCGGAAGCCCCATCGCCCTACCGGCAACCAAGAAACGAACCGCGAGAACAACAATCAACGCTCGTATTTTTTCCATTTTGTTCGTTTTTTGTATTTTTGTGCAATATATTTCGCCATGGTTATCCCTGGGAATTGTTTGCTTTTTTTCCTTTAGGCTGCATTCATGAGTGCTAACCCCCGTCTGGACCATCTGGTCGAAGAAGTCCGGCGCCAAGGCTCGATGTCAGTGGAAGCACTGGCCGACCGGCTTGGCGTCACCCTGCAAACCGTCCGCAGGGACATCAAGCAACTCGCCTCGCAGGGCGTTCTCGCCCGCTACCACGGCGGCGTGCGGCTGCCTGTCTCCACCACCGAGAACATCGAGTACAAGCAGCGCAGGCAGCTCAACGCGGAGGCCAAGCGCGCCATCGCGCGCGAGGTGGCGATGGCCATTCCCGAAGGCTGCTCGCTGATTCTCAACATCGGCACCACGACAGAGGCCATCGCGCACGAGCTGGTGCGGCATCGCGGGCTGCGGGTGATCACCAACAACCTGAACGTCGCGGCGATTCTCGCGGACAGCCCCGACTGCGAGGTGATCGTCGCGGGAGGCGTGGTACGTTCGCGCGATCACGGCATCGTCGGCGAAACCACCGTTGATTTCATCCGCCAGTTCCGCGTGGACATCGGAGTGATCGGCATTTCGGGAATCGAGCAGGATGGAACGCTGCGGGACTTCGATCTGCGCGAGGTGAAGGTGGCGCAGTCCATCATCGCCCAGTCGCGCGAGGTCTGGCTCGCGGCCGACAGCAGCAAGTTCGGTCGGCCTGCGATGATAGAACTGGCGCGCCTCGGCCAGATCGATGCGCTTTTCACCGAAACGCCACCGCCCGCGCCCTATGCGGATCTGCTCGCGGACGCAGGCGTCAAATGCATGATCGCGTCCTGATTTGAAAAAACGTCAAAGACAAAAGCACACGGCCCATCTCCCATGACCTATCTCCTCGCCCTGGACCAGGGCACCTCCAGCTCCCGCAGCATCGTCTTCGACGCGCAAGGCCAGATCGTGGCGCTCGCGCAGCGCGAGCTGCCGCAGATCTATCCCCAGCCAGGCTGGGTGGAACACAGCCCGGCCGAGATCTGGCAGTCGCAGCTCACCACCGCGCAGGAGGCGCTGAAAAAGGCCCGGATTTCAGCCCGTGACATCGCGGCCATCGGCATCACCAACCAGCGTGAAACCACCATCGTCTGGAACCGCAGGACCGGGGCGCCCATCCACAACGCGCTGGTCTGGCAAGACCGCCGCTCGGAGCCGATCTGCGCGCAACTGCGCGAACAGGGCCTGGCCGAAACCATTCAGCTCAAGACCGGCCTGCTCATCGATGCCTACTTCTCCGGCACCAAACTGCAATGGCTGCTGGACAACGTTCCCGGCGCCCGCGCCCAGGCCGAGCGCGGCGAGCTGGCCTTCGGCACGGTCGACACCTGGTTGATCTGGCAGCTCACGCAGGGCCAGCGCCACGTCACCGACGTGAGCAACGCATCGCGCACCATGCTGTTCAACGTGCATACCAACGAGTGGGACGACGAACTGCTGGCACGCCTGAATATTCCGCGCGCGCTCATGCCCGAGGTCCTTCCCTCGAGCGCCGATTTCGGCGCAACCGCGCAACCGCTGCTGGGCTCATCCGTCAGGATCGGCGGCGTCGCGGGGGACCAGCAAAGCGCGCTCTTCGGCCAGGCCTGCTTCAGCGCGGGCATGGCCAAGAATACCTATGGCACCGGCTGCTTCATGCTGATGCACGCCGGCCACAATTTCCAGACATCGCAGAACGGGCTGCTCACCACCAGCGCAGCGCAAACCGGCTCACGTCCTGAATTCGCGCAGGAAGGCAGCGTGTTCGTGGGCGGCGCGGTCGTGCAATGGCTGCGCGACGGCCTGCGGGCCATCGAGAACAGCGGCGAGGTACAGTCGCTCGCCGAAAGCGTTCCCGACTCGGCCGGCGTGATGCTCGTGCCCGCGTTCACGGGCCTGGGCGCGCCCTACTGGAAGCCCGATGCGCGCGGCACGATCACCGGCCTGACACGCGGCACCACGCTCGCGCACATCGCGCGCGCCGCGCTGGAATCCATCGCCTACCAGAGTGGCGCATTGCTGCAGGCCATGAGCCGTGATGCCGTGGCCGCCGGAGGCTCGCCGGTCACGGAACTGCGCGTGGACGGAGGCGCCAGCGTGAACAACCTGCTGATGCAGTTTCAGGCCGACCTGCTCGGCATCCCCGTGGTGCGGCCCGCATGCGTGGAAACCACGGCGCTGGGGGCAGCCTACCTGGCAGGGCTCTCCTGCGGCCTGTACCAGGGTACCGAGGAACTCTCCGCGCTCTGGAAGGCCGAGCGCCGCTTCATGCCCACCATGGACCGCGCGCGCGCAACGGAGCTGATGCAGCGATGGGAGCATGCGGTGCGGCAGGCCACCGCGCAGTGACCGGGGCCGCCCGCTTTTGAGGGGGCGCTTTTTGTCTTGGGGCGGCCCTACGACAAAACAAAGCCCCCACGCTTCCCCGCTGCGCGCGGTCCGCTGCCCCCCGAGGGGGCGCATTTGTCTTGGGGCGGCCCTACGACAAAAAAGAGACGGCGCCCCGCAGGACGCCGTCTCTTCGAATCTTGCCGAACCCGGGTGAGGATCACTCGTTGTCGTCAGCCAGCAGCACCTTGTAGATCACCGCTCCGATGATGGCTCCCACGATCGGCATGACCCAGAAAAACCACAGTTGCGACATGGCGATCGCCGGGCCGAACACCGCCACGCCCGTGCTGCGCGCGGGGTTCACGGAGGTGTTGGTAACGGGGATGGAGATCAGGTGGATCAGCGTCAGGCACAGGCCGATGGCCAGGCCGCCGAAGCCGCCTGCGGCACGCTTGGCGGTGGCGCCCAGGATGACGATCACGAAGATGGCGGTGAGCACGACTTCGGTCACCAGTGCCGCCGTCATCGAATAACCGCCCGGCGAATGCTCGCCAAAACCGTTGGTGGCGAAGCCGCCGATATCCGCGCCCGCCTTGCCGGTGGCGATCACATACAGCACCGCTCCCGCCGCGATCGCGCCCAGCACCTGGGCAATGATGTAGCCAGGCAGCTCGGCCGCCCGGAAACGCCCGCCCACGGCCAGGCCCACGGAGACGGCGGGATTGAAATGGCCGCCCGAAATGGGCCCGAGCGCATAGGCGCCCGTCAGCACCGTCAGGCCGAATGCCAGCGCAACGCCGAGCAGGCCGATGCCCACTTGCGGAAATGCCGCAGCCAGCACCGCGCTACCGCAGCCGCCAAAGGTCAGCCAGAACGTGCCGATGAATTCAGCAGACCATTTCTTGATGTTGGAAGCCATGTATGTTCCTTTCGAACAAAAACTATATTCCTGTATTCCACATCCGCCTTGGGTGTTTGCCCCACAGCAGATTTATCCAAACAAAATGGTACTCACGGCATATGACCGTCGATTACGAAAAATGTGAACAATACATCCCACATGGCATGTAAAGCGTTTCAAAGTGGAACAGATCAAGCGCTGAAGCGCCTCCCCGCAAGCCTCATGCCGGCCCCCGGCCTGGCGGCTGCCATGGCCTGTCTGCTTGCCGCCTGCAGCTCCATGGACGGAGCCGCGCGGCGGCATGCCGCTGCCGCCGCGGCATGCGGAGCGCGGCAGGCACATGAGGAGCATGCCCCCGCGTTTCGCCTGCTTGGCGAGATCCGCTGGGATACCGGGACACACTATGGCGGCGTGCCGGTGGGCGGCATTTCCGGTATCGACTGGGACGCCGCGCGCGGCGAGTATGTTTTGATCAGCGATGACCGCGCGGCGCACGGTCCCGCCCGCTTCTACACGGCGCGCATACGCTATGACGGCCATGGGCTGCATGATGCGTGGCTCACGGGAATGCATGCATTGCTGACTCCGCAAAACCAGCCTTACAGGAACGCGCGGCTCGCCCAGGCCGGCACGCCCGTCCCCGATGCCGAGGCATTGCGCGTCCTTCCCGGCGGCGATGCGCTGCTCTGGGCCAGCGAGGGTGACTTCCCGCGCGGCTTCGGCCCGGAGATCAACGCCGCCTCCCATGACGGGAAATGGCTCTGGCGATGGCCGCTGCCCATGGCATTGAGCCAACCCCGGGCGCATGGCGGGCCGCGCGCGGGCTTCACGATCGAGGGCATGGACTTCGCCGACGACGGCCAAACGCTGTGGGTTTCGATGGAGGGAGCGCTCAAGCAGGACGGCGACATGCCGAGCCCCGGCCGCGCCGGAGCACCCGTGCGGATCACGCAGTTCGATGTCCGCACCCGCGAGCCGATACGCCAGATCACCTACCAGCCCGACGCGCTTGCCAGCGACATCTGGGCGCTGCCGCAAAGAGCGGTCAATGGCGTCAGCGAGATTCTTGCCGATGGCCCCGGTCACCTGCTGGTTCTGGAGCGTTCGTTTTCGGTGGATTCGGGATGGGGCGCGCGCCTGTACCGGATCGACACCCGGCCGCATTCACCACGGGCAGCCACCGACACATTGCACATGGAGCGCCTGGAGACGGGCGGATTCCAGCCCGCGGCCAAGCAACTGCTGCTGGACTTCGCGGACCTGGGCCTGCGCAGCGTGGACAACCTCGAAGGCATGGCCTGGGGCCCGCGCCTGGACAGCGGCGAACGCGTGCTCCTGCTTGTAAGCGACAACAATTTCAACCCCGCCGAGGTGACGCAATTCATCGCCCTGGCCGAATCCGCGCCCTGCGCCCCCGAATGAATTCCGCAATGAATCACAGTGAGCGCAACGGCGTCGCGGCGGTATAGTCGGCGCGTTCTCCCATCTTTCGACCGCACACATCCTCGCACCATGGCATCCACGACACCTGCTTCATCCAGCTTCCCCACTACTGCCTTCATCGGCGGCGGCAACATGGCCAGCGCCATCATCGGCGGCCTCATCGCCCAAGGCGTTCCGGCATCGCAGATTCTGGTGGTCGAACCCTGGGACGAGGCGCGCACGGCATTGAAGCGCAACTTCGGCATCGACGCGCTGGCGGCAGCCGACGCATCGCTCTCATCCGCCGCGCTGGTGGTATGGGCGGTGAAGCCGCAAACGTTCAAGGACGCCGCTGCGGCGGCGGCCGCGCACACCAGCCAGGCCCTGCACCTGAGCGTGGCCGCCGGCATCACGTCGGACAGCATCGCTGACTGGCTCGGCACCGGGCGCATCGTTCGCGCCATGCCCAACACCCCCGCGCTGGTCGCCAAGGGCATCGCGGGGCTGTTTGCCCGCGCTGCCGTGAGCGCGGATGACAAGGCGCTGATCGAGAGCGTGATCCGCACCACAGGGCAGTTCGTGTGGGTTCATGAAGAGGCTCAGCTCGATGCCGTGACGGCGCTCTCCGGCTCGGGACCCGCATATGTATTCCTGTTCCTTGAAGCCATGACCCGGGCCGGCCAGGAAATGGGGCTGAGCGCCGAGCAGGCCTACCGCCTCGGCGTCGCCACCTTTCAGGGAGCCTCGGAACTCGCCTCGCGCTCCAGCGAGCCTGCCGAGGTGCTGCGCCAGCGCGTGACCAGCAAGGGCGGAACCACCCATGCCGCCATCATGCACATGCAGGAGCACAAGGTGCCCGAGCACTTCATCGAAGCCATGCACGCGGCGGAAAAACGCGCCAGGGAGCTGGCGGCGGAGTTCGGCAAATAAGCTGCGCAGCAGCCCGCGTCAGACCCGCAGGGTGTCAGGCGCCCCCCAGATGACCGAGCGCATCGAAATCGCCGCCATCTGGTAATCGGCGTTGAAGAAGCGCGGCGCCTCGCCGTCATGCACCGCGCCGGCCGCATGCAGCAGCGGGAGATAGTGATCGTGGGTCGGGTGCGCGAGCTGCGCCACCTTGCCCAGGCCCTGGAAACCCGCCAGAGCGCCCAGATCGCCGCCCTCGATCCGGCTGGTGACGAAGGTGTCGAACTCGTGCGACCAGTCATAGGTCTGCTGCGGTGATTCGGTGCGCGCCATGGCGCGCAGGTTGTGCACGATGTTGCCACTGCCCACGATCAGCACGCCCTGTTCGCGCAAGGCCTGCAATTGCCGCCCGAGCGCGAAATGCTCTTCGGGTGGCCGCCGATAGACGAGGCTGAGCTGCACCACCGGAATGTCCGCCGAGGGAAACATCGGCTTGATCACGCTCCAGGTGCCGTGATCGAGCCCCCATTCCACCGCATCCACCAGCACGGGCCGGTCGGCCTGCGGCGCATTCAGCCTCCGGGCCAGCTCAAGCGCCACCGCCGGCGCTCCGGGGGCCGGGTACTGCTGGGCGAACAGCTCCTCGGGGAAACCGCCGAAATCATGAATCGTGCGTGGACTCTCCATGCCGGTCACGGCCCAATCGTCGCGCGTCAGCCAGTGCGCCGACACGCACAGCACCAGTTGCGGCTTGCCGTATTGCGCAAGCAGCGACTGGCCCAACTGCTGCCAGCTGCGGCGGTAGGCGTTGTCCTCGATGGCATTCATCGGGCTGCCATGCCCGACAAACAGCACCGGCATGCGCGGCGAGGGAGAAAGCGATTGCAGCCCCGCTGCCGCGGCAAGCTGATCGGTGGAAGTAATGGTGGATTGGGACATGGCCTGAAGGTGAGGGCGGATCAGCGCAATGCAAATCCCGACACTACGCCGGCGAAAATCGCCACGCCCATCCAGTGGGCTTTGCTGAACGCCACGAAGCAGCCCTCGCGGGTGCGATCACGGATCAACGTGTAATGCCAGGCCATCTGCGCCGCGGCGATGCCCATGCCCAGCCAGAACGGCCAGCCCAGCCTCATCGGAGCGACCACCACCGCCGTGAGCACCCAGCAAAGCGCGAAGAACAGCATGATGCCCGCCACATCCATGCGGCCCAGCGTGATCGCCGACGTCTTCATGCCGATCTTCAGGTCGTCGTCACGATCGACCATCGCATATTCTGTGTCATAGGCCAGCACCATGAACATATTGGCCGTCCACAGCAACCATCCCGCCAGCGGCACTTCCCCCACGACGGCGGCGAAAGCGATCACGATGCCGAAATTGAAGGCGATGCCGAGAAACGCCTGCGGCATCGAGAAAAAGCGCTTGGTGAAAGGATAGAGAATGGTGAACAGGACGGCCGGAACGGACCATGCCACCGCCTCCCAGCGGGTGGTGAGCACCAGGCCGAGCGAAACCAGCGCGAGCACCACGCCAACCATGGACGCCTCGAACACGGAAACCTGCCCGCTGGTGATCGGCCGCGCCGTGGTGCGCTTCACGTGCAGGTCATACTTGCGGTCCGCGATGTCGTTGATGCAGCACCCGGCGCTGCGCATCAGCACGGTGCCAAGCACGAACACGACGAGCAGATGCCATCCCGGGAACCCATCCGCCGCCACCCACAGCGCCACCAGCGTGGGCCACACCAACACCAGCCAGCCCGCCGGACGGTTCCAGCGGATCAGATCGAGATACAGGGACAGGCGAGAGCGCGAAGAAGCAGCGGACATTCCAGAAAGCCAGGCAAGAAAATCAATGAAAGGATGGCCGGCGAAGAAGCGCTCCCCGCGGGCCCGTCGTTTATACGCCATCGACGAACGCCATATCCGCCCGGGCTGCGGAGCCCCCGGTCCGGAGTCAGATTGGCTGCGCGTCATTTTCGCTGGAACATCTGGAGCATGAAAAAAGGCGCTGCACGCGGTGTGCAGCGCCTGCGAAGAGGCCGGATAAGAGGCCGGATGCCGCCGGGCCGCTCAGGAAAGCCGGGTCACTCCAGGCAGTTCGCAAGCAAAGACGGCGTTGCGCAGCGCGGCGATCGCCTCATAGCGCGTGAAACTGCGGCGCCATGCCAGCACCACCCGGCGCATCGGCGGGCCGCTGCCGTCGTCCTCCTTGATGGGCAGGTAGCGGATATGGGCATCGTCGCTCTTGCGGCGGCGCGACGTGGTGATCAGCGCATCGCGCGGCACCGACAGGCGCGGCACCAGCGTCACGCCCATGCCGGCGGAGACCATGTGCTTGATGGTTTCGAGCGACGAGCCCTCGAAGGTGCGGCGTATGCCCTCCGAATTGCTCGCATAGCGCGCGAACTCCGGGCAGACTTCCAGCACGTGATCGCGAAAGCAGTGGCCCGCGCCGAGCAGCAGCATGGTTTCGTTCTTGAGCTCGGAAGCCGACACATAGGGCCTGTCGGCCAGCGGATGGCTCGAGGGCACGGCCGCCATGAAGGGCTCGTCGTACAGGGGCGCCAGCGCCAGCCCGGTGTCAGGAAAGGGTTCGGCCATGATGGCGCAGTCGATCTCGCCCGTGCGCAGCATCTCCAGCAGCTTGGCGGTGAAGTTTTCCTGCAGCATCAGCGGCATCTGCGGCGTGCGCGCGATGGCGTGGCGCACCAGCTCCGGCAGCAGGTAGGGGCCCACCGTGTAGATGACGCCAAGGGTCAGCGCACCGGCCAGCGGGTCCTTGCCGCGCTTGGCGATTTCCTTGATGGCGGCGGCCTGCTCCAGCACGCTTTGCGCCTGGCGGACGATCTGCTCACCCAAGGGCGTGACGGACACGTCGCCGGCACTGCGTTCGAACAGCTTGATTTCCAGCTCATCTTCCAGCTTCTTGACGGCAACGGACAAGGTCGGCTGTGAGACGTAGCAAGCCTCGGCCGCACGACCAAAGTGCTTCTCCCGGGCGACTGCGACGATATATTTGAGTTCTGTGAGAGTCATGTGATTTCCTGCAAGGCCTTACAACATTTTGCACTGCGGCGCAGCCGACAGTATCGTGTGCGCGAATTCCATGCAAACCGCAAAAACAATTGAGTAACCGCGAACAATTGAAATCTACGTTTTTTGCATCTATCGGCGTCTCATCTGCGTGCAAAGACGGCTATTTAAAAAAGAGTCCCGACCTTTCGGAAAAAATATCGGCCATTCCAAAGTCTTAATATCAAAAATCCGATGCGTATGTGCTCTACGCTTTCAAAAAATCAGATTTGCTCCCAAGCCAGCGGGCGACATGGCGCTGCGCCAATGCCGGATATTGATCCAACATTTGCGGTGCAACAGACTTAGCCCAGCTTAGTAAATCGGAATCCATGGATAGATCAGCAAATCGTAACAAAGCGTCTCCTGATTGGCGCGCACCCAACAGTTCACCAGGTCCGCGTATTTCCAGGTCTCTTCTTGCAATTTCAAAACCGTCGTTGGTTTCCGCCATTGCCTTGAGGCGTTCTCGCGCCGTTTCGGCCAGACGGCCGCTTTCACCAGTCGAATACAGCAATACGCATGCCGAGGCTGCGGCGCCACGTCCCACCCGGCCCCTCAGCTGATGCAACTGGGAAAGGCCGAACCGCTCGGCATGCTCGATCACCATCAGCGATGCGTTGGGAACATCCACCCCAACCTCGATCACCGTGGTGCTCACGAGCACGCCCATGGAGCCGTCCTTGAACTGCGCCATGACCGCTTTTTTTTCGGCGGCGGGCATGCGCGAATGCAGCAGTCCCACCGTCACTCCCGGCAGCGCCTCGCTGAGGTCCACATGGGTGGCTGTCGCATTGGAGAGATCGAGGGCCTCGCTCTCTTCGATCAAGGGACAGACCCAGTACACCTGCCGGCCCTGCGCGACCTGCGCGGCGATGCGCTCGATCACCTGATCCTTGCGGCTGTCGGAAATCACCTTGGTCACGATCGGCGTGCGCCCCGGGGGCAATTCGTCGATGGTGGAAACGTCGAGGTCAGCAAAATAGCTCATTGCCAGTGTTCTGGGTATGGGAGTTGCACTCATCATCAGCATGTGCGGCTCCAGCCCCTGCTCCTGCAGTTTCTGTCTCAATGCCAGCCGCTGCGCCACCCCGAACCGGTGTTGCTCGTCAATCACCGCCAGCGCCAGATTCCGAAAGCGCACCTGCTCCTGAATCACTGCATGTGTACCAACAACCAGCGCCGCTTCGCCACTCTCGATCAGCGCGAGCATTTGTGCGCGGACCTTCTTCCTTTGTCCACCCGCAAGCCATGCGACGCGCTTGCCGCGCGACTCCAGCAGCGGCTCCATCCAGCCGATGAGTTTGGAGAAGTGCTGCTCGGCCAGGATTTCCGTGGGCGCCATCAGGGCGCACTGCCAACCCGCATCCATGCAGACAGCCGCGGCCATGGCGGCGACGACCGTCTTGCCCGAGCCCACATCGCCCTGCAGCAGCCTGTGCATGGGAGCGTTGCGGGCCAGATCGGCGAAGATCTCTGCGCAGACGCGGCGCTGCGCGGCCGTCAGGTGAAACGGCAGCACGGCCTGCAATTGCTCGTGCAGCGCGCTCGCGCCCAGCGCGGGATGGAGTCCGGGAGAGCGCAGCCGCGCGCGCGCCCTCTTGGATTGAAGCTGCGACAGTTGCTGCGCCAGCAGCTCCTCGGCCTTCAGCCGCTGCCATGCCGGGTGGGTATGGTCCTCGAGCGTGGCCAGCGCCACATCTGGCGCGGGGTGATGCAGGAAGAACAGGGCATCCCGAAGGCTCCACAGCGGCTCGAAGCCCTTGCCCGCACGCAGCGCGACGGGCGGCTGCGCAAGCGACTCGCCCAACGTTTCAGAAAGATCGGCGCGCCGCAGAGCACTGGCCACCGCGCGGCGCAAATAAGCCTGCGGCAGTTGGGCGACCGTCGGGTAGACGGGTGTGAGCGCCGAGGGCAGCTCTCCTTCGGCCTTGCGGAACACGGGGTGCAGCATCTGCCGTCCCCAGAAACCGCCCTTCACTTCCGCGCGCGCGCGGATGCGCTGCCCCACGGCGAGCGTCTTCTGGTGGGAGGGGTAGAAGCTGAAGAAGCGCAGCTCGCACTCGCCGGTGCCGTCATCGAGGCGCACCACCAGTTGGCGCCGCGGCCGCATCTGCACCTCGCAGGAGATCACCACGCCCTCGATCTGCGTCGGCTCGCCATCACGCGCGTTGCGGATCGGCGTGATGCGGGTTTCGTCTTCGTACCGATGGGGCAGGTGCAGGGCCAGATCGATGTCGCGGATGAGCCCGAGCTTGTGCATCGCCTTTTGCGGCACGCTCAATTCAGCGCTACGGGAGCCGGTCGGGGATTCAGGCATGTTCACGGCGCGGCGCAGCCAGGCTGCGGCGGACGGCGGAAGAATGTGGGAAGCGGGAAATATGCAAGGGCTGAAGGCTAGCACGCCTGGGGCCGGAAAATGAAAAAAACAGGAGCAATGCCGGCAGATCGTCAAATACGTTGACAGATACGCCCTCGCAAGGCGCGCCGCGAGGAGATCGTGAACACGTTCTAAAATAGCGGTTTTCGTTCAACCCATCTTGCCGGCGCCGCCCGGACTCGGCCCGCGTCCCCACGCCCCGCCCCTGTCCGGCGCCATCCGGGACGCTGCGCATCGTCATGCCAGAGCCGAGAAGATGGCCATCGCCTTCCATGCCAAACATTTCCAGCCACGATCTGCAGGACACCGTCCCGCCCGCGGGCAACCGTGAGTTCACGCTCAGCGACTTCGACTTTGAACTCCCCGAATCCCTGATCGCCCAACACCCCATGGCGCAGCGCAGCGCATCGCGCCTGCTGGACGGTCGCGCCCACACGCCAGTGGACCGCGTTTTCCGCGACCTGCCCGATCTGCTCGAACCCGGCGACCTGCTGGTCTTCAATGACACGCGCGTGCTCAAGGCCCGCATCTTTGGAGAGAAGGCAAGCGGCGGCAAGCTGGAAATCCTCATCGAGCGCGTGCTGCAGGACAATCAGGTCGTCGCGCACATGCGCGTGAGCAAGAAACCGCTGGTCGGCGGGCGCATGCATCTGTGCGGCGGCATCGCCAGGGGCGGCTTCGATGCCGTGCTGCTCGGGCGCTGGCCCGACGAGAACGGCGCGCTCTTTCACCTGGAGCTCACCGGCGCCAACGGCGAGACGCCTTACGAGCTGATGGAGAAGTTCGGGCATCTGCCGCTTCCGCCCTATATCGAGCGCCACCAGGAAACCGGCGACGACCCCGACGAAGCACAGGACAACGAGCGCTACCAGACCGTGTTCGCCACCCAGCCCGGCGCGGTCGCCGCGCCCACCGCCGCGCTGCATTTCGACGAGGACGTCCTCGAACGCCTGCAAGAGCGCGGCGTCGAGCGCGCCAGCGTCACTCTGCACGTAGGCGCGGGAACATTCCAGCCGGTGAAGACGGAGAAACTCTCGGAGCACACCATGCACAGCGAGTGGTACAGCATTCCGCTGGACACGCTGGCCGCGCTGGAGCGCTGCCGCCAGCGCGGCGGCCGCATCGTCGCCGTCGGCACGACCACCGTCCGCACCCTTGAGTCCTGGGCCCGCAGCGGCCGCGTCTCGGGCGACACCAGCATCTTCATCACGCCGGGCTTCCAGTACCGGGTGGTGGACCTGCTGATCACCAACTTCCACCTGCCCAAAAGCACGCTGATGATGCTGGTGAGCGCCTTTGCGGGCTATGAGCACGTCATGTCGCTCTACCGGCACGCCATCGCGCGCCAATACCGCTTCTTCAGCTACGGCGATTCCATGCTGCTGGAGAAAAAGCGCGGCTGAGGGCAAACTGCCCAGGCGGGCGGAGTCCAACCGCTCGCCATGCCCGAATCCGTTTCAGCGGTTGAGCTTGCGCACGTGGAATGCGGCCCAGATCTGCATCACGCCGTACAGCAAGACGCCGCAACCGATCCAGAGCGTGCCGACCACCAGCCCCGCCACAGGCGTCATCATCATCAGGGCGCCCAGGATCACTCCGAGCACGCCGCCCAGGATCAGCATCCATTCGTTGTCGATTTCCTTGCGCACGCGGATCGCCCAGATGATGCGCATGACGCCCGAGACGACGAACCAGGCGCCCATCACCATGGTGATGCTCTTGGCCATCGACAGCGGATTGGCCGTCGCCAGCAGACCGAACAGGATGGAGATGGCGGCGTAGAGGATCATCCAGCCGCGCGAGACGCCGGCGTCCTTTCTGAATGCGCCAATCAGTCCGACGATGCCCTCGGCCAACGCAAACAGGCCGATCGCCCAGGTGAGGCCGGCTCCCGCCGCGATCGGGTTGATCAACGCCATGATGCCGAACAGCACCGAGAACACCCCGAACAGCAAAATGACCCACCAGCTGCGGCCAACGGTATCGCGCAGTGAATCAGCGGAGGCGCCTCCAGGCGGGGTTGGCAATGTATCCATGTCGAGCTCTCGATGAAGGGGATGGCTCGATTATGGAAATGCGCACACGCCGGCCATGTCAGCCAAGTTCGCCAGTAGCCAGTGCGATGTGCGCGTTAGCGCGCCGATGCAGGCAAATGCGCACCGGCCGCCTCCCCGTCAGCAGGCTGCCGCCTGTCCGTCCTTGCGCGGATCGGAGCCCGCCACATAGCAATCGCCATCGCGCAGGATGAGCTGGGCGCCGCCGAACGCAAATACGCCGTGGCCTTCCTCGACGGTGACCTCATGCCCGCGCGCGCGCAGCCCGGCGATCACGCCCGCATCGAACGCGGGCTCCACCGCCACCTTCATGCCGCCGGTGACCCGCCAGCGCGGGGCATCCGCCGCGGCCTGCGGGTTCTGGCCGTAGCGCAGCACGCGCAGGGCCATCTGCAGGTGCCCCTGTGACTGCATGGGCCCGCCCATCACGCCAAAGGCCATCCGGGGAGTTCCATCCGCATGCATGGCGAATGCGGGGATGATCGTGTGCGATGGCCGCTTGTTCGGCCCCACCTCGTTCGCATGCCCCTCCTGCGTCGTGAATCCGCAGCCCCGGTTCTGCAGGCTGATACCCGTGCCCGGAACCACCACGCCCGAGCCGAAGCCCATGTAGTTGGACTGGATGAACGACACCATCATGCCGCTCTCGTCCGCCGCGGCAAGATAGACCGTGCCGCCGCGCCTGGGCGCGCCGTATGTGGGATTGCCGGCCCGATGGATGTCGATGAGCCGCGCTCGCTCGCGCAGATAGTCGCGGCACAGCAGCTCTTGCTGCGGCCGCACGCGCATGTGATCGGCATCGGCGTTGTACTCGTGCAGATCGGCCAGCGCGAGCTTCATCGCCTCGATCTGCAGGTGCACGGTATCCACGCTGTCCAGTGGCTGGCCGCCGACGCCCAGCTCGTCGAGCATGCCCAGCGCCATCAGCGCGGCAATGCCCTGCCCGTTCGGCGGAATCTCGTGAATGACCGAATCACCGAAAGGCTGTGACACCGTGCCCACCCAGTCGGCCTTGTGCGCGGCCAGGTCTTCCACCGTCATCACACCGCCGTTGGCCTTCGAGTGCGCGGCCATTTTCTGCGCGAGTTCACCGCGATAGAACGCCTCGCCTTCGGTCCGCGCAATCAGCTCGAGCGTGCGGGCATGGGCCTCGCTCCTGAAGATTTCGCCCGCGCGCATGGCACGGCCGCCGGGCATGAAGCATTCGGCGAACCCTGGCTGCGCGCCGAGCTTCTGCGCCCCCAGTTCCCACAGCGTGGCGATCACCGGAGACACTGGATAGCCGTTGCGCGCATAGTCGATCGCGGGCTGGGCGACCTGCTCGAGGGGGAGCTTGCCAAAGCGCCGCGAAAGCTCGGCCCATGCCGACACAGCGCCCGGCACCGTCACCGCGTTCCAGCCCTTTTCCGGAATACCGCCAAGCTGCTTGAAGTAGCCGGGCGTCCAGGCGGCGGGCGAGCGGCCCGATGCATTCAGGCCGTGCAGTTCCTTGCCGTCCCAGAGGATGGCGAATGCGTCGCTGCCGATGCCGCAGCCCGAGGGCTCGACGACGGTCAGCGCCATGGCGGCGGCGACCGCCGCATCCACCGCGTTGCCACCGGCCAGCAGCATGCGCAGACCGGCCTGTGCGGCCAGCGGCTGCGAGGTGCTCACCACGTTGCGGCCGAGCACGGACGAGCGGTGAGATGCGTAGGGCAGCGCCCAATCCTTGACAACAGAGGACATAGGGTCAATCCAGAGTGATGTGGTTGTCCTTGATGATCCCGGCCCAGCGCGCGCTGTCGGCCTTCACCAGGGAATGGAATTGTGCGGGCGTTTGCGCCCTGGCGGATTCGGCGCCGAGCTTGGCGAGCGCTGCGCCCACCTCCGGGTTCTCGATCGCCTTGTTGAATGCGGCATTGATGCGGGCCACGAGCCCGGGCTGCATGCCGGCGGGGCCATAGACACCGAACCACGTCACCGAAGAATACCCCGGCAAACCCGACTCCGCGATGGTGGGCAGCTCGGGCGCGAGCGAGCTGCGCTTGGCGCTCGTCACCGCGAGCGCGCGCAGGCGGCCGCTGGCCACGTGCGGCATGCCCGTTGGAATCGAGTCGAACAGGATGTGCACCTGCCCGGCCACCAGGTCGGTGATCGACTGCGCCGTGCCCTTGTATGGCACATGGGTCAGCTCGACGCCCGCGCGCGCGGAAAACTCCAGCGCGTTCAGGTGCACGATGGTGCCGTTGCCGCTGGTCGCGTAGTTGAGCTTGCCGGGATGGGCCTTGGCATAGGCGATCAGCTCCTGCACGTTCCTGACGGGAAGCGACGGCGTCACCAGCAGCACGCTGGCGGCGTCGGCCACGTGGGCGATCGGCGTGAAATCCTGCTCGACCTTGTACGACAGGCGCGGCATGAGGTGCGGCGAAATCGCATGCGTGCTGCTGGTCGTGAACAGCAGCGTGTACCCGTCGGGCGCGGCCTTCACCACCTCGGCGGCGCCGATCGTGCCGCCAGCGCCGGGCTTGTTGTCGATGACGAGCTGTTGGCCGATGTCCTGCGAAACACGCTGCGCGATGACGCGCGAGATCAGGTCGGTGGCGCCGCTCGATGGAAATGGAACGACCACGCGGATCGGCTTGGCGGGCCAGGCCGCCGCGTCGGCTGACGGCTGGGCCCAAGCGCACGTGCCGCCACCCATGGCGAGCACGCCTGCCGCGGCCGCGCTGGCGATCAGCGTGCGCCGCGTCCACGCATGTGCTGCGAGCGAACGCCCGTCGGCTACGGTAGATGGACCCATGGAATGCCTCGTCTCGGAAAAAAGGAGCGACTATCTTATGCATCCCCGGCGCTCGTCGCCATCAGAGATTCGGCAAATCACATTTGCCATGAAGGCAATGCTTCACAATAAAGCATTCCCATCCGGCAAACCAGAGCAACCCCATGTCGATCACCCATCAGTTGCAGGACACAGCGCTGCGCTATTTTCTGGAAGTGGTGCGATGCGGCTCGGTGAGCCTCGCGTCGGAACGGCTGCATGTCGCGATGTCGGCCATCAGCCGCCAGATCGCCGGCCTGGAGGCGCGGCTCGGCACGCCGCTTTTCGAGCGCCATGCACGCGGCATGGTGCCCACGGCCGCGGGCGAGATACTGGCGCAGCATGCGCGGCGCATCAGCCTCGAAGCCGAGCAGGCGGTGGATGCCATCCATGCGCTTTCCAGCCTGAAAAGCGGCGTGGTGCGCATGGCGACGTCCGATGCGTTCGCCAATGAACTCATACCCGGCATGTGCGCGGAATTCCAGAAAAGCCATCCCGGCGTGCGCTTCGAAGTCCTCGTCTGCGCGACCGCCCAGGTGTCGCGCCATGTGCGCATGGGCGATGCGGATATCGGCCTGTGCTTCAGCCTCGCACCCGCGCAGGACATCCACGTCGCCCATCGCCAATCCGCGCCCGTGGTCGCCATTCTCCCGCCGGGCCATGCGCTCGCGGGCAGGCGGCGCGTGTCGCTGGCCGAACTCACCCGCCATCCGCTTGCGCTGCCGCCAGCCGAGACGGCGGTGCGCCAGATCGTCGACATGGCCTGCGCCCGCCAGGACCTCGCGCTGGAACCCGTGCTGGTCAGCAACCATGTGCAGACGCTGCTCAGATACGTGCAGTACAGCGGCGGCGTCAGCGTCTCCAGCGAGGTCAGCGTGCGCCACCTCGTCGCGGCCGGAGAACTCATCGTCAAACCCATGGCGGACGCCGGCATGAACCTGCGCGACATCGAGGTACAGACGCTCGCGGGCCGCGCGTTGCAGCCGGCGGCCAGGGCCTGCCTGGAGCTTCTGGTGTCCCGGCTGGCAGGCCGTGGCGATGCGGGATAGCCCGCCGTTCACAAACCGTGCTGCAGGCGGAATTCGCGGGCCCGGCCGAAATGCCCGTTGCCGATGAAGGGCACGGGCGGGCGCAATGCCGACAGCGGCGAGGGATGGTTGCTCGTCAGCACCAGATGCCCGCGATCCTGCGGAATGAATGCGCGCTTGGATTGCGCATGGCTGCCCCAGAGCATGAACACGACAGGCTTGCCGCCCTCGGCGACATGATGGATCACCGCATCTGTCAATGACTCCCAGCCCTTGCCGGAGTGGCTGGCCGCCTGGCCTTCCTCCACGGTCAGGCAGGTGTTGAGCAGCAGCACGCCGTGCGTCGCCCATTTCACCAGGCTGCCTCCGGGATTCGGAAAGGGCGGGAACGGCACGCCCAGATCGCGCTGCATTTCCTTGAAGATGTTCTGCAGCGACGGCGGCAGGCGCACACCGGGCGCGACCGAAAACGCCAGGCCCTCGGCCTGTCCCCGGCCGTGGTAGGGGTCCTGGCCGAGGATCACCACGCGCACGTCCTCGGGCGGCGTCAGCTCCAGCGCGCGCAGCGGCCTGGGAGGGAAGATGACGGCCCCCGCATCCAGCCGCGACTGGATGAAGTCCAGCAGGGACTGGCCTTTGGCGCTGGCGAAGAACGCATCCACCAGCGGCTGCCAGCCCGGCGCGACGGGCCAGTCGGCGGGATTCGCGCTGGTGAGTTGGGAGGCTTGCGCAGAACGCGGGGAATCGGAGGAAAAAACGTCGGCGGTGCTCATGGACAAGCGGGGGAAAGAAGCGGGCGGGAATGCAAGGATAACGCGATCCGCAACCACGTTTCCCACACGCCAGGCCGCAGCGCGCGGCCCGGGCCCCGCCGCCAGACCGCCACGCGCTGCGTCAGGCGAACAGTCTGGCCAGCGCTTCGCCCGGCTCCTCGGCGCGCATGAAGGCCTCGCCCACGAGGAAGGCGTGGACGCCCGCATCGCGCATGGTCTTCACGTCCTGCGGGCCAAGAATGCCGGATTCGGTCACCAGCAGCTTGTCCGCTGGAACACGTTTTTGCAGGTCGAGCGTGGTCTGCAGGCTCACTTCGAACGTGCGCAGGTTGCGATTGTTGATGCCCAGCAGCGGCGTCCTGAGCCTGAGCGCGCGGTCGAGCTCCTCGCCATCGTGCACCTCCACCAGCACCGCCATGTCCAGGCCCAGCGCGATGGCTTCCATTTCCGCCATTTGCGCATCGTCCAGGCATGCGGCGATCAGCAGGACGCAGTCCGCCCCCATCGCGCGGGACTCATAGATCTGGTAGGGGTCGATCATGAAATCCTTGCGCAGCACCGGCAGGGCGCAGCTCGCGCGCGCCTGCTTCAGATAGTCCGGCTGGCCCTGGAAGAACTGGCGGTCGGTGAGCACGGAGAGGCACGCCGCGCTCACCTTGCCGTCGCCTTCTGCATAGCTTTGCGCGATGTCGGCGGGAATGAAGTCCGCGCGGATCACGCCCTTGCTCGGGCTCGCCTTTTTCACCTCCGCGATCACAGCCGCCTGGCCGCGGGCGATCTTCGCCTTGAGCGCGCCCACGAAATCGCGCGTCAGCACGCGGCTTTCCGCATCACGGCGCATGTCTTCGAAAGACATGCGCTTGCGGGCCGCCGCAACTTCCTGCACCTTGACGTCGCAGATTTTTTTGAGAATATCGGACATGGCTTGAACTTCCTTGCGCGCCGCTTCAGGCCGCGCACTTTTGTGTGAACCGCACCAGCTCCTCGAGCTTGCGCAGCGCGGCGCCGCCATCGAGCGCCGCCTGCGCCTTCTGCAGGCCGTCCTCTATCGAGGAGGCCACGTTGGCCGCATACAGCGCGGCGCCAGCGTTCAGGCACACGATGTCGCGCGCCGGGCCCTTCTCGCCGTTGAGCACGCCCATCAGCATTGATCTGGACTCTTCCGGCGTCTCCACGCGGAAGGCACGCGTGCCCACCATGCGCAGGCCGAAGTCCTCGGGGTGGATCTCGTACTCGCGCACCACGCCGTCCTTGAGCTCGCCGACCAGCGTTCCGGCGCCCAGGCTGATTTCATCCAGGCCGTCGCGTCCATAAACCACCACGGCATGCTCCGCGCCAAGGCGCTGCAGCGCGCGCACCTGTATGCCCACCAGGTCCTCGTGGAAGACGCCCATCAGGATGTTGGGCGCCCCCGCGGGATTGGTCAGCGGGCCGAGGATGTTGAAGATGGTGCGCACGCCAAGCTCCTTGCGCACGGGCGCGACGTTCTTCATCGCCGGATGGTGGTTGGGCGCGAACATGAAGCCGATGCCCACCTCCGCTATGCTTTGCGCGATCTGCTCGGCCTTCAGGTTGATGTTCACGCCCAGCGCCTCCATCACGTCGGCGCTGCCCGACTTGCTGCTCACGCTGCGCCCGCCATGCTTGCTGACCTTGCCGCCGGCAGCGGCGATCACGAACGTCGAGCATGTGGAGATATTGAAGGTGTTGGCGCCGTCACCGCCCGTGCCGACGATGTCGACCAGGTTCTGCTTTCCGGCGACGTTGACCTTGTGGGAGAACTCGCGCATCACTTCGGCCGCCGCCGAGATCTCGCCGATGGTTTCCTTTTTCACGCGCAGGCCGGTGACGATGGCCGCGGTCATCACGGGCGACATCTCGCCGCTCATGATCATGCGCATCAGGTGCAGCATTTCATCGTGGAAGATTTCGCGGTGTTCGATGGTGCGCTGAAGCGCTTCCTGAGGAGTGATGGACATGTCGTTTCGTCTCGGTTGCGTTCAGCGTTGTTCCAGGAAATTGCGCAGCATGGCATGGCCGTGCTCGGTGAGGATGCTCTCCGGATGGAACTGCACGCCCTCCACCGCCAGCGTTCTGTGGCGCACGCCCTGTATCTCTCCATCCTCGCTGGTGGCGGTGACTTCGAGCACCTCGGGGCAGGTCCTGCGGTCGATGACCAGCGAGTGGTAGCGGTTCACCGTGAATTGCCTGGGCAGGCCGCTGAACACGCCTTTCTGGTCCGTGGTGATCACGCTGGTCTTGCCGTGCATCTGCTGGCCCGCGCGAATGATGTCGCCGCCGAACGCCGCGCCGATGGCCTGATGGCCCAGGCATACGCCGAGCACCGGCAGCCTGCCCGCGAAATGCTTGATCGCGGCAACGGAAATGCCCGCCTCGTTGGGCGAGCAGGGGCCGGGCGAAATCACGATGCGCGTGATGCCTTCGCGCTCCACAAGCGCCTTCACCTCATCCATCGACGCTTCGTCGTTGCGCACCACATGCACCTGGGCTCCAAGCTCGGCGAGGTATTGCACGATGTTGTAGGTGAAGCTGTCGTAGTTATCCACCATCAGCAGTTGGATCCGGTCGGTCATGATGCCTCGCTCCCCCGTGTATTGCGGGGCTTCAGCCCCTGGGCGCGCAAACGCGCGAGTTCCTCGTGCTCATAGTCGATGCAGCAGTCGATGATCGCGCGGAAGATGCGCTCGATGAGATCGGCGTTGCCGCCTTCGCGCTCGGCCTGCGGGCGCACGCGCTCGATGATGGCGTCGATGCGTTCCTGGTCGAATACCAGGCTCTCGTCGTTCTTCACCCTGGCGGCCTGCGTCATGTAGCCGCTGCGCTCCACCAGCAGCGGCACGAGGATGTCGTCGAGCGCGTTGACGCCCTCTCGCACCTGCTCCATCGATTCGCAGTTCCTCACCTTGTCGATTGCACGCGGTGTGCTTGCGCTGGTCATCATCACTCCAATCCTTCTTCCACCAGTTCCGAAGCACGCAGGAGCGCGCGCGCCTTGTGCTCGGTTTCCTTCCATTCCAGCTCCGGCACCGAATCGGCGACGACTCCGGCGGCTGCCTGCACGTACAGCATGCCGTCCTTGACGATGGCCGTGCGGATCGCAATGGCCAGATCCATGTCGCCCGCGTAGCTCAGGTAGCCGCAGGCGCCGCCGTAGATGCCGCGCTTGGTGGGCTCCAGCCTGTCGATGATCTCCATCGCATGCACCTTGGGCGCGCCCGTCAGCGTGCCGGCCGGGAACGTGGCCTTGAGCACGTCCATGCTGGTCATGCCGTCGTTCAGGATGCCCTCGACGTTGCTCACGATGTGCATCACATGGCTGTAGCGCTCGACCGCGAAGGCCTCGGTGACCTTCACCGTGCCGGTTTTGGCGATGCGCCCAATATCGTTGCGCGCGAGGTCGATCAGCATCACGTGCTCGGCGCGCTCCTTGGGGTCGTTGATCAGTTCCTGCTCGACCTCCCGGTCCTTCTCCGGCGTCGCGCCGCGCGGGCGCGTTCCGGCGAGCGGACGGATCGTGACCTTGTGCCCTTCGGGCACGGCTTCGTGGCGCACCAGGATCTCGGGGCTCGCGCCCACCACCTGAAAATCGCCGAAGTTGTAGTAGTACATATAGGGCGACGGGTTCAGCGAACGCAGCGCGCGGTACAGGCTGAGCGGGCTTTCCGTGTAGCGCTTGTGGATGCGCTGGCCGACCTGGACCTGCATGAAGTCGCCCGCGGCGATCAACTCCTTGGCCTCGGCCACGGCCTTGAGATAGTCATCCTTCGCGAAGCTGCGTTCGGCGGGATGGTTCTCGGTGGGGCGCACCACCGGCGCGCTCACTGAATACTTCAGCAGGTCCTTCAGTTCGCGCAGCCGCTTCTTGCCCTTCGCATAGGCCTCGGGCTGCGCCGGATCGGCATAGACGATGAGGTAGAGCTTGCCGGAGAGGTTGTCGATCACGGCCACCTCCTCGCACTGCAGCAGCAGGATGTCCGGACAGCCCAGGGTGTCGGGCGGGCACGAGAGCTCGAGCTTTTTCTCGATGTAGCGCACCGCGTCATAGCCGAAGTAGCCCGCCAGGCCGCCGCAAAAGCGCGGCAGCCCGGCGCTCAGCGCCACCTTGAAGCGCGACTGGTATCGGGCAATGAAATCCAGCGGATTGCCCTGCGCGGTCTCCACCACCTTGCCGCCGGTGACGACCTCGGTTTTCGCCGCGTCGCCAAAACCGCTGGCGCGCAGCAGCGTGTGCGCCGGCAGCCCGATGAAGCTGTAGCGGCCAAAGCGCTCGCCGCCCACCACGGATTCCAGCAGAAAACTGTTGGAGCCGTCGCCACGGGCGTGCGAGAGTTTCAGGTAAAGGGAGAGAGGAGTTTCAAGATCCGCGAACGCCTCGGCGATCAGAGGGATGCGGTTGTAGCCTTCAGCGGCCAGGCTTTTGAATTCAAGTTCTGTGATCACAGGTGAGTTCCCAGCTCTGCAACACGTGGAGCCCGCGCATTCCGGTCGGCGCGGCGGATGGGTGTTGCGGGTTCATTCAGTTTCTTGCTTGCCTTGCGGGAAGCGACGGGTGCACGCCGGGAGGTGCCCCAGGGTGCTGTCACGATATCAATGACGCAGGCTTACGCCAGGGCCAGGCTCCCCGGTCCGTCGAACCTGCAATCGATATGCGGTGAATGAACATAGGCCGTCAGTGTAACAAGTCTGGATGGCATTCGCGTGCTCATGGCGTCGCTGCCCCGGCCGGAACACGGAGCCGAGACAGCCCGCCAACACACGACCACGCGAAAACCCTGTTGAGTGGCGACGCAATTTGTTTCAAACTGCTCACACAAAAGCACGACCGTACTATTTGCAGCAGGGGACAAAAATGACTTCTTCCTACCGCCGGGCCATGTTGCTGAGTTCTCTTCTGTGGGCCGCCGCGGCCCGTGCCGCAGCAGCTGCGCCGGATCCGGTGGAAGTGGGCGGCGTCTCATTTCCATCCACCCAGCAGATACGCAAGAACACTCTCGCGCTCAACGGAGCCGGTATCCGCTACAAGGCGGTATTCAAGGTCTACGCCGCCGGGCTTTACCTCGAAAAACCTGCCCACACGCCGGCCGAAGTGTTCGCGCAATCGGGAGCGAAACGCCTGGTGGTGCACATGCTGCGCGACATCGACTCCAGCGAGCTCGGCAAGCTCTTCTCGCGCGGCATGGAAGACAACATGGACAAGGCCTCGTTCTCCAGGCTGATCCCCGGCGTGCTGCGCATGAGCCAGATCTTCTCCGACCACAAGAAGCTGCTCGCGGGCGATCAGTTCATGGTGGATTGGCTGCCCGGGGCTGGCACTCTCGTCACGGTGCGGGGCCAGGCGCAGGGTGAACCCTTCAAGGAGCCCGAATTCTTCAACGCCCTGCTGGGAATCTGGCTGGGCCCGCAGCCCGCCGACTGGAAGCTCAAGGAGGCGCTCCTCGGGAAAACGGATTGACGCGCGAACCCATGCAATCGCCCACATAAATTAACAATATCAATCATCAACCATTTTCTTTAGCGACAATATAGTGAAATAGATAGCAAGGGAATGCACCATGTCGGGCGACGGGGCGGATTGCGCCCGTCTCCGGCGTGGCTCGGCGGGCTGCTTTGCCAGGGATGAATCCAGCCGGCCGCTTGGCGCATTTCTCAATTTGCGTATATCGTTAGAAACTATTACCTAATCGAAAGCGTTTTGCTCTCGAGGCCTGCCCGGAAGGACTGTGTGTGATGAGACTCGCCAATGCCAAGGTCGGTGTGCGACTGGCCTTTGCTTTCAGCCTGATTCTCTTGATTACCCTGGTGATCGCCGGCATCGGCGTGTGGAGGCTGCAGGAACTTGCCGATACGACCCACCAGCTCACCACCACGGACAACGAGCGCCTTCGGGCCGCGGTGAAATGGCACAACGCCGTCGAGGAAAACTGGCTGCGCGCCCAGACCGCGCTGCTCGATGCCAACAGGGACAACATCAAGACCTGGCAGGAGGACATCAAGAAAACCTCCGAAAGCGCGGAATCCGCCCGCCAGGTCATCGTTGAACTGCTCACCGCGGGCGAAGGCATCAACCTGCTCAAGGAGGTCGATGCCGCGCGCGAAGCCTACCGCACGGCACGCGAGGAGCTTCTGGAGCGCCGCAAGGCCCAGGAGGACATCGCCGACGCTCTCGTGCACAACCTCAAGCCCAAGGCGCAGACATACATCGCGGCACTCGCCCGCATGGAGGAGCGTCAGTCCGTGCTTTACGAACAGACCCGCCACGAAGCCGCCGAGAAGGCGGCCCAGGGTCGCATGATCCTGATCGTGGGCGCCGTGCTGGCGCTGCTGCTGGGCATTTTCCTGTCCTATGTGCTGACCCGCTCCATCACGGTTCCGCTGCAACTGGCCGCGCAGCGCGCCGGCCAGATCGCCGAAGGCGACCTGACCCAGCCGATCGTCGTGCACGGCCGCGATGAAGCAGCGCGCCTGCTCGATACGCTGCAGCACATGCAGGACAATCTTGCGCAGCTCGTTTCGGGCGTGCGCGCCAACGCGGAAAGCGTGGCGATCGCCAGCGCGGAAATCTCGCAAGGCAACAACAATCTCTCCGCGCGCACCGAGCAGCAGGCCAGCGCCCTGGAGGAGACCGCCGCATCGATGGAAGAACTGGGCTCCACCGTGCGCCAGAACGCGGACAACGCGCGCCAGGCCAATCACCTGGCGATGAATGCCAGCTCGGTGGCCATGCAAGGTGGGCAGGTGGTGGCCGAAGTGGTGGACACGATGAAGGGCATCAACGATTCCAGCCGCAAGATCGCCGACATCATCGGCGTGATCGACGGGATCGCCTTCCAGACCAACATTCTCGCGCTCAACGCGGCCGTCGAGGCCGCGCGCGCGGGCGAGCAGGGGCGCGGCTTTGCCGTGGTCGCGGGCGAGGTGCGCAGCCTTGCGCAGCGCAGCGCGGAGGCGGCCAAGGAAATCAAGGCGTTGATCACCGCCAGCGTCGAGCGTGTCGAGCAAGGCACGCACCTCGTCGACAAGGCCGGCGAAACCATGACCGAAGTCGTCACGGCCATCCGCCGGGTCACGGACATCATGGGCGAGATCAGCGCAGCCAGCAGCGAGCAAAGCGCGGGCGTCAGCCAGGTCGGCGAAGCCATCACGCAAATGGACCACGCCACGCAGCAAAACGCCGCGCTGGTCGAGGAAAGCGCAGCGGCGGCCGACAGCCTCAAGACACAGGCTGCCCAGCTCGTGCAGGCTGTCGCCGTATTCCGCCTGGCGCAGGAGCACGAGCAGACTCCGCCAGCGCCGCCGGTACGCAAATCCATGTCGCCGGGCACGGGCAGCCACCCCCTCCAGCCAGTGCGCCCGACCGCAGCGCCGCTCGCACAGCACAACGGCGCCAATGGCGTCATGTCGGCATCATCTGCGATGGGTTCCGCGAAGCGCAGTTGGGAGCACAACCGCAGGCGCGGCAACGGCGTGGCCGAAAACCATGACCACTGGGAGAGCTTCTGAAGCCGTTGCGACCCCGCGCACAACGGCGGCCCAGCAGCGCATGAACCCGCTCCAGGGCCGTCGTTTCATTGATTGACGGACCCGCGCGCTGTCAGCGCCGGTAATCCGCTCAGCTCGCCACCAGTTCCGTCAATGAATCCACAAACCCGTCGGCCTTCACGCCGCGTATCGGCTCGCCGTGGTTATAGCCGTAGGTCACCAGGACCACCTTGCAGCCGGCGGCGTGGGCCGCGCGCGCATCGTTGCTGGAGTCCCCCACCATCAGCGTATTGCCGGGGCGGGTGCCAAGCGCCTCGCAGGTCTTGAGCAGAGGCATCGGATCGGGCTTCTTGCGCTCGAAGGCATCACCGCCAAAAACGCAGCTGAAATACCCGCGCATGCCCTTCGCATCCAGCAGCTCCACGGCAAAGGCCGTGGGCTTGTTGGTGAGGCAGGCCAGCTTCAGGCCCTTGGAGCGCAGCAGCTCAAGTCCTTCGATCACGCCCGGGAACACACGCGAGAACTGGCCGTTGATGCGTTCATAGTGCTGGTGATAGCTCCGCAGCGCCTGCGGCATGAGCGCATCCGCGCGCTGTTGCGCATCGGCATGACCATTTGCGCTGATCACATGCGTGAGCACCGATAGCAGCAGATGTTCCGTGCCCTTGCCCACCATGTTCTCTATGCGCGATGCGTCAATGGACGGCAGCTCCAGATCCCGAAGCATCGCGGCCACAGCCTCCGAGAAATCACCGATGGTGTCCACCATGGTGCCATCGAGATCGATCATCGCGCCCACGCTCTGGTGTACCAATTGCGGCACGGAAATCAGGGCCATACTCACCTTTCTGCTCACTCGTTGTGCTGATTCAAAAGAAGCGTGAATTGGAGTTTGGAACTCCATCGAAAAAAGCTGTAATTGTCCGTCCTGTCCGACATGCGGAGCGAAAGTGCACGGACAACAATTCGCCTGCACGGCCTATAAGCTCTGCTCCTGAATTCGGACGTGATCATTCAATGGAAAACATTTCGAAGGAGGTTCCATATGCGTTTCACATCGAAAGTCGCCAAAACCCTGCGCGTAGTTCCCGCCATTATGCTGCTGTGCGTTGCTGGCACGACCTTCGCACAAGGCGCTGCCGACAAATGCCCGGCTGACGGCCCCGTCAACCGCCAGGCATGCCTGCGTGAAATGGGTGCCGCAAAGCAGGCTGCCCGCAAGGGAGGCCTGACCAATCCCGACGAAGCGACACTGCAGCGCAACGCCTTGGCGCGCTGCAATGTGTTCAAGGAACCCGCTGACCGCCATGCCTGCGAAGTGCGCGTGCGCAACGGCAGCGTGGCCGGCTCCGTGCCCGGCGGCGGCATCCTGCTGCGCGCGGAAACACCGGTGAAGGTCAACTGAAGCACAGAGCGTATCTGCGGGAGCCGCCACGGCGGCTCAAGCATGGCCAGGATGTGAAAGAGGCGCCCCGAAGGCGTCTCTTTTTTCGCCTGCTGCTATCTGCTTGCGGATTGCGTGGATTCAGGCCAGTTGCCCGCGCATCTGGCTGATCACGGCGGAATAGTCGCTCTTGCCGAAAATCGCGCTGCCGGCCACGAAGGTATCCGCCCCCGCATCGGCCACGCGGCGGATGTTGTCCACCTTCACGCCGCCATCGACTTCCAGGCGGATGTCCTTGCCGCTGGCATCGATACGCCTGCGCGCCTCCTCGATCTTGCGCAGCGCCGAATCGATGAAACTCTGCCCGCCAAAGCCCGGGTTCACGCTCATGATGAGAATGAGGTCAATCTCCTCGATCATCCAGTCCAGCACTTCCAGCGAAGCGGCCGGATTGAACACCAGGCCGGCCTTCACGCCCTTGGACTTGATGGCCTGCACGCTGCGGTGCACATGGGCCGATGCATCGGGGTGGAAGCTGATGTAGTCGGCTCCCGCCTCCGCGAACGCGGCCGCCAGCGCATCCACCGGCTCGATCATCAGGTGCACGTCCACCGGCACGGCCGCTCCGGCGGCGGTCCTGGCGTGCGGCTTGAGCGCCTGGCAGATCATGGGGCCGAAAGTCAGGTTGGGGACGTAGTGGTTGTCCATCACGTCGAAGTGGATCCAGTCTGCGCCGGCGGCGATCACGTCGCGCACCTCCTCGCCCAGGCGGGCGAAGTCGGCGGAGAGAATGGAGGGGGCGATGCGGAATTGGGGGCTCATGCGGCGATTGTCGCAGCAGCCGGCGCCGTTTGCCCAGCGCCCCCCGGAATTTCAACTGCCCCACCAGGGCGAACATGCAATCCCGTTACCATAACGCCATGCCCACATACCGATTCGCAGTCGAGGTGCTCCCCGAATACCTGCCCGACCAGTCCGACCCTGACAACGAGGTATTCAGCTTCGCCTACACCATCACCGTGACCAACACGGGGGATGTGCCCGCGCAGTTGATTTCACGGCACTGGATCATCAGCGACGCGCGCGGCCACACGGAGGAAGTCAAGGGCCTTGGCGTAGTCGGCCAGCAGCCACTGCTGCGCCCGGGCGAGGCTTTCCAGTACACCAGCGGATGCCGCCTGCGCACCGCTTCGGGCACCATGCACGGCAGCTATTTCTGCGTGGCCGACGACGGCGGGCAGTTCACCAGCCCCATTCCGATGTTCGTGCTCGAAGCCATGGACGATGGCGGCCCAGGGGCGATGAATCACAGAGTGCTGCATTGAAGACAAGCGCGGAACACCACAAACCACTCACCCAGATCCTCGCCTCGGTCGATCCGAAAGCCTCGCTCGCGCAGCGCAACCTGCAATTGATCGCTCTGCTCGACTGGGTGCGCGGCGACAGCCCATCGACCGAGGCCGCGGCGCAGCGCGTGCAGGAGCTGGTGATGCTGGCCGAGCAGTCCCCCGTGCTGCGCGAGCGCCTGCAGCTCTGGTGGCAGGCCATCACGCAGTCGGTGGACATCACCATGCTGCTGGCCGACTTCGGCTTTGCGCAGCGCACCTCCATGATCAGCGAGCTGGCCGAGCGCCTGCGCTACAAGCTGCTGCCCAGCAATCCCGACACCATCGACTCCTCCGGGCTGTTCATGGCGGCGCTGCACAGCGAGTTCGATGCGCGCTGGCTCGGCGCGCTCGATGAAGACCTGATCCACCGCCTGAGCCGCATCTTCGCGCCCGACCATGAACAGGCCGACGGCGCCACGCGCTGGCAGCAGGCGCTGGTCGACGCCATCACCTACTGCGCGGGCAACATCCTGGCGACCGGGTTCGCCCCGGAGCTGCGGCTGCGCATGACCGACGAGATGCGCGAAGCGCAGCCGTTTCACGACCTGCTCCGCGATGCGGAGAGCCTGCGCATCGAGGTGCTGCACCCGCTGCGTACCAGCAACCGGCTCGACGCCACCGTCTCGCGCCTGCGCGAGCGGCTCGACGCCTGCCGCAACGCCGCGAACTCGGTCTATACGCACTTCGAGGACAACGGCGTTTCCGTGGGCCTGGTGTTCCGCCTGCGGCAGCTGCGCGCGCGGATCCTGCGGGTGCGCGAACTGCTGGAATGCCTGCTCTCGCCCAAGCCCGAAGTCGCCGCGACCCGGCTGATGTGCCGGCTCGTGGCCGTGAGCCGCGAGCGCCACAGCCTGAAGGCGCTGTTCATGGCCAACTCCTCGCTGCTGGCCGCCAAGATGGCGCAGCGCAACGCCGAGACCGGCTCGCACTACATCACGCGCACCACGCCGGAATACTTCTCGATGGTGAAGAAGGCCGCGGGCGGCGGCCTGGTGATGGCCTTCACCACCCTCGTGAAGTTCTGGCTCTACACCATGGCGTTCTCCGCCTTCTGGGGCGGATTCTGGGCGGGCATGAATTACGCGGCGAGCTTCGTGCTGGTGCAGCTTCTGCACTTCACCGTGGCGACCAAGCAGCCCGCGATGACGGCCCCCGCGATGGCCGCCAAGCTCAAGAATATCGAAGACGAGGGCAGCGAGCAGGCCTTCGTCGACGAAGTCACGCACCTCGTGCGCTCGCAGGTCGCCGCCATTCTGGGCAACGTGCTGGTCGTGTTCCCGGCGGTGCTCGCCATCACGCTTGTGCTGGCCCGGCTGCTTGGCCATCCGGCCATCAGCGAGAAGGAGGCGCTGCACGTGATCGACACGCTCAAGCCCTGGGGCGGATCGCTGCTGTTCGCCGCGTTCACCGGCGTGCTGCTGTTCTCCTCGAGCATTTTTGCCGGATGGGTGGAGAACTGGTTCGTGCTGCACCGCCTGGATGCCGCGATTCACTACAACCCTCGTATCACGAGAACCATAGGAGCGCATCGCGCGGCGCGCATCGCACGTTTCCTGCGCAACGACCTCTCGGGGCTGGCCGCGAATATTTCGCTGGGCTTCATGCTGGGCCTGGTGCCGGTGATCGCCGCATTCTTCGGGCTCGGCCTGGACGTGCGCCACGTCACGCTTTCCACGGGACAGATGGCGGCCGCGGCGGCCGCGCTGGGCCCGGGGGTCGTGCACATGCCCGCGTTCTGGTGGTCGATGGCGACGCTGCCCTTCATCGGCGCGCTCAACGTGCTGGTGAGCTTCTATTTCGCATTCCACCTCGCGCTGAGGGCGCAGAACGTCACCGGCGTGGAGCGCTCGCGCATCTACCGTGCGCTGCGCCATCGCTTTTTCCATTCGCCGCAGAGCTTTTTCGCGCCATCGCGCACCAACGTCTGATATGGTGTACGGGAACAGCGGCAGGATTCCTGCGCAGCCCATGCGCGAATATCCAGCCGCAAGCCGAGGCGGTTTCGGCCCGCACCCACGCATGCGCAAGCCGCCCTTCGGGCCATGACAACAGCACTGCGGCTCGCCAGGCAGGGCCTGTCCGGATGGCCTGCATCCGGATGATCGAAGGCGCGGGCCATACGCGCACCCCCTTGGGGCGAACCACAATAGGACAGCGAGCATGAATGAGCTGATGAATTTTTGGGGGCAATGGCTGCGCCCCTCTGCGGGACTCCCCACGGTGCAATGGGCGCTGCTTCTGGCCATCGCATCCATCTGCGGATATCTCGTCTATCGACACACGGGCCTGCCGAAAGTGGTGGGCTACTCCCTTGTCGGGATGGTGACCGGCCTGCTCGGCTTCAGCGGAGCAATGTGGCCGCTGCAGGACATCGGCCTGTTCCTCATCGAGCTGGGTATTTCCATCGTCCTGTTCGACGCCGGCGGGCGCATCCCATGGCGCTGGTTCCGGCACAACCCGATGGTGCTGGTGCAAAGCATCGCCGAATCCGCCCTTACCTACTTCGCGGTGTACTGGGCCATGCTGTGGCTGAACGTGCCCAGGGAGGCGGCGGGGCCGATCGCGCTGGTCGCCATGGCCGCATCGCCCGCCGTCGTCACGCGCGTGGTCGCCGACACGCGCGCCGCCGGGCCTGTCACCGACCGCGCCATCGTGCTCACCACCCTCTCCACGCTCTACGCGCTGACGTTCGGCGGCGTGCATGCGCAAATGCTCAGCCGCCCCGACAGCGGCTTCCTTGAAGGCGTGCCGCCCGTGCTGGTGATGTTCGGCGTGTCCATCCTGGTCGGCGCGCTGCTCTCCGGCCTGATCCGGCTGGCGCTGCGCTACATGAGTCCCGCGAGCGAGAACACGTCCATTCTCGTACTCGCGCTCATCGCCGCCAGCACCGCCGTGGCGGCGCATCTGGGTGGATCTGCGCCGCTAGCCGCCCTGCTGGGCGGCATGCTCATCAAGCAGTTGCATCCCAAGCCCTGGGCGCTGCCAAGGCAACTGGGAACGGCGTCCTCGGTGATCACCATGCTGATGTTCGTCCTGGTATCGACGGTGGCCGCACAGGCCGACTGGAGCGCCCAGGTCGCCGGCGCCGTGCTGTTGCTCATCGCCGTGCGCCTGGTCGCCAAGGCCGTGGGCGTGGGCATCGGCAACGTGGGCAGCGGGGCGAGCTGGCGCCAGGCCGTATGGGTGGGCGCGGCCATGATGCCGATGTCATCCATCGCGCTGCTGATCGCATCGCAGTTCATGGTGGCTTCGCCGTCAACGGGTGAAGTCATCTCGCGCATTGCGCTGCCCACCATCATGCTGATGGAAGTGTTCGGCGCCGTGATCGCCACCGTGGCGCTGTACCGCGCCGGCGAAACACACAAACCCTGGGCCGAACTGCCCGCCAGTCCGACACGGGAGGAACATCGTGAGTCTTGAAGCCTTTCATCATTCCGAGCCGCTCACGCTGGGCGTGGAGCTGGAGCTGCAGCTCGTCAGCACGCACGACTACGACCTCGCGCCCTACGCGGAGGACATGCTGCGCCTGATGCACAAGACGCCGCTGCCCGGCAGCGTCGTGCCCGAGATGACGAGCGCCATGATCGAGATCTCCACCGACGTGTGCCGCTCCAGCAGCGAAGTGCTGGGCCAGCTCACGCCGATCCGCGATGCGCTGGTCAAGAGCGCGGACAAGCTCAACATCGCCGTCGTGGGCGGCGGCACGCATCCGTTCCAGCAATGGCACGAGCGGCGCATCTACGACAAGCCGCGCTTTCACGAGCTGTCCGCGCTGTACGGCTATCTGACCAAGCAGTTCACCATCTTCGGCCAGCACGTGCACATCGGCTGCCCGGACTCCGACGCCGCGCTGCTCATGCTGCACCGCATGTCGCGCTACATTCCGCACTGCATCGCGCTGTCCGCCTCCAGCCCCTACGTGCAGGGGCAGGACACGCAGTTCGATTCGGCCCGGCTCAACTCCGTGTTCGCCTTTCCGCTGTCGGGGCGCGCGCCCTGCGTGCTCACCTGGAACGAGTTCGAGGCCTATTTCGACAAGATGACGCGCACCGGCGTGGTCAAGAGCATGAAGGATTTCTACTGGGACATCCGCCCCAAGCCCGAATTCGGCACGATCGAGATCCGCGTCTTCGACACCCCGCTCACCATCGAGCGCGCGGCCGCGCTCGCCGGATACGTGCAATCACTGGGCGCATGGTTCCTCGAAGAACAGCCCTTCATCCCCCAGGAAGACGACTATCTGGTCTATACCTACAACCGCTTCCAGGCCTGCCGTTTCGGCCTGGACGCCGTCTACGTCGATCCGGCAAGCGGCACGCACATGCAGTTGCGCGACCACATCCTCGAGACCATGGATCGCATCGCCCCCCACGCGCAGGCCAGGGGCGCCGCCGGCGCATTGCAGATGCTGCGCGCGGACGTCGAGGCCGGGCAGAACGACGCGCGCTGGCTGCGCGAGCGCCAGCAGAGCGAGCAAATGCTGGCAGAGGTCAGCCGCCAGGCGTCCATGCGTTTTCGCGGCGCATGAACACATGACGGACTCGTTTTTCAACAAGGGCGCCGCCATGCCTGCGCGGCGGCGTGGATGGGCACATGGGTGAATTCGATCTGATCGCGCGCCATTTCGCGCGCCCCGTGAAACGCGCGGCGCTGGGCGTCGGCGACGACTGCGCGCTGCTGCGCGTGGCGCCCGGCATGCAGCTCGCCGTCTCAAGCGACATGCTGGTCGCGGGCTGCCATTTCTTCGAGGACGTGAACCCTGCGCACCTCGGGCACAAGTCGCTCGCCGTGAACCTGAGCGATCTCGCCGCCAGCGGCGCCACGCCGCTGGCCTTCACGCTGGCGCTGTCCCTGCCAGGCATCGACGAGCCGTGGCTCAAGGCATTCGCCGACGGCCTGCTGCGGCTCGCCGACGAGCATGAATGCGAGCTGGTGGGCGGAGACACCACACATGGCCCGCTGAACATCTGCATCACCATCTTCGGCGAAGTGCCGCCCGGACAGGCGCTGCTGCGCAGCGGCGCTCGGGCGGGAGACGACATCTGGGTGAGCGGCACGCTCGGCGATGCGCGGCTGGCGCTCGACGCCAGGCTGGGCAGGATCGAACTGCCGCCGGACGCATTCGAGAGCGCGCTGCAACGCCTCGAACGCCCCACGCCGCGCCTGGCGCTGGGCCGCGCGCTGCGAGGCATCGCCACCAGCGCGCTGGATCTGAGCGACGGCCTGCTGGGCGACCTCTCGCACATCATCGAACAGTCCCAGGTGGGTGCGCAAGTCGACGCCGACGCCGCGCTGCAGACCATGGCGGCGCGCAACCATCCCGCGCTCCGTCTCCACGACGACCAGTGGTACCAATGCGTGCTTGCCGGCGGCGACGACTATGAGCTCGTGTTCACCGCCCCAGCAAGCCGCCGTGATCAGGTCATGGCCGCCGCGCGGATGGCCGACACCCCGGTCACGCGCATAGGCGGCATCACGAAGGAGCCCGGACTGCGCGTGGTCGATCGCCATGGCAAGCCGCTTGCGCGGCAGCGCTGGGCGTCCTTCGACCATTTCGCCTGATGTCTTTCCCATCCGATGTCCTGTCCTTTCGCGCCGCCCCGCGCCATTGCGCGGCGCAAGGCGTGGCTGTTAGCATGAGCGACCGGATCGGCTGGTTCCTGTGGCGCAAAATGCCGTCGAGAACCGGCACGGCATACAGTTGATGCACTCCACGAGCCAGCGCGCAGCTTCATCCGCCAAGACGACGACATGCAAGATTTATCCCACTCTCCCGCACCCCAGCCCGAGCCGCGCCCTCACCCGCCGCGGTATTCGCTCGCACGCTTCATGCTGTCCCATCCGCTGCATCTCGTGGCGCTGGGATTCGGCAGCGGCCTCTCCCGCGCGGCGCCCGGCACGGTCGGCACGGCCTGGGCGTGGCTGGCCTATCTGGTGATGCAGTTGTGGCTCACGCAGGCGCAGATCGGCATCGTGATCGCAGTCTCGCTGGTGCTGGGCTGGCTGGCCTGCGCCGTCACCGCGCGCAACATGGGCGTGGCCGACCCGGGCAGCATCGTCTGGGATGAGGTGGTCGCCATGTGGATCGTTCTCTGGCTGGCCATGCCCATGGGCTTCTGGGGACAACTGATCGCATTCGGGCTGTTCCGCTTCTTCGATGCGGCCAAGCCCGGGCCGGTGAAGTGGGCCGACCGCTCGTTCAAGGGATTCGGCTGGCGCGGAGGTTTCGGCATCATGTTCGACGATCTCGTCGCGGCCTTCTGCACGCTCCTGGTCATCGCCTTCTGGAGGTGGCTGTGATGCTGGAGCAAGACAATCCGCAAGGGGCATCCGGCTCCTCTGCCAAGGAGCTGTTCGGGCTGCCCAGCGAACCGCTGGAGCCGCATCTGCGCCAGCTGGCCGCCGCGCTCAAGGCGCGCCGATGGATGCTTGCCACGGCCGAAAGCTGCACGGGCGGCATGATCGCCGCGGCCTGCACCGACCTGGCCGGCTCCAGCGAATGGTTCGAGCGCGGCTTCGTCAGCTACAGCAACGCCGCCAAGACCGATCTGCTCGGTGTTCCCGGCGCGTTGCTGCTGCTGCACGGCGCGGTCAGCGAACCTGTGGCGCGCGCCATGGCGACCGGAGCCGTGCTGCGCTCGCAGGCGCAGGTGAGCGTTGCCGTGACAGGCGTCGCCGGCCCCGGCGGCGGCAGCGACGCCAAGCCCGTCGGCACGGTCTGGTTCGGCTGGCAGGTGGACGGCGCGCTGCACAGTGAAGCGCGGCAATTCCGCGGCGACCGCGCCGCGGTGCGCGCCCAGACGCTGTGGCACGCCATTGTGCGGCTCAACGAGCTGATGGCCTGAGAACGTGTTTACGATCTCTACGCAGCCGAGGAGATCGTGAACACGTTCTGAGAGCGGGCACGCGCGCCATCGGGGTCATGCCCCGTGGCATTTTTTGTATTTCCTGCCGCTGCCGCAGGGGCATGGATCGTTGCGTCCAGGCTGCGCCTGCTTGCGCACGGACTCCACGCGCGGGCCGAAGCTCTTCCAGATCTGGCGCAGGTCGTAGCACGCCCAGATCGCCTCGCCGACCTGCTCCACGCGCTCCTGGCTGGTGCTGGCCGGGCCCTGGTCGTCGTACATGTTCACCGCCGGCTTGCCGGTGTCGTCTTCCGTGACCGCGACGATTTTCTCCAGCGAGTCGTCGATCCACTTCGACGCATCCCTGTCGCGCGGGGCGGCCCATTCCTCGGGCCAGTTCTCGACGGCGAACATGAAGCCCAGCGCCCATACCTGCGCGAACGAAGGAATGTCCTGGCCCTCCATTTCGGCGCGCTCCGCCTCGGGCAGCATCGAGATGGCGCCACGCATATCCATGCATTCGGGCTGGAAGGCGTCGTCCGCGTCGAGCGAGTCGGTCTCGGTGTCGAGCTGCGCGGCGATCTCGTCCAGCCGCAGCTGGCACAGCTCCAGGAAACGGGCCTGCTGCGCCGCATCCTTGAAGATGTCGCCTTGCAGCGGCAGCGGTTCGTTGTCAGGCGCATCGTCGATTTCCATGCCGTCGCCCAGCAGCATCGGCAGCCATTCGGCGACGGAGATCGGGCGGCGCGTACACACCAGCGCGGTCAGATAGCCGTCGCAGAACTCCCACTGCGGCGTTTCTTCATTGCGGCCGCGCACGTCGTCCAGGATGGCGTCGAGTTCGTCGAGCGCCTCGTTGCTCAGCGCAGGATTGAATTCGGACGCGGCATCCGCGTCGGATGGGATCGCGTTGGGGGTGGAGTCTTGTGCAGCCATTGGAAAACCTGGTGATGCGGCGCGGGGACAGTCCGAAAAAGCCGTGCGCGGCCGCCATGGAAAAGGGCCTGATTTTACGCCGCGCATGCAAAAAAGGCCGCCCGCAGGGAACACCGCGCGATCCCTGGGCCAAGGCAGGGGGCGCGAAGGGCTCGGTTCAACCGGTCTCTGTTGAATGGGCCTGTCGCATGAAGGCCGGCAAATATCGCTGGCAATGGCCCGCCGACTGCAATACCCTTGCACCACGCGGGCGGCGTGCTCTCCGGCAGATTCGCCGGGCCGCTCTTCCCTACAGACCTATCTTTTCGCGCCCACCGATGAGCCAAACTCTCGCACCACGCCGCATTCCCGCATGGGTTCCCATCCGCTACACCGCCTTCTGTCTCGCCCTGCTGGGCACGGGATCGTTCTTTGCCGCGGCGCGCCTGTGGGGCGGCAGCTGGTGGTGGGCCGGCTACGGCACGTGCCTGGCGCTTTCCGTGGTGGGCATATGGGACATGCTGCAGACGCGCCACTCCATCCTGCGCAACTATCCGATCATCGGGCACCTGCGTTTTCTGCTGGAATACATCCGCCCGGAAATCCGCCAGTATTTCATCGAGGCAGACCAGGAGGCGCTGCCGTTCTCGCGCGCCCAGCGTTCGCTCGTGTACCAACGGGCCAAGGGCGAGCCCGACAGCCGCCCGCTCGGCACGCTGCTCAATGTGGCGGCGCAGGGCTATGAGTGGGTGAACCATTCGATGCAGCCGACCCGGCTCGATTCGCATGACTTCCGCATCTGGATCGGCGGCCAGCCCGGCGAGCCGCTGGAAGGCGTTTGCCCATGCACGCAGCCGTATCACGCCAGCGTCTTCAACATCTCCGCGATGAGTTTCGGCGCGCTGTCCGCGAATGCGATCCTGGCGCTCAACAAGGGCGCGCGGGCCGGCGGCTTCGCGCACGATACCGGCGAAGGCTCGATCAGCCAGCATCACCGCGTCCACGGCGGCGACCTGATCTGGGAGGTGGCCTCGGGCTACTTCGGCTGCCGCAACGACGACGGCACCTTCAATGAGGAAAAGTACATCGCCAACGCCACCGATCCGCAGGTCAAGATGATCGAGCTGAAGCTCAGCCAGGGCGCCAAGCCGGGCCACGGCGGCATGCTGCTGGGACCCAAGGTCACGCCGGAGATCGCCGCGGCGCGCGGCGTTCCCGCCGGGGTGGACTGCATCAGTCCGGCAACGCACAGCGCATTCAGGACACCCGTCGAGATGATGCGCTTCATCGCGCGCCTGCGCGAGAAGTCCGGCGGCAAGCCGACCGGCTTCAAGTTCTGCGTGGGCCACCCGTGGGAGTGGTTCGCCATCGTCAAGGCCATGCTGGAGACCGGCATCACGCCCGACTTCATCGTGGTCGACGGCGCGGAAGGAGGCACCGGCGCCGCGCCCGTCGAGTTCGTCGATCACGTCGGCGTGCCGCTGCAGGAAGGGCTGCTCCTGGTGCACAACACACTGGTCGGCGTGGGCCTGCGCCACCGCATCAAGATCGGCGCGGCGGGCAAGGTGATCACCGCGTTCGACATCGCGCGCATGATGGCTCTGGGCGCCGACTGGTGCAACGCCGGGCGCGGCTTCATGATGGCGCTGGGCTGCATCCAGGCCCAGACCTGCCACACCGGCCATTGCCCCACGGGCGTCGCCACGCAGGATCCGGGGCGCCAGAAAGCGCTGGTCGTGCCGGACAAGGCCACGCGCGTGGCCAGCTTCCACAAGAGCACGCTGCACGCGCTGCAGGAGATGGTGCAGGCCGCCGGCCTCGAACATCCGTGCGACATCACCGCGCACCACATCGTGCGCCGCATCTCGGACACCGAGGTGCGCCAGCTCGCCCACCTGGTGCTGCGCGTGGAGCCGGGCGCGCTGCTGGGCGACCTGGACAAGCAGCACAACGTCTTCAAGACCTACTGGCCGGGCGCCAGCGCGCACACCTTCCAGTTTTCCCCACCGCCGCTGGGGCCGAGCGCGCCGCAGTCCCGGGAAAACGCGCAGGCGCAGGCGGCGGCCTGACATCCTGATACCCTTGGGGATTTCACGCAACGCCCGCGCCACCGGAAACCCGGCGCGGCGGCTGCCTCACTCTTCAGTTTTCCTCGACCGTGCCACCCACCGAAGCCCCCGACTGCGCCCAGCCCATGGACCCTGACGCCTTCCTCAAGGAACACCTGCGCACCCAGTCCAAGAACATCCAGCGCTACGAGCACGACGGCGAATGGTTCTGGATCAAGCGCACCGGGCCGCTGGTTCCCGCGTGGCGCTACCGCGTCCTGCACGTGCTGCGGGTGCTGCTCGGCGAGCCGGTGCTCGGCCCGGTGGTCAACCACGGCGGGCGCGAGGCCATAGCGACCGAGGTGCGGCGACTGCGTGACCTGGCCTCGCGCGGCATCCGCGTGCCGCGCTTGCTGGCCGCCGAAGAGGACGGCTTCATGATGAGCCATCTCGGCCATGCCGGCCAGGAAGTCCCGTCGCTGGGCAACAAGATCCGCGCGCTCGTGCCGCAGGGGCCGGACGCCGTCATGCCGCTGTGGATGCAGGGCCTTGCCATGATCGACGAAGTGCACCGCTCGGGCACGGTGCTCAGCCAGGCGTTCGCGCGCAACCTGGTGATCTGCCCCGACGGCGAGCTGGCTTGCGTGGATTTCGAGGATGACCCGCTCGCCGTGCTGCCGCTGGCCGTGTGCCAGGTGCGCGACGCGTTGTGCTATGCGCACTCCACCGCCATCTATCTGAGCCACGCCGGAGCGCTGGCGCAGGCGCGCGTGCAATGGCGGCAATGGCTTTCACAGCCCGCGCGCGGCACCGAGTTCCACGAGGTGCTGGGCAACACGCTCGGGCGCATGCGCTGGCTGCGTTTTCTGCCCGCCAGCCGCAAGCTGGGACGCGACACGGAACGGCTGCGTGCGATGTGGGACCTGATGGGCTGACCCTCGCCCAGCCGCATCCTGGCGGCTCGCCACACATGAGCAAACGGACCGGCCGGGCGAGCAATCCTCCGGCCCGCCGCGCGTTGCGCGCCGCACAATGGAACCTGCCGCCAAAGTCTGCATGGAGCCGCGCCACGAGCGGCGGGCATGGCGGAGAATTCCATCGCACCGCACTCGCACCAGCGCCGCGCCCCCGAAACCTTCCATCACAGGAGATCCACCCATGTCCGACCAACAGCCCCTGCTCGTCGAAACCCGCGGCAACATCCAGATCATGACCCTGAACCGGCCCGAGGCGCGCAACGCCGTCTCGCTGGAAATGGCGCAGGCCATGGCCGCCGCGCTGGACGCGTTCGATGCCGATCCCGCGCTGAGCGTGGGCATCATCACCGGCGCCGGCGGCAGCTTCTGCGCGGGCATGGACCTCAAGGGATTTCTTCAGGGCAAGCGCCCCACCATTCCCGGGCGCGGCTTCTGCGGCATCACCATCAAGCCGCCCAGGAAACCCATCATCGCCGCGGTCGAGGGCTATGCGCTGGCCGGCGGCTTCGAGGTGGTGCTGGCTTGCGACCTGATTGTCGCCTCGCGCGAGGCCCGGTTCGGACTGCCCGAGGTGAAGCGCGGGCTGGCCGCTGCCGGCGGCGGCCTGCTGCGCCTGCCGCGCCGCCTGCCCTATCACCTGGCGATGGAGTGCATTCTCACCGGCGACATGCTGAGCGCCGAGCGGGCGCAGCAAAACGGCCTCATCAACCGCATGACGGAGCCCGGCGGCGCGCTGGACGCGGCCATCGAGCTGGCCAACGCCGTCGCCGCCAACGGGCCGCTTTCGCTGGTGGCCAGCAAACAGGTGGTGGGCGAATCGGCGGACTGGAGCCGCGAGGAGATGTTCGACCGCCAGGCCGCCATCACCGACCCGGTGTTCGCATCCCAGGATGCGCGCGAAGGCGCGGCGGCGTTCGCCGAAAAGCGCAAGCCGGTCTGGAAGGCCATGTGACGGCGCATCACCGCCACAATGCCGCGCCGCGCTCCAGTGCGGCCAGGATCTCGCCCGTATGCGCCCCGGCGGCGCATGCGGCCGGCGTCTCGTAGGCGCTGCCGTCAAAGCGTGGAGCGGGCGCCGCCTGCAGCACGCCGCCCTGCTCGCCATAGACGCCGCGCGCCTGCATGTGCGGATGCCGCGACGCCTCCAGCGGACTCAGCACGGCGCCGAAGCACACGTCGCTCGGCTCGAAGACCGATTGCCAATGCGCGCGCGGCTGCTGCAGGAAGATGGACTGCAGACGCGCCCGCCGCCTGGGCCACGCGGCGCGGTCATGCTGCGGCGTGGCGAAGTCGGCGTCGCCTTCGAGACCGAGCATCTGCAGCAGCAGCGCGTAGAACTGCGGCTCGATCGCGCCGATCGTGATGTAGTGGCCATCGGCGCAGACATAGGTTTCATAGAACGGCGAGCTGTCGTACATGCTCTGGCCGCGCACGTCGGCCACCGCGCCGCGCTCGCGCGCGCTGAGCGACAGATTGAGCATGTGCGCGGCGCCATCGACGATCGCCGCGTCCACCACGCAGCCCTTGCCCGACTCGCGGGCCTGCACGATGCCCGCGAGGAGCCCGGTCATCAGGTACAGGGCGCCGCCGCCAATGTCGCCCAGGGTCGCGAAGGACGACACCGGCCGCGCATCCGCCGGGCTGCAGCCCCACAGCGCGCCCGCCACCGATGCGTAGTTGTTGTCATGCCCCGCGCGCGGCGCGAGCGGCCCCGTCTGCCCCCAGCCGGTCATGCGCCCGTATACCAGCCGGGGATTGATCCGCATGCATTCCTCGGGCCCCAGGCCCAGCCGCTCCATGACGCCGGGGCGCATGCCCTCGATCAGCACATCCGCTTGCTCCACCAGCGCCAGCACGAGCTTCTTGCCGGACTCGCTCTTGAGATCGGCAAACACCGAGCGCTTGCCGCGATTGAGCAGCACGCCCGTGGGGCCGGTGTTCTCTACCTGCCGCACCACGGAGATCACATCCGCGCCCAGATCCGCCAGATGCATCGCGCAAAACGGCCCCGGGCCGAGGCCGCCGATCTCCAGCACGCGAACGCTGTCCAAAACCTTGCTCATTGCCTGTATCTCCTTTGACTCTCAACTTGGGTGGCTTCATCCACCGCCAGCGGCAGTGGAAACAAGCCCCAATTTAACAGCAGCGGACAACGAAAACGGCAGGCAAAAGAAAAGCTCCAGCGCATCGCAGCGGTGGAGCCTGACTTGATGGATCCGCGCCCGGGCGCGGCATTCCGCAAAATTACTGGTTTGCGATTTCCAGGTGAGCCTGACGGGCTTCCTGGATGAATTCGATGAGCGATTCGATAACGTGACGCATGGTTTTTCTCCCATGAGATGCCTTGGGGCCAACGCGCGGTGTGCATCTCGTACATCGCGGCTGCTAGGACGGCAGTCAAGTGCTTACCCTATGGCTATAAGTATAAACCGATATAGGGTTTACACCAATATTCCCGCATCCAAACCCCATCGAAATATCAGGGTTAATACCTATCAATCATTTGGCCCCCCACGCGGCCCTCGCTCCCAGGGCCGCACCGCGTTCACTCCTCCTCGGTCCACTCCACCTGCGCCCCCAGGCTGCGCAGGTTCTCGACGAAGCGGGGATGGGCGCGCCGGATCGGCGTGGCGTTGCGGATTTCGGAGCGGCCGTGGATGCTGGCCGCCACCATGAACAAGGCGATCGCCACGCGGATGATGTAAGGGCTCTCCACGGTCGCTGGCGCCAGCTTGCCGCCGCCAAAGGTGATGATGCGGTGCGGATCGGAGGAGAACACGTGCGCGCCGAACTTGGAGAGCTCGCCGGTCCAGCCGAGCGCCCCGTCATAGACCTTGTTCCAGAACATCGCATTGCCTTCTGCGGAGACGCCCAGCGCGATGAAGATCGGCAGCAGGTCCACCGGGAAATACGGCCACGGCGCGGCCTCGACCTTGGTGAGCGTGTTGGGCGTGAACGGCGTCTGCACCTTGAGCGGACCGTCGCGCCAGGCGCGCGACCAGCCGTCCTTGTGTTCGACGTGAACGCCGAACTTGGCAAAGGTGCGGTCGATCAGCGGGAAATTGTCGGGAGCGGAGTTCTTCACCACCACGTCGCCGCCGGTAATGGCGCCCAGCGCGAGAAAGGTGGTGATCTCGTGGAAATCTTCGTCGAAGCGGAATTCCCCGCCACCGAGCCTGGCGCCCCCGGTCACGGTGATGCGCGAAGTGCCGATGCCCTTGATCTGGGCGCCCAGCATCTGCATGAACTGGCAAAACTCCTGCACATGCGGCTCGGAGGCGGCATTGTTGAGCGTCGAGGTGCCTTGCGCCGCCACCGCGCAGAGCACGAAGTTCTCGGTCGTGGTGACCGAGGCATAGTCCAGCCAGTGCCGCACGGCCTGGAGCGGGCCGTCGCGGTGGATCAGCAGCGATCCGAGCGAGCGCTCGACCTGCCCGCCGAAGTTGCGGAACACCTCCACGTGCGGGTCGATCTCGCGCACGCCCAGGGTGCAGCCCTTGACGTTGTCCTCGAGGCGCGCCACGCCGAAACGCGCGAGCAGCGGCGGCACCAGCATGATGGACGAGCGCATTTCCTCGGGCAGATGGTGCTTCGCCGGGTCGAAATGCGTGTCGCGGTGGTGCAGGCTCAGCGTGCCGCTCTCACGGTTCCACTGCACCGCGCTGCCCAGCTCGCGGAAGATCTCCAGGATCTTGCGCACGTCGGTGATGTCGGGCACGCCAATGAGCTTGAGCGGTTCGGAGGTGAGCAGCGTGGCGCACAGGATGGGGAGCACGGCATTCTTGTTGGCGGACGGCGTGATGCGCCCGCGCAGAGGCATGCCTCCATGCACGATCAGATTGGACATGGCAGTGTGAACAATTCGCAGGGAATGAAGGGGAAAGGGTAACAGAACGCGCTTTCAGGCAGCCTGGGCCGCCAAGGCGCGTGTGGGATGCCGGAACTGTACGCCGAGTGGAGAGCGCCTGCCGCGAAAGCGGCGGGCAGACTTCATACAAGTTGTGTCAACAACGGTGGACGCCTCAG
>NZ_JBEBOW010000003.1:0-75879 GCF_040396215.1 Diaphorobacter ruginosibacter | reverse complement strand
ATCCCATCCCGCAAAGCCGCTGTCGCGGCGCGAGGAGATCGTAAACACGTTCTAAAGGAGGAAACAGACATGTATGAACTGGGAGTCGTATATCGCCATGTGGAGCGCACCGATCGCGCCGTCGCGGATGCGCTGGCGGCGCCGGGCTCGGCGACGGTCCACGAAGCCATGGGCCGGGTGGGCCTGCTCAAGCCCTGCATGCGGCCGATCTATGCGGGCGCGCAGGTGTCGGGAACGGCCGTCACCGTGCTGCTGCACCCTGGAGACAACTGGATGATGCACGTGGCGGCGGAGCAGATTCAGCCCGGCGACATCGTGGTGGCGGGTCTCACGTCGGAATGCTCCGATGGCTATTTTGGCGATCTGCTCGCCACCAGCTTCAAGGCCCGCGGCGCGCGCGCGCTGGTCATCGACGCGGGGGTGCGCGACGTCGGGACGCTGGCGCAAATGCAGTTCCCCGTCTGGAGCAAGGCCATCAGCAGCAAGGGATGCATCAAGGCGACGCTGGGTTCGGTGAACGTGCCCGTGGTCTGCGCCGGCGCGCTGGTGCATCCCGGCGACGTGATCGTGGCGGACGATGACGGCGTGGTCTGCGTGCCGCGCGCCATCGCTGCCAGGACCCTGGAGGCCGCCAGGAAGAGGGAGGCCAACGAGGCCGCCAAGCGCGAGCAGCTCGCCAGCGGCGTGCTCGGCCTGGACATGTACCGGATGCGCGAGCCGCTGGCGGCCGCCGGGCTCAGGTACATCGACTGACGGACGAGCATCCGCGCGTGGCGGATCAGGCCAGCAGATCCGCCAGGGCGCGTGCAATGACCTTGGTGGCGCGGCGCAGGTCCTCCAGCGCCACGCGCTCGTCCGAGCGCTTGGCGTGCGATTCCAGCACCGTGCGCGGCCCCGCGCCGTAGATCACGCCGGGAATGCCGCGCTCCACATACAGGCGCACGTCGGTATAGAGCGGTGTGCCGACCGCCGGCGGTTTCTCGCCGAAGACCGCTTCGCCATGCGCCTGGATCGCATCCACCAGCGGCTGGTTGCCCGGCAGCGGAGTCATGGCGTTGGCCAGCAGCAGGCGCTTGATGTCGATGCGCGCGGCATCCTCGCCGGTCAGGCCGCGTTCCTGGTTGAACGCGGCCACCGCGTCGGCCATCACCTTGCGGATGGAGGCTTCGACCTGCGCGGGGTCTTCTTCCGGGATCATGCGGCGGTCCACTTTCAGCACCACCTTGCCGGGGATGACGTTGGTGTTGGTGCCTCCCTGGATCTGCCCGACGTTCACATAAGGGTGGCTGATCCCGGCAACGCGCGATGTCACCTGCCTGTACCTGGCGTTCTCGCCGTATAGCGCATTGAGCACCGCGGTGGCCGCCTGAAGCGCATCCACCCCGGTGTCGGGGACGGCGGCATGCGCCATCTTGCCGTGGATGGTCACCTCCATCTGCAGGCAGCCGTTGTGGGCGGTCACGACTTCGTAGCTGAAACCCGCGGCGATCATCAGGTCGGGCCTGGTCAGGCCTTTGTCCAGCAGCCAGCCGGGGCCGAGCAGGCCGCCGAATTCCTCGTCATAGGTGAAGTGCAGCTCCACGCCGCCACGCTGCGGCCTTGCCACGGCCTCGAGCGCCCGCACGGCGAAGGTGAAGGTGGAGAAATCGCTCTTGCTCACGGCGGTCGCGCGGCCGAACATGTGGCCGCCGGCGATCTCCGCGCCATAGGGGTCGTGCGTCCAGCCCTCGCCCGGCGGCACCACATCGCCATGCGCGTTGAGCGCGATGGTCCTGCCGCCATCGCCATAGGGGCGGCGCACGATCAGGTTGGTGATGGACCGCATGCCGTAGTCCTTGACCTGCGGCTCGGGAACGGCGTGCTTTTCCGCATCGAAGCCAAACGGCCTGATCAGTTCGGCGGTGCGCTCGGCATGGGGCGCGTTGTTGCCCGGCGGCGTGTCGGTGGGCACCCGTACCAGCGCCTGCAGGAAACGCACTTGCTCGTCGAAGTGCTGGTCGATCCATGCATCGAGCGCGGCATAGGTGGCTTGGCGGCCTGGGTTCATGGCTGTTCCTTGGTTGTCGATTGTGTTTGTGTTCTCAGGGCGGCGGGGCGAACCTTCAGCTTTGTTCGGCCGCAAGCTGTTCGAGCACGTGGCCGAAGGCTTCGACGGCCAGCTGCATGTCGTCGGACGTGGACGATTCGAGCGGGTTGTGGCTGATGCCCGAGTTCAGGCCGCGCACGAACAGCATCGCCTGCGGCAGGATCTCGTGGATCTTCATCGCGTCGTGGCCCGCGCCGCTGGGCATGCGAAAGAGCGGAACGCCCAGCGCCTGCACGGCGTTCTCCCAGCGCCGTTGCCACTCGGGCGCGCTGGGCGCGGCGTCGGCGCTCATCGCGCGCTCGGCCTTGTAGTGCAGGCCGCGGCGCCGGGCGATGTCGTCGAGCCTGGCGAGGATGTCCGCCGCCAGGGCGTCGCGCTGCGCGTTGGTCGGCGCGCGCATGTCCAGGCTGAACCTGCAGCGGCCCGGCACCACGTTGATCGAGCCGTTGGGCACTTCGAGCTGACCGATGGTGGCCACGCTGTCTGCGTCCTGCGCCGCGCGCTGCTCCACGTACAGCGCGAGTTCGGCGACTCCGGTGGCGGCGTCGCGGCGGCGGTCCATGGGCGTGGTGCCCGCGTGGCTTGCCATGCCGGTCATCTCGCAGACATAGCGCTGGCTGCCGTTGATCGAGGTGACCACGCCCAGCGGGATGTCGAGTTCGTTGAGCACGGGGCCCTGTTCGATATGCACTTCGATGAAGCCGAGATAGCCGGCGGCATCGCGCCTGAGCCTGGGAATGTCGTCGATGCACAGTCCCGCGTGCCGCATGGCCTCGCGCATGGTGATGCCGTCGGCGTCCTGCTGGTCCAGCCATTCGCTCCTGAAGTCGCCGATCAGCGCGCCCGAACCCAGGAAGGTCGCCTTGTAGCGCTGGCCTTCCTCTTCCGCGAAGGCCACCACTTCGATGCCGAAGGGCATGCGCCGCCCCTGGCGGTGCAGCTCGCGCACGCAGGCCATCGGCACGAAGATGCCCAGACGCCCGTCGTACTTGCCGCCGTTGCGCACCGTGTCGTAGTGGCTGCCGGTGAGCAGGTACTTGCCGCCATCCGCGGCGGGCCTGTACCGGCCGACCACGTTGCCCACGGCATCGATCTGCACTTCGTCGAAACCGCAGTCGCGCATCCAGTGGCTGATGCGCTGGGCGCACGCGCGGTGAGCGTCCGTGAGATAGGTGACCGTGAGCTGGCCCAGTTCGCCGTAGCCGGGGTCGGTGTGCTGCGCCAGCCGCTCCTGCCAGTCCCATACGTCGTTGCCCAGCGTGGGCTCTACATCGAACTTGTCGTTCAGGCGGATTTCCGCGATGCGGTGGATGTTGCGCAGCGCTTCGGCGCGCTCGAAGTCCGGCGGGTTGTCCAGGCGGCGCGCGAACGTGTCGATGATCTCCTGCTTGCCAAGACCCGTGCCGCGCGGGCCGCGCACGGCGAGGATGAAGGGAAAGCCGAAGCGCCGGTTGTAGTCGTCATTGAGCTGCTGGATGCGGGCGAACTCCTCGCTCGTGCAGTCGGTGAGGCCGGCCTTGCCCTGCTCATGGGTGGACTCCGCCGTCAGCGTCCTGGACACCATGGCCTTGCCGGCAAGCTCCGGGTGCGTCCGGATCAGGCCGAGCTGCGCCTGCTCTCCCGCCGCGTTCACCACCTGCGCCATCGCGTGCTTGAGATGCGCGAGCGATTTGAAGGGTCGTTGCTCCATCGCCCGCGAGGCGATCCAGGGGGAATGCTCGTAGATGCCGTCCAGCAATTGCGCGGCATCGGCCGGTGCGGCGCGGTTGAGCTGCTCGAGTGTCAAGGTCATGGCGATGGCTTTTTCATGTTGTCCGTATGGGGGTGCTGCCCGGTGCGTTCAGGGTTGCGGCGCGGGAAAGCGCCTGGCCCAGTGGCGCGCGATGTCGATGCGGCGCGCGATCCACACGCCGTCGTGAGCCTGGACGTGGTCGAGGAAACGCTGCAGCGCGGTGATGCGGCCCGGGCGGCCCAGCAGGCGGCAGTGCATGCCGATGCTCATCATCCTGGGCGCGTTCGCACCGTCAGGATCGCCTTCCGCGTATAGCGTGTCGAACGTGTCCTTCATGTACTGGAAGAACGGGTCGGCGTGCGAGTAGCCCTGCGGCAGCGCGAAGCGCATGTCGTTCACGTCGAGCGTGTAGGGAACGATGAGCTGCTGGTGCCTTCCGCCATCGGACTTGCGCACCGTCATCCAGAACGGCAGGTCGTCGCCGTAGTAGTCGCTGTCGTAGGCGAAGCCGCCGTTGTCGGCGACGAGGCGGTGCGTGTTGGGGCTGTCGCGGCCGGTGTACCAGCCCAGGCCGTGATCGCCGCGTCCGCCATACAGCTCGCCGAAGATGTCCATGCATTGCGCCATGTGCGCGCGTTCCACGTCTTCTGGAACGCCCTGGTAGTGGATCCATTTCAGCCCGTGGCAGGCGACTTCGTGGCCGAGCTCGTCGAACGCCTGCGCGACTTCGCGGTGCCTTTGCAGCGCGGTGGCCACGCCGAACACCGTCAGCGGCAGGGCGCGTTTCTCGAACTCGCGCAGAATGCGCCAGACTCCCGCGCGCGAGCCGTATTCATAGATGCCTTCCATGCTCATGTGGCGCTCGGGATAGGCCGCCGGGTTGAACATTTCCGAGAGGAACTGTTCGCTGGCGGCGTCGCCGTGCAGCACGCAGTTCTCGCCGCCTTCTTCGTAGTTGAGCACGAACTGCACGGCCACGCGGGCCTTGCCGGGCCACTCGGGGTGGGGCGGCGTGCGGCCATGGCCGATCAGGTCGCGGGGGTAGGGCGCGCAGGCGTCGTATGTCATGTCGTTCTCGTGCGTGGTGGTTTTTTCGTGCCGTGTGGGTCGTCGGGCGGCGCGGTCAGGCCGAGACGGAGGACAGCGCCATCGACAGGTCGCTGCTGGGCATGTCGCGGTCGAAGGCCAGGCCTTCCTCCACGTGCTGCAAGTGTTCGCGCATCAGCCGCACGGCGCCTTCCTCGTCCTTGCGGGCGAGGGCGGTCACGATGGCTTCGTGCTCGTCATGCGAGTGTTCGGCGGCGCTGGTGCTCTGGTACATGAGCGTGATGAGCGCGCAACGCGAGATCAGGTCGCCGAGCATCTGCGCGAGCACGGCATTGCCCATGAGCTCGGCCATCACCACGTGGAAGTCGCCCAGCAACTGGGTGCGCCGGCCCACGTCGTTGCGGTCCATGGCTTTCTTCTCGGACTGGATGTGGGCCTTGAGCGATTTGATCTGCGCGGGCGTGACCTGCTGGACGAAGGCGCGGGTCATCGCCGTCTCCAGCATGAGACGCACGGCAAACACCTGTTTGGCCTCCGCCACCGAGGGCGTGGAAACGAATGCGCCGCGCGCGGGCTCCAGGGTCACCAGCCGGTTTTGAGACAGCTGAAAGAGCGCCTGCCGCACCAGCGTGCGCGACACGCTGAAGTGATCGGCGAGTTTTTGCTCGCCAAGCTTGGTTCCCGGCAGGAGCTTGTGCTCGACGATGGCGCGCGTGAGCGATTCGGCGATGGCGCTGGTTGCGGACGATTCCATTTCTAGATTCTCTTCAAGTTCACAAAAATTGTATACACTTTTGGTCGACAGGGGTACAGTTGCGACCCATCGATGTTTAAGGAGTTATCCCTATGGGCTTGAGCACCCACGTACTCGACACCATGAACGGCTGCCCCGCCGCGGGCATGCGGGTCGAGCTCTTCAGCACGGATGGCGAGCGGGCGACCCTGGTCAAGAGCCTGACGCTGAACCACGACGGACGCACCGATGCGCCGCTGTTCGACAACCACAGCCTCAAGGTGGGGACTTATCGCCTGACGTTCGACGTGGCCGCATATTTCAAGGCGCGCGGCGTGGTGCTGCCCGAGCCGAATTTTCTCCATCGCGTGAGCCTGGACTTTGGCGTGGCGCATGCCGATCAGCATTACCACGTGCCGCTGCTGGTGAGCCCGTGGGCCTATTCCACGTACCGCGGTTCCTGAAGGGGCTGGCGCTCGGCCTATTTCCTGGGGCGAAGCGCCGCGCGCACCTCGCGGCACAGCGCCGTCTGCCTGCCGGCGCGCGGGCAGGTCCTGTCCGCATTGGCGATGATCTGGCGCGACTCTTCCCTGCTCACCACGCCTGAGCGCAGATGCCGCAGCGCCACGGGTTTCAGCCACGGGCGCTTGCGGATGGCGGCGTCCAGGCGGATGACTCCGCCGGGCTGTGCGGCCAGTTGGGCGACGGTGCGCGAAAACGCACGGCTCTGCCCGGACTTGTCGCAGTCGCCCGATTGCTCGTAGAGCCGCGCGAACCGGTCCCATGAGGCGATGCGCTTGAGTTGCTCCTGCACCCTGGCGGATTTCTGCGCGGTGCAGGTCTCCACCGCGTGGGCGGAGCCCGCGCACAGAACCGTGAAGGCGGCAAGGCTCAGGACGATGACGGCGCTGGCGCGCCGTGCCATGTTCATGGCGGCGGGGTGTGCGGCTGGTGGCTGGAAGGTCAAAGGCATGGCGGTCTCCGGGGCGGGAGTTTAATGCTGCCCCTCGGTCAATGTGTCGAGCTGGAACTTGCCCGACTTGTCCCACAGCCATGTGTCGGTATAGACCACGCGGCCCATGCGCGCGGGCACGGGATAGGGCGCGGCGGCGCGCACCGTGCGTTCGATTTCACGAATGACTTCAGGGGCCTGGCGCGGCGCGCGCAGCCAGTGCAGCCGCTGCACGCGGCCCTGGCCGTCGATGCTCACCTGCAGCACGCCGATCGCATAGAGCAATGGCTGGAGCTTGCCCTGATAGATGCGGGCGGCGTTCTTCGCATAGATATGCCGGGCCGCATCCTGGCGGTAGGCGAGCGGGGTCGCCGCCTGCGATGCGTTGACGGGTGGTTTCGCAGGAGTCGGCGCTGGCTTGGGCTGGGGAATGGCGGAGGGGGCTGGCGCGGGTTTCGGGGCTGGTTGAGTAGGCGGTTGAATGGGCGGTTTCGGGACAGGCAGGGATGGCTGCGCGACCGTGGGCGCGGCAGTCCTGGCGCGGCGCGACTCCAGATAGCGATTGACCAGCACGAAAGCCAGCGCAGCAAGCAGCAGGAGCATCCACCCGCGCGGCTGGGCGGAGCGGGCTCGCGAGCCGCTGAATTTTTCCGGACCGTTTTCTGACATGGGGGGAAACGCTGGTTATGCTGTTCACATCATCGCGCAGGCCGTTTGCGGTAGCCGCCCGGCCTTGCGCGCCACTTGCACACGAGGACGACTGCCTTGCCTTCGGCTCTTCAACAATTGTTGCTGACCCTGCGGACCGCGCCCGCGTGCCTGGTTCTGGTGGAGTCTACCCAAGGCTCGGCGCCGCGAGAATCCGGTGCCTGGATGGCCGTGCCGGCGGGCAACGCCAGGCCCATCGGCACCATAGGCGGCGGACATCTGGAACTGGAGGCCATCACGCTGGCGCGCAATCTGCTGCTGGGCGCGCGCACGGATGCAGGGCTGCCGCTGGTCCGGCGGTGGGCGCTGGGTCCCAGCCTCGGCCAGTGCTGCGGCGGGGCCGTGAATCTGCGCTTCGAGGTGGTGGACGCCGGTCAGGCAACGGCGCTCGAGCGGCGGCTGCGGCCCGCGCTGCATGAGCTGGCGCTGTTTGGCGGCGGCCACGTGGGGCATGCGCTGGTGCGCGCGCTGGCTCCGCTGCCGTTCTCGGTGAACTGGATCGACAGCCGCGACAGTATCTTTCCCCAGGGTGTGCCGCCACAGGTGCGGTGCGAGCATTCCGATCCGGTGGAGGCGGCGGTGCGCTATTTGCCCGCGGGTTGCCGCGTGCTGATCATGAGCTTCAGTCACGCGGAGGACCTGAGCATCGTCGCGGCATGCCTGAAGCGCCAGCGCGAGCAGGGCGACCTGCCGTTCATCGGGCTGATCGGCAGCGCCACCAAGCGCGCGGTGTTCGGAAGCCGGCTGCGGCATCGCGGATTCTCCGAGGCCGAGCTTGCGCACATCACCTGCCCCATCGGCATTGCGGGCATCACGGGCAAGGAGCCGGAAGTGATTGCCGCCTCGGTGGCGGCGCAGCTCCTGCAGTCGGTCTACAGAGGTCTGGAGCCCGGCGAGAAATTCGCGGCCAAGGGTATGCCCTAGGACAGTCTCCCATTTTTGAGCTGCATTTTTGTATACACTTTCAGTCAACAAAATGGTCGCAGCGGTGCCCAGGTTCATTCCGATCCAAGGTGCGCGGCCAGATGGCTGCTCAGAGCGCCCGCAGTGGTGAGCAGAGTCCAGGCAGCGCCTTTCCCCGGCGTTGCCGAACGTCGGCATCATTGCCGCCAGGATCGCGAGCTATGGAAAGCTACTTTCTCGACTGGGCCAATCTGCTGCTGCGCTGGCTGCACGTCATTACCGCCATCGCATGGGTCGGTTCCTCCTTCTACTTCGTATTCCTTGACAGCAGCCTCACGCCGCCGGTCGATGAGGGCCTGAAGCGCGACGGAGTCTCCGGGGAGCTCTGGGCGGTGCACGGCGGCGGTTTCTATCATCCTGTGAAGTTCAACGTCGCGCCGCCCAGGATGCCGGACCACCTGCATTGGTTCTATTGGGAGAGCTACACCACGTGGCTTTCCGGCTTTGCGCTGCTGACGGTTTCCTATCTGTGGAACGCGAACATCTATCTGGTGAATCCGGCCAGCCCGAACCCGATGTCCGCCGGCATGGCGATCCTGTCCGCGCTGGCATTCCTGGCGGTGTTCTGGCTGCTGTACGACACCATCTGCCGGATGTTCGGGCAGGGTCGGAATGGCGACGCCATCGTAGGCGCAATGGTCCTGGTTCTTGTGTGCATCGCGGCATTTCTCGCCTGCCATATCTTTCCCGGCCAGGCGGCGTTCCTGCTGATGGGCGCGATGCTGGCCACGTCGATGAGCGCCAATGTGTTCTTCTGGATCATTCCCGGCCAGCGCAAGGTGGTTGCCGCGCTGCGGGCGGGCCAGCCGGTGGACCCGGTCCATGGCAAGCGGGCCAAGCAGCGCAGCGTGCACAACACGTATTTCACGCTGCCCGTGCTGTTTGCCATGCTGTCGAACCATTACGGCTGGCTCTACGGTCACGAGCTGAACTGGCTGGTGCTGATCCTGATGATGTTCGCGGGCGCGGCAATCCGCCAGTTCTTCGTGCTGCGCCATGGCTTCAAGCTGGGCCGCAACGGGCATCCGTGGCCCTATGCGCTGGTGGGCGTGCTGGTGATCGCCGGCGTGGCGGCGTGGCTCAAGCCGGCCCCCAGGCCCGCAGCAGCGGCTTCCACGGGCGGGACCATGGCCGTACCCGCCTACGGCGAAGTGCACGGCGTGATGGAGAGGGCCTGCATGGTCTGCCACAGCGCCAAGACCATTGCGCAGAAGAACGTGATGTTCGATACGCCCGACGAGGTGAAGAGCCACGCGCAGCAGATCTATACGCAGGTCGTGCAGCTCAGGAAGATGCCGTTCGGCAATCCCGCCGGCCTCACCGACGACGAGCGCGACATGTTCAGGCGCTGGTACGAAGGCGGCGCGCCGACTGGCCCATAGGGCGGGGCTGCAAACCCCTCGCCAGTCGAATGGATGCGGATCGCCCGAGGCCGGATCCAGGCGGCGGCAGGGCGTCTTGCAGGCACTCCCCATGGAAAGAAAGGAAAACCGGCGGCGCGTATAATCGCCGCCTTCAAAGCAAGAGAGGCTGCTGTCCCGGCGGCCTTTCTTTTTTTTCCAATTGCGGCGCCGCACGTCCGGCGTCGCCCGGGACCATGTAGAGGAACACCATGTACAAAAACCTCGCTGCCGCGCTCGCGGCCGCCTGTTTTTTCCTTTCCCCTCTTTCTTTTGCGAATGCCGGCGCGGCGGCGAAGTCCGGCCCGGTCAAGGCCGCGTTCGTCTACGTCTCGCCGATCGCGGACGCCGGATGGACCCACCAGCACGAAGCGGGCCGCAAGGAGATGATGGCGGCGCTTGGGGATAAGGCCGTGCAATCCACGTTTGTCGAGAACGTGGCCGAGGGCGCGGATGCGGAGCGCGTGATCCGCGATCTGGCCGCGTCGGGCAATGACATCATCTTCACGCCGAGCTTTGGCTACATGGAGCCGACGATGCGCGTGGCCAGGGATTTTCCCGGCGTGAAATTCGAATCCATCACGGGCTACAAGCGCGCCGCGAATGTGAGCACGGCGAACGCGCGCTACTACGAAGGGCGCTATCTCTCCGGCGTGCTGGCGGGGCGTATGAGCCGCTCGGGCGTGGCTGGTTTCGTCGCCGGTTTTCCGATTCCGGAGGTCATGCAGGGCATCAACGCATTCGCGCTCGGCATGCGCTCGGTGAATCCCAAGGCTGTGGTCAAGGTGATCTGGCTGGATGTCTGGTTCGATCCGCCCAAGGAGCGCGAGGCCGCGATGGCGCTGTTCAACGAAGGTGTCGACGTAGTTGCGTTCCAGGTGGCTTCGACGGCGATCATGGCGGCGGCGCAGGAGCGCGGCAAATACGCCATCGGCTTTCACTCCGACATGCGGCACGTCGGCCCCGACGCGCAACTCGTCGCCGTGACGCACCAGTGGGGCAAGTACTACGCGGACCGCGTCAGGGCGGTGGCCGGCGGAAGCTGGAAAAGCCAGGACAGATGGGGCGGCGTGCGCGAGGGCATGATCCGTCTCGAAGGCTTCAGCGCAAGCATTCCCCCCGCTGTCCGCGAGGAGGTGAAGGCGCGCGGGAAGGACATGGTGGCCGGCAGGCTGCAACCGTTCCATGCGGGCAGGGCGCCCATTCTCGACAACCAGGGCAAGGTGCGGATTGCACCGGGCCAGTTGCTCACCGATGGCGAGATTCTCGCCATGGACTGGCTCGTCGAAGGCGTGCAGGCTCCTGCGCGAAAATAGGCGTCCCGTTATCGACTCTATGCGCGCATCCTGATAACGCATCGCGCGCCAAGGACGTAAGCTGTCTTCATGCAAATATTCCGCTGTGCTCTCCTTCGTTTCGAATCCGACGGCACGGCCGTCTATGAGGAGGACGGCTTGCTGGCCGTCGCCGCCGATGCCGACGGCGTGCGGCGCGTGAAGGCCGCGGGCGGCTGGAGCGCTTTGTCCGCCGGTTACGCGGGCCTGCCCGTCAACCACCTGCCGGGCCGCATCATCGCGCCGGGGTTCATCGATCTGCACATCCACTATCCGCAGACCGACGTGATCGGATCGCCCGCGGACGGCCTGCTGCCGTGGCTGGAGAATTACACCTTTCCGCACGAGTCGCGCTTTTGCGACGGCGACTATGCGGCGCAGGTCGCCAGCTTCTTCATGGACGAGTTGCTGCGCAACGGCGTGAGCACCGCGTTCACGTTCTGCACGTCGCATCCGGGCTCCGTCGATGCCTTGATGAGCGAGGCGCAGGCGCGCGGCATGCGCATGGTGGCGGGCAAGGTGCTGCAGGACCGGCATTCACCCGATGGGGTGCGCGACCAGACCGAGCAATCGCTCATCGACACGGAAGCGCTGATCCGGCGCTGGCATGGCCGGGGCCGTCTCGGCTACGCGATCACGCCGCGCTTTGCGCCGACCAGCAGCGACGCGCAACTGCGTGGCGCGGGCGAGCTCGCGGACCGGTACCGCGATGTGTGGATCCAGTCGCACGTGGCGGAAAACCATGACGAGATCCGCTGGGTGCGCGAGCTGCACCCGGCCGCGCGCAGCTATCTTTCGGTATATGACGATTTCGGGCTGATGCGCGAGCGATCGGTGTATGCGCATTGCATCCATTTCGATGGCGAGGACCGCGCCCTGATGCGCGATCGCGGCGCGGCGGCAGCCGTCTGTCCGACGAGCAATCTGTTCCTGTCGAGCGGTTATTTCGATTTCGCCAAGGCCGACGCCGCCGGTTTCGGCTACGGGCTGGCAAGCGATGTGGGCGGGGGCACGAGCTTCAGTCCCTTTCGTACCATGCTCGAGGCATATTACGTGGGCCGCGAAGGGCATTCCAAGCAGGGGCAGTCGCTGTCTCCAGGCACCTTGTGGTGGCTGCACACGGCGGGCGCGGCGCGCGCGGCCGGGCTTGAAGGAGTCGTTGGCAACCTGCAGCCGGGCTGCGAGGCGGATTTCGTCATCCTCCATCCCCAGGCCACCCCGTTGATCGCACGCCGCACCGCGCAGGCGCGCAGCCTGGACGAGCTGCTGTTTGCGATGATCGTGCTGGGAGATGATCGCTTGATCGAGCGCACTGTGATCGCCTGACGCAGTACTCAATTTCCGAAGGACGGGCGTTTGCCGTCAAAATAGCGTGCTGCGAGTGCGCTCGAAGTGCGTAAAGCTATAATTTTGATAGTAATGCGACGCCACTGCGCCAGCGTTACGGTCTATTGAAGAATGTGCAAGGAGTGACTGGGATGTCCATCAAGAGCGACAAGTGGATCCGCCGCATGGCCGAACAACACGGCATGATCGAACCGTTCGAGCCGGGGCAGGTCCGCCAGGTCGATGGCCGCAAGATCATCAGCTACGGCACCAGCAGCTACGGCTACGACATCCGCTGCGCGCCGGAATTCAAGGTCTTCACCAATATCCACAGCACCGTGGTCGATCCCAAGAACTTCGACGAGAAGAGTTTCGTGGATTTCCATGGCGACTCCTGCATCATCCCGCCCAACAGTTTCGCGCTGGCGCGTACCGTGGAATATTTCCGCATTCCGCGCAACGTGCTGACGATCTGCCTGGGCAAGAGCACCTATGCGCGCTGCGGGATCATCGTGAACGTCACGCCGTTCGAGCCCGAGTGGGAGGGCTACGTGACCCTGGAGTTCAGCAACACCACGCCGCTGCCCGCGCGCATCTATGCGGGAGAGGGCTGCGCGCAGGTGCTGTTCTTCGAGAGCGATGAGGTCTGCGACGTGAGCTACAGGGACCGTGGCGGCAAGTACCAGGGCCAGGTCGGCGTCACCCTGCCCAAGGCCTGATCCCAGATCCCTGATTGCGTTTGCTCCAGAATCGCCTTGCGCGAAGCCCGGCCGGTTTCGGCGAAGGGGCTTCCGGGCGCGGATGGCGCGCCCGGCGCCGCGTAGCCGTTTGCGTGGTGATTTATTGAAAACGCGAGAGCGTCCTACGAATGGCTCTTGGCAAAGTATCGTCAACTTGCATCATCGCCGCCGATGTTCCATGCCCGCGGCGTCCCTTGCCCCTTTACGGACGGCGCGCAAGGCGTAACATCCTGCACCCGAGCCCGGCCCGTGGGCCGGAGCCGTTCCAACCGGAGAAAAGACAATGAAATGGGAAGGTAATCGCGAGTCCAGCAATGTGGAAGACCGCCGCGGCTCGGGTGGCGGCGCAGGCATGATCGGCGGCCGTTCGATCGGCATTGGCACCGTGGTGATCGCGCTGATCGGCTGGGGTGTGTTCGGCATCAATCCGCTGACGACCATCGGCGTGCTCTCCGGTGGTTCGGAGCAGCAGGTTCAGCAGCAACAAGGCCCCGCCAAGGCGCCTCCCGCCGACGATCAGCAGGCCAGATTCGTGTCGACCGTGCTGGCATCCACCGAGGACGTATGGAGCCAGATCTTTCAGCAGGGCGGCGCCCAATACCGCGAACCCAAGCTGGTGCTGTTCCGCGGCTCGGTGCCCACGGCCTGCGGCACCGGCCAGTCCGCGATGGGTCCTTTTTACTGCCCTGGCGACCAGAAGGTCTATCTGGACATGGGCTTCTTCGACACCATGAGCCGCCAGTTGGGAGCGCCGGGCGTGTTCGCGCGCGCCTACGTCATCGCCCACGAGGTGGGCCACCACGTGCAGACACTGCTTGGCACTACCGCCAAAGTGGACAATATGCGCGGCCGCGTGAGCCAGCGCGACCAGAACGCGCTCTCGGTGCGCCTGGAACTGCAGGCCGACTGCTATGCGGGCGTCTGGGCCCACCATTCGCAGCAGGCCAAGAATTGGCTCGATCAAAGCGATATCGAATCGGCCCTGAATGCGGCCCAGTCGATCGGCGACGACAAGCTGCAGCGCGAGCAGACCGGCACGGTGCGCCCGGATGCGTTCACCCACGGCTCCAGCGCGCAGCGCGTGCGCTGGTTCACGACAGGCCTGAAAACCGGCAGCGTGCAGGCTTGCGACACTTTCAACACCCAGTCCTTGTGATGCCGGTTTCGCGCGCGCCGCATGCTGCTTCCTGGGCGATTCTTGCCAGAGATCGGACAGGTCTTGGCATGAGGAAAACCCGCATGTCGCGCAGGAGTGCGACAATAGGGGCTTAATGACACAAGCCTATTCATCCCTCGCGCTGGCTGAACCGCTCAAGCGCGCCGTAGCCGACATGGGCTACGAGTTCATGACGCCCATCCAGGAGCAGGCCATTCCGGTCGTGCTTGCTGGTCAGGACGTGATGGGCGCTGCCCAGACCGGCACCGGCAAGACGGCCGCATTCTCGCTGCCGCTGCTGCAGCGCCTGCTCAAGCATGAAACCAGCTCCGTATCGCCCGCGCGCCACCCGGTGCGGGCGCTGGTGCTGCTGCCCACGCGCGAGCTGGCCGACCAGGTCGCCCAGCAGGTCGCGATGTATGCCAAGTACACCAAGCTGCGCAGCACCGTGGTGTTCGGCGGCATGGACATGAAGCCGCAGACGGCCGAACTCAAAAAGGGCGTGGAGGTGCTGGTGGCGACGCCGGGCCGCCTGCTGGACCACATCGAAGCCAAGAACGTGGTGCTCAACCAGGTGGAATACGTGGTGCTCGACGAGGCCGACCGCATGCTGGACATCGGATTCCTGCCCGATCTGCAACGCATTCTGTCGTACCTGCCCCAAAGCCGCACGACACTGCTGTTTTCCGCGACGTTCTCGCCGGAGATCAAGCGCCTGGCCGGCAGCTATCTGCAAAACCCGGTGACTATCGAGGTGGCGCGTCCGAATGAGACGGCGTCCACCGTCGAGCAGCGCTTTTTCTCGACGAGCGATGATGACAAGCGCCGGGTGATCAAGCAGGTGCTCAAGGATCGCGGCATCCACCAGGCATTTATTTTCGTCAACAGCAAGCTCGGCTGCGCTCGGCTGACGCGCGCGCTGGAGCGTGACGGCCTGAAGGCCGCGGCGCTGCATGGCGACAAGAGCCAGGACGAGCGGCTGAAGGCGCTCGAAGCGTTCAAGAGCGGCGAAGTCCACCTGCTGTGCTGCACCGACGTGGCCGCGCGCGGGCTGGACATCAAGGACGTGCCGGCCGTGTTCAACTATGACGTGCCGTTCAACGCGGAAGACTACGTGCACCGCATCGGCCGCACGGGCCGCGCAGGGGCATCGGGCATTGCGGTCACGCTGGTGACTTCGCACGACTCCAGGCAGGTCGCTGAAATCGAGAAGCTGATCAAGAAGAAGATCAACGTCGAGGCCGTCGAGCTGGATGACGAACGTCCGCGCGGCCGCTTCAACGATGGCCGGCGCGCGTGGGGCGGCGAGGACGGCGAAGAGCAGCGCCCGAGCGGCTACTCGCGCGGCCATCGCGAAGGAGGTGGACGTGGCGGCTACCGGCAATCGGCTCCGCGGGATCCATTCTTCGACAAGCCCTATGAGCCAAGCGCCGCGCCAGTGGCGCCTGCAAGCTGGGAAGCCAGTGCCAAGGCGCAGCCAACCCGCGGCTCGGCCAATATCCGTCCCAAACGCAAGATTGCCGCATTGTTCAAGCCGATGCCAGTGTCGGCGGAGTGATGATGATGCAATGAGCGCGGGGAGAGGCCGCTTCCGGCTTCCGAGAGGCGCTGGCGATTCTCACCGCATCATCTAGGCCTCTCACAATACGAGATCGCCAGCAGGTTGCCCAGGCACCCTGCTGGCGATTTTGCCTTGTCATGTCACGCATGCGGGCCGCGTGCGCGAATCACATGTGCGAGTCGTGCAGCGCGCCGCCACTCAGATCGGCGGACCCGGGCTTGATCTCTTCGAATTTCATGACCTTGCCGCCGTATTCCTGGACGAAGCTGGCGGCATCGGCCTCTTGCGCGAAGCTGGCGAAGGTGGGGCCCATCGAGCCGTGCCGCTTGCTGCCGACCACGTAGTAGGCCGCCTTGGCGTCGATCCAGTGGCCCTCCGGGTGGTTCCAGTCGGCCTTGCCCATGTCCTGGACGTAGGCGCCCTGGATCGCTCGCACCTGCTCGCCGGAGTGCAGCTGATTGATCAGTTCCATGGTGTCGCAGAAGAAGGCGGGCTTGTCCTTGCCGACATAGATGATCTGCGCCTTGGGGCCCGGGTAATCGGCCAGCAGCATGCCGTCGAGTGAGCAACTGGTGGAGCGGTCGATTTCCACCGGCGCGAGCGCCTGGGTCGACCTGGAGTCGTTGCCGCAGCCGCCGAGCAGCGTGAGCACGGCGAGAATGCCCGCGCCAAGAAGGGCATGCATGCCGGGACGGCCTCGGCGGAAAATTTCTTGATGATGACGAAGTTGAGGGGTCATGGCTTGAATCTCCATTTCGCAAGCACAAGGGGGAAGACGATCCAGGCCACCATCACGCCGCCCATGGCGGCGGGGTCGCCCAGCGCGGGCGGCACGATGCTGGCGAGCCCGTAGAGCGTGCGGACGTCTTCGAGGGAAAACACGTTGAGGATGCGGAACACGTCCGCCGGATTGAGCAGCAATAGCCAGGTGAAGGCATCGCCCGCGTATTTGCCGCCGGTGCCCACGAGCACGCCGAGCATCAGCAGATCGAACACGAGCACGAAGAAGAACCAGGCGGCGATCGCCAGGCCCGAGGCGCGCGTGCGGTCGCGTGCGACCACGGACAGCAAGACGGCCACGCTCAGGAAGGCCAGGCCGAGCAGCACGGAACTCAGCATGAATCCGACGAAGTGGTAGAGCCCGCGCGAATCGATGTGCGGAAAGAGCAGCGCCATCACCACGCCGAACCCGCCGAGCATCGAGGCCGTGAGCGCGGCGGACAGGCCGAGATACTTGCCCAGCAGCAGCTCCAGCCGCGTGATGGGCATCGACAGCAGCAGGTCGAGCGAGCCGCGCTCGCGTTCGCCGACGATGGCATCGAAGCCGAGCAGCAGCGCGATCAGCGGAATCAGATAGATCACCAGGCTCACCAGGCTGGCGATGGTGATCTCGATGGAGCGAAAGCCCACCACGCCCTGCTGCGCGCTGCCGAAATAGGCAATCACCAGCGAGAACACGGCGAACACCATCGCCACGGCCAGCACCCAGCGGTTGCGGATGCGGTCGCGGAATTCCTTGCCGGCGACGGTGAGTATTTGTCGTACTTGCATGTGCGTTGTTCTTTCCTTGTTCTCTTTCGGCTCGCTCACTCGTTGAGCCCGAAGAACACGTCTTCCAGCGACGGCATGTGCAGGCGGATGTCCTTGATGGGAGCATTCGAGCCCGTGACGGCGCCGAGCAAGGCGACCTTGTGGGAGCGGTCGCACTTCAGGCGCAATCCCCGCGCGCTCACCTGCGCTTCAATGCCCGTCACCTGCATGATCTGCGCGGCAACGCGCGGCGCGTCGGCCGCATCGAGATCGACCTCCAGGGTGAGCGGCATGTGCAACTGGTCGCGCAGCTCCTGCACCGTGCCCAGCGCCTGGATCTGGCCCGCCGTGAGGATGGCGAGCCGGTCCACGCGCTCCTGCAGTTCGGCAAGGATGTGCGATGTGATGATCACCGTGACGCCGCCGTCCTGCAGCGTGCGCAGCGTGGCATAGAACTCGCGGATGGCCATGGGGTCGAGTCCGTTGGTGGGCTCGTCCAGGAACAGCACGCGCGGCGAGCCAAGCAACGCCTGCGCGAAGCCCAGGCGTTGCCGCATGCCTTTCGAATATGCGCGCACCGGGCGTTTGCCGGCATGTGCCAGGCCGACTTTCCGAAGAATTTCCGCGCACTGGGACTGCGGCGCATCCTTCAGTTTCGCAAAGAATTTCAGGGTCTCCAGGCCGTCGAGATTGTCGTAGAGCACCACGTTTTCCGGCAGGTAGCCGATGTGTCTGCGAATTTCACGCGCCTTGGGGCCGTTGACTTCTTCTCCTGTGATCCGGATGGTTCCGCAAGACAGCGGAATCAGTCCCAGCATCATCTTGAACAAGGTGCTCTTGCCCGCGCCGTTGTGTCCGATCAAGCCGAATATCTCGCCGCGTTCGATGTCGAGGCTGACGTTGTCGACGGCCTTGAAATCACCGAACTGCTTGCTCACGCCGCGCAGCGAAATGGCGGGTGAGGGCGTGTTGCCATCACTGGCCAGGGAAATGCTTGCCAAGCCAATCTCTCCATTGTTTGTGTTCAGGTTGCATGCGCGGATGCGGATCCACCACCGACGGCATGCGAAGAATCGGGAATTGCTGGCTGACGAGCCGCAGCGCCTGCACCGCCGGGCTCGCCAGCAGCAGCTTGATGCCTGGGTAGCGCCAGGTAAGCGTGTCCACCATGTCGTTGGCTTCATAGGGGACGTCGCCGATCTGGTCGCCGTCGCGGTCCCAGCCGAGGTAGTTGCTCCAGTGATTGCCTTCCTTGACGCCCCAGCGCTCATCGCGGGTGCCTACATAACGCACCTGCTCCCGGTTGGAGATGAAATCATTGCGCTCGACTTCGTTGCGCGTCGATCCCGCCGAGAGGTGCACGCCAACCATGTTGTCGACCACCAGGTTGTCGGTGAGCTTGATGTACTCGACGTCGTAGATGAAGAAGCCGCGATTGTTGCCGGCCACGATGTTGTTCTCGATGACGGCGTCCTGCAGCGTGCGCAGCATGATGCCGTGATCGGAGTTGCCCCATGCGCGGTTGTTGCGCACGATCTGGTTGCGCACCTCCATGAGCGCGAGGCCGCCGCGGTTGTAGTACGTGTCGTTGTCCTCCCACAGGTTGTAGTAGGAGTTCATGTAGTGCGTCCCGTAGCGGCTGTGGTGCAGCTTGTTGCCGCGGAACACCGCATGGTGCGATACGTCCACGTACAGCGCATCGCGCACGAAGCTGATGTCGTTGTTCAGTATCTGCGCGCCCTTGGTGTTGTAGAGCTGAACGCCGTTGCCGCGCTGCGAGGATGCGAAATCGCGCTTGCCGGTGATGAGGTTGCGCTCGACGAGCACATCGTCGGCCTTCTCGATCCACAGACCGAACAGGTTGTAGGTGAGGTCGCAGTCGCGCACGATGGCGCGGTGCGCGCCCGGCCAGATGTAGATGCCCGCGTTCTGGTCCTTGAGGCTGCTGCCGGAGTCGCGCACGATCAGGCCCTCGATCACCACGCCGGGCGCGGTCACGCGGATCGTATCGCCTTCGCCGCCGCCGCTGAGCGTGGGGCGGTCGATGCCGCGCAGCGTGATCGGCTTGTCGATCAGCAGGTTGGCGCGATACTGGCCGCGCGCCACTTCCACCACGTCGCCCGCCTGCGCGGCGCGGACCGCCGCGCCGATGTCCTCGCCGGGCTTGACGCTCAGGGTGGCCGCGCTGCTGGCGCCGCTCGCGCAGATCAGCGCCAGTGCCAGATATCCTGAAAGACGCCTGAATGCACGGGGAACCCCGTCCGAGCTTCTCATGCGACCGTCCAGTTCACTGCACGGAACGCGATCAGCAGCGCGGCGCCGATCAGCAGGTTCTTGAACGCCACGTAGGCGAGCATGTCCATCGGATTGGCATAGCGGTAGCGGCTGTTCCACCAGACGCCGTCCTTCACGTAACGCCTGCCGTCAAGGCGCAGCAGCACCTCGATGAGGCTCCAGATGAACCAGCAGATGATCATGGCGCTGGTGGATATATGCCCCATGGCGAGCAGCACCCATGCCGCGATCGCGGCGATCATGCAGGGCACGGCGAGCATGCTGACCCAGCGGTTGTGCTTCCATCCGGCCGCGCTCCAGGGATTCAGGTGCTCGAGCACCTCCATGGCGAGGCGCTTGATGCCGGAGGCCTCGTTCAACTGCGGCACGTGCACGGAGTCGGTGGGCATGCGCGGATCGGGGCCGTTCGCGGCCTTGGCGCTGATCTGCGCCTGCCAGCTCGTATCCGGCGTGATCGGAATGAAATAGCCGTTCTTGCCGATGGGCGTGATGCCAAGGCCGTCCTTCTCGCGGCGCTTGCGTTCCTTGGCAAGTGGCGGGCAGCCTTTCACGTCGGTGTAGAGGATCATGCAGTCGAGGCAGTGCAGGCATTCGCGGTGATCGATGCGGCCGTCGGCATCGATGGCCTGTGCTCCGCAGCCTACTGCACAGGCCTTGCAGCTGTTGCAGTCCTGCTTGCGCTTGAGTCCGAACCAGCGGAAGGTGCTGGGGATGGCGAGCGATGCGCCCAGCGGGCACAGGTATTTGCAGAAGGGGCGCTCGATGAAGAGCGACAGGCCGAGCAGCGCGCAGACGAACAGTCCGTAGGGCCACGCGCGGTTGGTGATGCCTACGAGGAAGGTGGTCTTGAACGGTTCGACCTCGGCCAGCTTTTCGGCCAGGCTCATCGAGAACAGCGAGACGGCGAGCAGGCCGAAGAAGATCACGTACTTGAGCCATTTCAGGCGGTCATGCCAGACCTGCGGCAACTGGAACTGAAAGCGCTTGAGCCCCACGAGGCGCGCGATCTTGTAGAGAGCTTCCGAGAGCGAGCCGAACGGGCAGGCCCAGCCGCAGAACAGGCCGCGCCCGAACAGGAACACGGTGACGATGATGAAGATCCAGAACAGGAAGATGAACGGATCGGTGAGGAACAAGGTCCAGGTCCACTGGAACAGCACGGAGTGGAACCATGTCAGCACTTGCGTGATGGACGGCTGCGCCATGGCGCCGAATCCGACGAACACGATGCTGATGGCCCAGAAGCTGTACTTGAATGCGTTGACCGGCCACTTGTTCTTGTGCGTGGACAGGCGTGTGAGCCTTTCGCGGAAGGCATAGACGATGGTGAGAAGCACCAGCAGCGCGGCAAAGAGGCCGATCTTCACGGCTTGCGTCTTCCACACGCGCACCCATGGCGCGTCGGGCTCCTCCACCTTGGGGCGGCCGCCGTCGAGGAATTTCGCGGGCATCCAGTATTTGGACTCGAACACGGCGAAGCTGCGGTGGCCGGTGGCGCGGTCCACCCGGTTGCCGAGGAATGCGAGCTTCCACGGATAGGCGGCGGAGAACGCGGGCGAGCGAATCACGAAGATGGAGGACTCCGTATAGCGGGGAGCGCCTTCGGCTTCCAGCCCATAGAGATTGAACGCGTCGAGATCGCGGAAGGTGAAGGCGTCGGGGCCTTGCTTGACCTGCACGCGGTCGTAGATGCCGCCGCGCACGAAACCCGATCCCTTGAAGGATTCGTCGCCGGCGGTGCGCACGATGAAGAAGGCGCTTTCCCCCGGCTGGATGCGCGATTGCAGGCTGGCGAATCCGTTGTCGCCGAGCAGGCTGCGCCCGATGTCGGGCTGATTCAGGTCGCCGAACCACAGTTCGATGAACGGCGTGGCATCGCGCGGCAGGCCCACCTGTTCGGGCTTGACGGCAAGGCGCTTGACCGCGCCCATTTCAACCAGTTGTTGCCAGGTGAATTTCTGTCCGAGCGTGATGAACTTCGCGGGGTCGCGGACGATGGGCGCGATGATTCCGGTCTGGCGCGCAACGGCCGAGCCCGACATCATCACCACCTGGTTTTGCGCGATGACCGTGACGGTTGCGCCGGAGATGGCGTCAAGTCCGACCACGCCCTCGTCGGGGCGAGAAGGCCCGACTTCGATGCTTTCGGTCACGGACTTGCCGATGTATTGGTTGTTGAAATCGATGAGCGCCGATTCGGGAATCCCGAGCAGAAGGATGGGCTCCGAGTGCTTGAGCACTTTCACGCCGACGAAATGCCCCGTCACATCCATGCCGATCAGCGTGACGACGGGCTTGCCCGAGTACGCGGGCGTATCCGTGATGTCGGTGGACAGCATGACGTAGCCCAGCAGCTTCTTGTTGGCCGAGTCGTTGTCATACGCTTCTACGTAGGGCGGCTGGCCCTTGCGTTCGGAGAAGTAGGTGGCGCCGGGAAATACGTCGGCGCACGGCAGCAGGGCGCACATGTCCGGCGCGGTGTGCACATTGGCTGGGAGTTCTGCTTCGTAGGCCGAACTGGCGCGGGACGCGGGGGACGTCAGGGCGAGGCAGACAAAAAGGACAAGCGCGGCACAAGCGGCCAGGAAATTTCGCCCGGGGAACGACATGTTTCTATCCTGAATTGCAGGGGCCGCGCGCATGCGCGAGGCCCCTGCGGGGGGTGTGGGACTTAGCCCTCAACGATCATGCGCGAGCGCATTTCAAGGTGCAGCGCGTGGCAGAAGTGCGTGCAGTACGCCCAGAACACGCCTGGCTGATCGGCGATGAAGGTTACCGACTTGGTTTCCTGCGGATTGACGATGAAGTTGATGTTGTATTTGGGGATGGCGAAACCGTGTGTCAGGTCTTCGACCTTGTCCAGGTTCGTCAGGATCAACGTCACTTCGTCGCCCTTCTTCAGGGTGAATTCGCGCAGGCTGAATGCGGGCGCCTGCGACGTGAGCTTCACGGTCACCTTCTTGCCATTGCGGAATACGCCTGACTCCTTCGGGTCCTTGATGGCGATGGGCGAGTCGTCAAGCTCATACACCTGCTTTGGCTTGAGCAGATCGCGCTTGAAGATGACGAAGTCGTGAGGCTCGCTGCGCACCGGGTGGTCGGCCACCAGCACCATCTTGTCGCCGGAGATGTCGATGATCTGCTCGTTTTCCGGATGCAGCGGCCCGACGGGCAGGAAGCGGTCCTTGGAGAACTTGCAGCCCACTGCGATGTACTTGCCGTCGGCGAATCGCGTCTCCGACTGCGTGCCGTTGATGTGGCCCGGCTGATATTGCACGTCGATGCGGTCCACCACGTACTTGGCGTTCTTGTCGCCTGCGTGGAACTTGATGGCGGCGTCCACGTTCCACTTGACCACCTGGCTGTCCAGGAACAGTGTGGTGTAGGCGTTGCCGCGACCGTCGAAGGCTGTGTGCAGTGGGCCGAGGCCGAGTTCGACTTCGGCGACGATGGAGTCGTCGAGCTTTTCGAGCTTGCCGTCGAACCAGTCGAGCACCTTGGCGAGTTCGATCACGGTAGCCGTTGGCGAGAGCTTGCCCGCGCAGATGAAGTACTTGGCGTCGGGGCTGGCGTTCACGCCGTGGGGGTTCTTGGGAACGCTCACGTAGGCGACGAGCGCCGTGTTGGGGTCCTTGTTGCCCTCGTGCGTGCCGTCAACCACCGGAACCTTGGAGGAGCCATAGGTCTTGAACTTGCCGGCCTTCACGGCTTCTTCGATGCGTGCGATGTTGAAGAACAGGCAGGCGTCGCGCTCGGCGGACATCATGTCTTCGTAGTGCACGCCGTTTTCGGTGTTGTACTGGTTCGTCGCCGCCAGCTTGCCGTCGTACGAGGAGGCAACCAGGTCGCAGTTGCCGTCGATCAGCACCTGCCAGCGCACTTCCATGCTCTCCGCGTCCACGCATGTGAACAGGGAGTGGTATTTTTCCGGCTTGTTGGCATCGGCTCCGTTGTTGGGCAGCGGAATGGCGAATTCACCGCCGCAGAAGACGCGGGTCGTGTAATTGATGGCGGGATCGACCGGGTCGGCCTTGTCCGGGAATATGCCGTGGAAGCCCTGCACGTTGGGCAGGTCGGTGATCTTGTCGCAGATGAAATAATCCAGCCGCACGCGAGCGAGGCGGGCATTGATCTTGTCGTTGATCCATGCGTACCGGCCATCGTAGTTGCCGTCCTTGTATGAGGCATGGGTGTGGTGCGTATCCGCCACCATGTAGCGCAGGCTGCCGTCGGGCTTGGTGCCCATCACCTGCTTGGATTCGTTGGTGATGCCCCATCCCACGAGCGCGTCGGGAACGAAGCAGGGGATGCGCAGCAGTTCGCGGCCCGAAGGCATGCCGAGCACGCGCATGTCGCCCGTATGACCGCTGCTCCACAGGCCATAGTATGTGTCGAGCTCGCCGGGCTTCAGGTGAACGCTGGCGGTAGCGTGAGATCCAGCGGCGGCCGGTGCGGCAGCCGACGCAGCCGCTGCCGGAGAGGACTGTGCAGCAGGCTTGTCGTTGCAGCCAACGACCCCCACTGACAGGCCCGCCAAGGCGGCCGTGTTGATGAATCTGCGGCGGCCCATGCCGCTGTTTTCGTTGCGCAGATTTGTGATTTCCTTGCTCATATCGACCTCTCTGAGGACTGTTTAAAGAAAAGGGGAAAGGCTTGCGGCGGGGCCCGTGCCGGTGGTGGCGTGGCCATGATCGCCACGGCATGGACCGGGGCTGGTGAGCGCGTGACGATGAGGTGGACGATGGCCTGGGGCATGGCCGGATGTTCGGGAGGCGGCGCGCAGGAATTGACGACGCAAAGCGCGCAATCCATGGCGTGCGGGCTGGCTGGACGGCTCTTGCCCTTGCCGAAGTTGTCGTCTTCGTGGACGATGAGTTGCGCCTTGCCGTGCGTGCCGCAGACCACTTCATAGCGCACGGGGCGCAGCAGCGGTGAGGCGAAGGCCGCCAGCATGCCAAGCGCCAGCAAAATCACCACGGCAGCCCGCATGCGCTGCAGGTGTTTGGAGGTGAGGGTGTGCTTGACTCTGAACATTGCTCTGTGACTGGCCCGAGGCTGATCGGGTAACTAATGATCACACTGGGTTAATTTTTTTTCCTTGAACCAAGTCAAGTCTTAATTGACACAAACCGTTCAGACTGCTCACACGGTTGACGAGTGAGCCGCTTGAGTCAAATAGAGATTCATGAGCGGCCGGGCGATCGAGATGAAATCTGACATTTGAAGGAAAAAGAATGAAAAGGACAGTATTTGCAGTGGCGTCCGCAGCTCTGGTTTTGACGCTGGCGGCATGCGGAAAGAATGACGCGCCATCTGCTCCCGCGCCAGCTGCGGCGCCTGCCCCGGCAGCCGCTCCTGCCGAGCCGGCACCCGCGCCGGTCGCCGAAAATGCGCTCGGCAAGAGCATCTACAACAAGACCTGTGCGCTGTGCCATGGCGCTGGCGTCGCGGGTGCGCCCAAGATCGGCGACAAGGATGATTGGGGTCCGCGTATCGCGCAGGGTAACGACACCTTGTACAAGCACGCCCTTGAGGGCTTCACCGGGCAGAAGGGCGCGATGCCGGCGCGTGGCGGCGGCGCATCGCTGACGGATGACGAGGTGAAGGCGGCGGTGGATCACATGACTTCGCTGTCCAAGTAAGCAAGGATCGGATGCAGGACGGAGGTGCGCGATGAAAACGCTGACGGAGCCAGTTGGCGGCAAGGCTGTTGATCAACGCAGGCGGCTGGTGCTTGCAGTGCCGCTTCTGGGGCTCGCGGCGAGCCAGGCATGGGCTGGCGGCGGCCCGGGTGCGCCTTCGGGCGGGGGGGCTTCGGAACTCCTTCAGTCCAGCCGGTTGCTGATGGGCACGCGTGTGGATATGTCCGTCTCGCTGCACTCCGCCTCGATCGGCCGGGCCGACGCGGAGCTGGCCATGGATGCGGCGTTCGCGCGCATGCAGCGCCTGGAGGCGCTTTTGTCCCGCTTTCGCGGCGACAGCGACATTGCACGCATCGGTGAGGCCGCAGGGCGTTCGCCCGTGCGCGTTTCACAGCAGACGATGGTCTTGCTGGAGCACGCAAAAGCCATGCATCGGCATAGCGGCGGCGCTTTCGACATCACCATTGGCGCGCTGAGCCGCGGTTGGAGTTTCGAGCCGGGCCATCAGCAAGCGCCGGGAAAGGCGGAGATTTCCCAAGCGCTTTCGCTCGTCAATATGCGGCAGCTCGAGCTGGATCCCTTGGCCGGAACAGCCTGGCTGCGCCAGGGGGGGATGGCGCTGGACCTGGGGGGCATTGCCAAGCTGCCCATTCTTCAGGCCGGATTGAACAGCCTGCGCGATGCAGGTGTTTCCAATGCTCTGATCAATGGCGGCGGCGATGTGCTCATTTCAGGTGCGAACCGGGGCCAGCCATGGCGCATCGGCATTCGTGACCCGAACGCGCCGCAGCAGTTGCTCGGGGCGATCGAGTTGCAGGGGCGGGGCGTCGTGGCCTCGTCGGGCGATTACGAACGCGCATTCATGCGCGATGGGAAGCTGTTGCACCATGTCCTTGATCCGAAAAGCGGGTGGCCGACGCAGGGCGTGCATGGGGTTGCATTGGTGGCTGAGCAGGTCGAAGCCGTCAACGGCTGGGGGACGGCGCTCATGGTGGGTGGCCAAGGCTCGCTTTCCAGCTTCGCGCGCCGTCATCCGGACGTGGCGGTCATGGCAGGCATTTCCGATGGGTCGCATTGGTACGCAGGCGACATGAAGCAGCGCCTGAAGCCGTTGGCCGCGACAAGGCGCGCGGCATGAGCCATGCACCGCAGAAAGCATCGGGCGGCTTACCCGCCGGGCTTCTGGGATTGATCACACTTCACGTCGAACAACTCGCGTTCGGACAGCGTCGCTCCGATACGCATGGCGCTCAGGCAGCCGCCCCAGACGCAGCCCGTATCCAATCCAAGCAGATTAGTGCGATTCATGAGGCCCAGAGTGGACCAATGGCCGAACGCCACCACGACGTCGGCGGTTCTGCGCCCGGGAGCCTCGAACCAGGGTACGAGACCCCGCGGGGCGAGGGCCGCGCTTTCGGCGCTTTCAAAATCCATACGGCCGTCGGGCGTGCAGAAGCGGATCCTGGTGAGCGTGTTCACGATGACGCGAAGCCTGTCGATTCCCTGTAGCTGTTCATTCCATTGGTCAGGCTGATTGCCGTACATCTGGAAAAGAAAATCAGGCAGGTCCGGTCCATGAAGAATCCGCTCGATCTCTCTGGCATGATCCAGCGTGTCGTCCATGTCCCATTGCGGCACTACGCCGGCATGAACCATCAGCATGCGTTCATTGCCCAGCGCCAACTCCCGGGCCAAGGGTTGCTGGCGCATCCAGTCGATCATGGCTTCGCGATCGGGGGCATCCAGCACGTCGTTCAGCGTATCGCGCCGTGACGCGTGACGTGCTCCGTGGGCGGCCGCCAGCAGATGCAGGTCATGATTGCCAAGCAGGGCGCGCACGCTGTCGCCCCATTGCATGCAGTGACGAAGCACCTGCGCGGATTCCGGGCCGCGATTGACCAGATCGCCCAGCAGATAAAGCGTGTCGCGGCTTGGCGAGAAGCCGATACGCTGGAGGAGCTGCGTGAACGCTGAATAACAACCTTGAAGATCGCCGATGCAATAAATGGCCATGGAGTGTATGCAGGAAACTCGTGGGAAGCATGTTGAGGCGCAATTGTCCGTCAAGGCGACTGTTGGCAATGCTGCCCCGATTCAATGATGCATCATGATGATGCAATGGGTTTGGGGAACTTGGTGAAATCGGGAGTTAGTAACCGTTTGAATCAATAAAGTATGATTTAAAGAGACTCCATTCAACCAGGTACCGTGTACCAAGTGAGTTGACAATCGAGGATGGAACTTGCTATCCGTGCAAAGAATGAGTTTTTTTGCCCGGTTGACACTATATTTTTAGTCAAAGGAATTTTTTTTCCTATAATCGTGCCATCAACCGTTTAATTCACTGGACTGGCACAATCATGACCGAAAGCTACAAAGAACTTCTGAAACAGCGTGAAGATCTTGAAAAACGAATCAATGATGCACGGCGCCAAGAGTTGTCGGCCGCCATTGCACAGGTTCGTGGACTGGTTGCCGAATATGGGTTGACGGCTCAGGACGTGTTCCCCACGGGTCGCGGTTCGCGCTCGTCGGCTACTTCGGGTGTGAAGGTGGCTCCCAAGTACCGCAATCCCCAAACCGGCGAAACCTGGACGGGGCGCGGCAAGGCTCCGAAGTGGATTCAGAATCAGGATCGCGAGGCATTCGCCATTTGAGAGTCATCCCCTTTGACATTGAGAACATGATTCTTATCATTTTCTCGATGTAGCAATGCAAGATGGGATTCATCGGGATCAGTCCGCCATGTGCGGACTTTTCTTTTTTCAGGAAGGACTTGGCTCCATTGCATTGTTTGCGCTTGGATCGCCATGTGGCACCACATGGTCGTACGAAACTGTTAAACAAGGTGATGATCGTGCGGGGCCTGAATTCGCTTTCACTCCCTGACCAACAAGTCTCCTGCGGTGAGGTGTTTATGGGGTGAGTTGATTACCCGTGCGTTGTCGGCAGGGAGGTTTCTCCGAAACTCCCTGGAGCGGGTTTCTCCGGGCATCACTTGTTTGATGGGGATGGAAGATCCGACCTTGGTACCTGGTACCTTGAGTTTTCTTGTTCATGTAGCGAACAATCCTGTGCTGCCTGGCATTTGCAGTGAGGTTTAAGCCGGTTAATGGCAGGCGCTTGGATTCGACGCATGTGGATGGCGGAAGGTGAATGGTTCATGGCGGGCAACCATGCGGGGAAGAATATCCCGGGGCGGCACAACGAGGTCACGCCATATGATCAAGGCGTTGCATCCATGAGACCGGCTTGTATGCAGGGATGGGGCGGCGGCGCTTGTTGGCGGAAATACGCCCACGCATCTGCGCGGTCTTGTTCTACCGATGGCGAAACATCGCGGCGCCTGCCAGAATGGGAACCGTTGTGTTTCCATCGGAGTTGTTCAACATGGCCAAGACCCACGAATCGCGCCACGCTTTTGAAACCACCCTCCAGACTTTCAATGCCGGATCGGGCAAGTCTGCCAAGGGAAAGTACTATTCGCTGCCGGCGCTCGCCAAACAGTATCCCAGTGTGAATCGCCTTCCGGTATCGATCCGCATCGTGCTGGAATCGGTGTTGCGCAATTGCGATGGCAGGAAGGTCATGCGCGAGCATGTGGAGCAGCTTGCCAATTGGAAACCCAATGCTCCGCGGGTCGATGAGATTCCGTTCGTCGTCGCTCGCGTGGTGCTGCAGGATTTCACCGGCGTGCCGTTGCTTGCCGATCTGGCCGCCATGCGCAGCACCGCGGCGGCGCTGGGCAAGAAGCCCAAGACGATCGAGCCGCTGGTGCCCGTGGATCTGGTGGTGGATCACTCGATCATGGTCGATTACTACGGCAGCAAGCATGCGCTCGACCTGAACATGAAGCTGGAGTTCCAGCGCAACAAGGAACGCTACCAGTTCATGAAGTGGGGCATGCAGGCGTTCGACACGTTTGGCGTCGTGCCCCCGGGTTTCGGCATCGTGCACCAGGTCAACCTGGAATATCTGGCCCGCGGCGTTCACAAGACCGGGGATGATGTGTACTACCCCGACTCGCTGGTCGGCACCGACAGCCACACCACCATGATCAACGGGGTGGGCGTCGTGGCCTGGGGCGTGGGCGGCATCGAGGCCGAGGCCGCGATGCTGGGCCAGCCGGTGTATTTCCTCACGCCAGACGTGGTGGGGTTCGAGCTCACGGGCCAGTTGCGCGAGGGTGTGACGGCGACCGATCTGGTGCTGACCGTCACCGAGATCCTGCGCAGGGAAAAGGTGGTTGGCAAGTTCGTCGAATTCTTCGGCGAAGGCACGCGCAGCATCGCGGTGCCCGACCGCGCGACCATCGGCAACATGGCGCCCGAATATGGCGCGACGATGGGCTTTTTCCCCGTTGACGAAAAAACCATCGACTACTTCACCGGCACCGGCCGCACCAAGGCGGAGATCGAGGCTTTCGAGCAATACTTCAGGGCGCAGGGGCTGTTTGGCATACCCAAGGCGGGCGATATCGACTACTCGCAGGTGGTCAGGCTCGATCTGGGCACGGTGACTCCCAGCCTTGCCGGGCCCAAGCGCCCGCAGGACCGCATCGAGATCGGCCACGTGGCGGACAAGTTCACGGAACTGTTCACCGCGCCGGCCGCGCAGAACGGCTTCAACCTGCCGGCCGACAAGCTCGACAGGCCGGTGAGGGTACACATCAACGGCTCGGGCGAGACGAGCGAGCCCAGCGACGGCAAGCCGATTCCCGCAGGCGCTCCGCGCAACGCGGTGGAGATGGTCGCCAACAAGCCGGCGATGGATGGCGAGAGCGACAGCCTCCGCTCCGCGGGCGCGAGCATCGCGCGCCTGGAAGGCAGCGAGGTTGAACTGCGCAACGGCGACGTGCTGATCGCCGCCATCACGAGCTGCACCAATACCTCGAATCCGAGCGTGATGCTCGCAGCCGGCCTGCTGGCCAAGAAGGCCGTGGAGGCCGGGCTGAGCGTGCAGCCGCATGTGAAGACGTCGCTCGCGCCGGGCTCACGCCTGGTCACGTTGTACCTCACGGAATCGGGCTTGCTGCCCTATCTGGAAAAGCTCGGGTTTGCCGTCGCGGGCTATGGCTGCACCACCTGCATCGGCAATGCGGGTGATCTGCTGCCGGAGTTCAATACCGCGATCCAGCAGAACGATCTGGTGTGTGCCGCGGTGCTGTCGGGCAACCGCAATTTCGAGGCGCGCATTCACCCCAACATCCGCGCCAATTTCCTTGCCAGCCCGCCGCTCGTGGTGGCATATGCGATCGCGGGCAACGTGCGCAAGGATTTGATGAGCGAGCCGGTCGGCAAGGGAAAGAATGGCCGCGACGTCTATCTGGGGGATATCTGGCCGACGAGCGATGAGATCCACAAGCTCATGAAATACGCCATGAACGGCAAGGCGTTCCGCGCCAACTATGAGAAGGTGGCGAGCGAGCCCGGCAAACTGTGGGAGCACATTCAGGGGGTGACGGGCGCGACCTACACCTGGCCGGGCAGCACCTACATCGCCGAGCCGCCCTTCTTCGAAGGATTCTCGCTCGACGTGAAAGCGCCGACGGGGCAGGCGGAAAGCCCGTACGCGGTCCATGGAGCCAGCGTGATGGCGTTGTTCGGCGACTCCATCACCACTGACCACATCTCGCCCGCCGGCTCGATCAAGGAGTCGTCGCCGGCGGGGATCTGGCTCAAGGAGCACGGAGTCCAGAAGGCTGATTTCAATTCCTATGGATCGCGCCGCGGCAACCATGAGGTGATGATGCGCGGCACATTTGCGAACGTGCGCATCAAGAACCTGATGATCCCGGCGCTGCCCGACGGCTCGCGGGAGGAGGGCGGCATGACGCTGTACCGCGGCGTGGACGGCAGCGTGACCAAGATGTCCATCTATGACGCCGCGATGAAATACCAGGCGCAGGGCCGCCCGACCGTGGTGCTGGCGGGCGAGGAATACGGCACGGGCTCCAGCCGCGACTGGGCGGCCAAGGGCACGCAGCTTCTGGGCATCAAGGCGGTGGTCGCGCGCAGCTTCGAGCGCATCCATCGCTCCAATCTGGTGGGCATGGGCGTGTTGCCGCTCCAGTTCCAGGGCAATGACAGCTGGCAGTCGCTGGGGCTCAAGGGAGACGAGAAAATCGACGTGATTCCCGCCGCCGACCTGAAGCCGCAAAGCGATGCGCAACTGGTGATCACAGGAGCCGACGGGGCCCGCAAGACCGTGACGGTGAAGCTGCGCATCGACACGCCGGTCGAGGTGGACTACTACCGGCATGGCGGCATCCTGCCGTATGTGCTCAGGCAACTATTGGCGGATTGATTTTTCCCCGCTTGCCGCTCGGGAGCCGGAGGCCTCGCAGGCTCCGGCTTTTTTTGCGCCATGGCGGTGGCGTCCTGGATGGCGGGTTGACTTGAGTCAGGCGGCTATTTCCCATGGATTTGTCTTTCATCGTCCCGCAGCATCACAATCAGGTGATGCAAAAACAGATTTTGATTGCTGGGGGCGGCATCGGAGGCCTGGCCGGGGCGCTCGCGGCGGAGCGGGCCGGCTGGGAAGTCCGTCTTTTCGAGCGTGCGGTGGAATTTTCGGAGGTGGGCGCTGGCGTGCAACTGGGGCCGAACGTCGTGCGGCGGCTGCAGGCGTGGGGGCTGCACCGGGAGCTTCAGGAGGTGGCGGCGTTCCCCGGCATGCTGCAGGTGCGCAGCGCGCTGTCCGGTGAAGAACTGGCGAGGCTTTCCCTGGGCGCCTCTGCGATTGCCCGCTACGGCGCGGCATATGTGACCATTCATCGCGCCGACCTGCATGCGCTGCTGTTGAATGCGGCGCGTGATCTGCCGCTCGTGCATCTGAACCTGAATGCGCCGGTGGAGCACCACCAGGAAAGTGAAGGCGTGGTCACGATCCGCCTGAAAGGCGGCGCGCTGGTGGAGGGCGATGCGCTGCTGGGCGCGGATGGGCTGCGCAGCGGCACGCGCGCGCGCCTGCTGGGTGACGCCGCCACGCGCACCTCGGGGCATCTGGCGTACCGCGCGGTGCTCACGCAAAAGGACTTGCCCGAAAAACTGCGCACGCAGCACGTCACGGCCTGGCTCGGCCCGAAGCTGCATGTGGTGCAGTACCCGCTGCGCCGTGGCGAACTGATGAACGTGGTGGCGATCCGCCACGGCGAGCCGCCCGCCGACCTGGAGAGCTGGGATCACCGCGCCAATGCTGCGGACCTCGAAGCGGCGCTGGCGCATACCTGCTCCGCGCTTCAGGACCTGGTTCGTTCGGTGGCGCAGCGGGACGGCGGCTGGCGGCTGTGGCCGCTGTCGGATCGTCCGCCCGTCAGCGGGCCGGGCGAGATGGCGCGGGGGCTGGTGGCGCTGCTGGGCGATGCGGCGCATCCGATGCGGCCCTATCTCGCGCAGGGCGCGGGCATGGCGATCGAGGATGCCGCCGAGCTGCAGCGCGCGCTGTCCATGCACGACCTGGATGTCGACCTGCGCCTGCGCCGCTACGCGCTCAACCGCTGGCAGCGCAACGCCCGGGTGCAGGAGCGCTCACGCCGCAACGGCAGTATCTTTCATGCCACGGGCCTGGTGCGATGGGGGCGCGACCTGTCGCTGCGGCTGCTGGGCGAGCGGCTGCTGGACGTGCCGTGGCTGTATCGCGGCGATGGATCGAACGCCAGTCAGCTCTGAAGCGCGGCCGCCTTGGGCGGTGCCGGCAACCATACGAATGCGACGGCCGCGAGCGCGAGCAGGGCGGCGATGCTGTACATCACCGGACCAAAAGGCTCGACGGCATGCGACTGGGCCAGTGACGCGACCGCGCCCGTGAACCATTGCATGGCGGCGACTCCGAGAAACATCGCCATCGTGAAAGCCGCCATCGCACGACCGGTGAGCGCCGCGGGATAGGCGCTTCGCACATCGGCGTATTGCAGGATCAGATAACCCGACAGGAAGCCGATGGCGAGCGCGGCGGCCATGTTGGCCATGGCGTTGTGTGCCAGGCCGATGAATACGAACAGCGCGGCGAAGACCAGCGTGCAGGCGACCAGCCAGCGGCGCCGGTGCCGTGGCCCCGGGTCGATGCGCCCGAACACCATCGGGCCGCAAAGCGCCACCAGCGAGAGCAGCAGGGCTACGTTGCCGCTTTGCACCAGCGAGAAGTCATAGCGGCTGATGAGCAGCGGCCCCAGCCATAGCCCGCGCAGGCTGATGAACGCCGCATAGCTGATGAAGCCCAGCGCGACGATGCCCCAGGTATGCGGGAGCATGAAAAGCGAGCCAAAGCGCGCGATGGCCTCGCCCACGGTTTCCTTGCGTGCGCCAGCGCTGTCCTCCCACGCGGGCTCATGCACCACGCGCCAGATCCAGATCCACGCGAGGACCGACATGCAGGCGAGAACGCCGAAGCCGGCCCGCCAGGATGATGCCTGCACCAGCCACGCCAGCGGCGTGCCGGTGAACAGCATGCCGAGCGTGCCGATGGCCATGGCCATGCCCGATACGGCCGCGAAACGCGAGGCGGGAAAGTGGCGCGAAATGAAGACCGTGCATGCGAGGAACGCGGGCGCGCAGCCCACGCCGATCAGCGCCTGCCCGATCAGCAGAACGCCATAGCCGGGAGCCAGCGCGGAGGTGACGGCTCCGGCGATCGCCAGCGGCGAAGCCAGCAGCACCGTGCGCCGCACGCCCCAAAGATCGATGGCGATGCCCATGAACAACTGCATGGCTCCAAACATGAAGTGAAAGCTCGCGGCGAAGATTCCCAGTGCCTGCGGTGAAAGCCCCAGCTCGTGCGAGAGCGGCGCGGCGAGGATCGCGGCGACCGTGCGGTAGGCGTTGCTCAGGGCGAAACCCGCCGTCAGGGCGAGCAGCATGGCCCAGGCCGTGGGGGCATGCGATGGCGCGGCAGGCGCTGCCGGTGGTGAGGGGTTCTCGGAAGGCATGGGCAGTGTTCGATACGGTCCGCCGCGTGGCGGCCATCGCATGAGTGTGCGGCAAATATGCCGTGGCCGCATGAGGGCAATCCGCAGCTTCGGGGAACTTTCTGCTCTGTGGAGAGCACATAATCTGCGCTTTCGCCTGAAGTCTGGACATCAACGTGGATCTGCTTTTACTGCTCAAGGCCGCCATCATGGGCGTGGTCGAGGGGCTCACCGAATTTCTTCCCATCTCCTCGACGGGGCACCTGATCCTGGCCGGAGCCCTGCTCGGCTTCGATGACGAGAAGGCCAAGGTCTTCGACATTGCCATCCAGACCGGCGCGATCTTCGCTGTGATCCTTGTGTACTGGGAGCGCATCCGATCCACCATCATCGAGCTGCCCACGCAGCGCAGGGCGCAGAAGTTCGCGCTCAACGTGCTCATCGGATTCCTGCCGGCCGTGGTCCTCGCGCTGATTTTCGGTAAATTCATCAAGGCTCACCTGTTCACGCCCATCGTCGTGGCCACCACCTTCATTCTGGGCGGCTTCATCATTCTCTGGGCGGAAAAGCGGACGGCCGTGGCGACGCGCGTGCACTCTGTCGACGACATGACCGCGCTGGATGCGTTCAAGGTGGGGCTGGTGCAGTGCCTGGCCATGATCCCCGGCACCAGCCGCAGCGGCTCCACCATCATCGGCGGCATGCTGTTGGGTCTGTCGCGCAAGGCGGCGACCGATTTCTCGTTCTTCCTGGCCATTCCCACGCTGATCGGCGCGGGTGTCTACAGCCTCTACAAGGAGCGCGCTCTGCTGAGCGCCGCGGATATCCCTCTGTTTGCCGTGGGGCTGGTTTTCTCGTTCATCAGCGCCTGGCTGTGCGTACGCTGGCTGCTGCGCTATATCAGCCGCAACAGCTTCGTGCCGTTTGCGTACTATCGGATCGTGTTCGGCATTGTCGTGCTGCTCACCGCATGGAGCGGGCTGGTGAGCTGGTCGGAGGGCTGATAGCCGTCAGGCCCGCGCGCCGATCGCCGCCAGATTGCGCAGCGCCGCCTCGATCGCGGCCGCCGTGGTGTGCGGCTGCTCCATCGGAAAGAGATGGGTGCCGTCGATCATCGTGATCCGGCCCTGCGTCACGCGTTGCGTGAGCGACATGCCGACCTGCCGCATTTCCACCGACTCCAGCCCGCCGATGAAGGCTGCGGGGCATTGCAGCGGATGCCTTCTGAGCATGGGCGCGAGGTTGTGCGGCAGCGTGTTGTAGATGGCGGTTTCCACATCGCGGTCGAATGCCAGCACGCGCTTGCCATGGTGATCGGCGAGGCCGTGCTCCACGTAGTCGCGCAGCACGCGTGCGTCCCAGCGCGCAAACGCCTTCTTGCCGCGGAAATGCTCGAACGCCTCCTGCGTGCTGTTCCAGGTGTTTCGCCTGGCGCGGCTGATTCTTCCGGGCGAGAGCGAACCCACGACCTGCGTGCGCTTGACCACGTCCAGGGCGCTCGCGCGCCAGCCGCTGATGATGGGCGAGTCCAGCAGCAGCACGCCGCTGGCGATGTCCGGGTGGCGCGCCGCGGCCATCAGGCTCAGTATTCCGCCCAGCGAATGGCCTACGAGATAGACCTTCGCGCCATCCCGGGCCGCCTGCTCGCCGGCGAAGTCGGCCAGTTGCCGCACCAGCAGCGGCCAGTTGTTCGTGACGCGGTAGCGCTCGTCATGGCCGAAGCGCTCGACCGCGCTGACGCCGTAGCCGCGCCCGCGCAGGTCGTCGAGCAACACCTTGTAGGTGCTGCCTGGAAAACTGTTGCCGTGGGAGAAGACGATGGAAGGCATGCCGTATTGCCCCTTGGCCGCAAGCGGCGGGCGGCCTTGCTTGGCCGGTCCGGCTCGCCGTACGGCCCGGTTGGTGATCAGATGAGTTTTTCGCGTGGATCCGTGATTTTCTTGAGATGCCGGCTGCGCTGCGGCTCGACGCGGATCGGCGCATCGGTCGCGCCGCCGTTCCACGCGGGATCCTCGATGCTGTCGAACACTTCGCGCAGGCGCTCGCCCCAGGTCTCGTGAACCATGCGGAAATAGGGGTTGTTCTCGTCGATGCAGACGATTTTCTCCGAGGAGAACTGGCCTTCTTCGTAGATGACGAGGTCCAGCGGCAATCCGACCGACAGATTGGATTTCAGCGTGCTGTCCATCGACACCAGGGCGCACTTGGCGGCCTCATTGAGCGGCGTGGCCATGGTGATCACGCGGTCGAGCACCGGTTTGCCGTACTTGGATTCGCCGACCTGGAAATAGGGCGTCTCCGCGGTCGCTTCGATGAAGTTGCCCGCCGAATACACCTGGAACAGGCGCATGCCTTCGCCCCGGATCTGCCCGCCCAGGATGAGCGAGACGTTGAAGTCCACGCCCGAGCGCTGCAGCGCTTCGCCATCGCGCTCGTAGATCCGGCGCACGGCCGCGCCGAGGACGCGGGCCACGTCGAACATGCTGGTGGCGTTCCAGATGGTGATCGGCTCCTCATGGTCGGCGCAACTGAGTTTCGTGACCTGCAGGATTTCGCGCACGGACTGCGAAATGCTCAGGTTGCCCGCGGAGAGCAATACCATGAACCGGTCGCCCGTCTTTTCATAGACCATCATCTTGCGGAACGAGCTGATTTGATCCAGTCCGGCATTGGTCCGGGAGTCGGAGAGGAACACCAGCCCGGCATTGAGCTTGATGGCGACGCAGTACGTCATAGGGTTCGAAGAAATTTAAAAGTCGAAAGGGGGCAAGTGTAGTCGGCTTGAGCGGGCGGGGCTTGTGGTGATTCAGTGTATATATGCTGGAAGTCCGCGTATTGCCGCCACGCCGGGCCGGACAAGTTTATTGGCGCGGCGTTCACCAATCGTTTACAGGCCGTGGCTATCATCGCCCGGGAACCGACCTCATTCGAGACACCTATGCTCTTTCGCGCCCCATCTGCCAGCCGTCCAGTGTCCTTCGCCTTTGCACACCGGGGCCGCGCGCGAACCGGCCTGATCGCCGGCGTGGCCGCAGTGGCGCTGGTGGCGGGCGGCGCCTGGTGGTGGTATCAGAAAAAGCCCGTCTCTTCGCCTGCGCAGCAGCAACAGGCGGGCCGGGGCGGCCAGCGCGGCGGCCCCGGTGGCACGGGGGCTGGCGCTCAGGCGCAGCCCGTATCGGCCGGGGAAGTGCAGCGTGGCGACGTGAGGGTGCTGGTCAGCGCCATCGGCACGATGAACGCGCGCGCCACCGCCGTGGTGCGGGCCAAGGTCTCTGGCGAGCTGATCCGGCTGAATTTCAAGGAGGGCGACGAGGTGAAGGCCGGTCAACTGCTGGCCCAGATCGATCCGCGCAGCTTTCAGGCGGCCCTGAATCAGGCCAAGGGTACTTACCAGCGCGACCAGGCTCTTTTGAAGAATGCGCAACTGGACCTGCAGCGCTACAAGGAACTGCAGGCGCAGGACTCGATCGCCGGCCAGCAGGTGGACACGCAGGCGGCGCTGGTCCGCCAGTACGAGGGCACCGTGGCCTCCGACAAGGCTCAGGTGGAGGCCGCCGAGCTCCAGCTCAGCTACACGCGGGTGACGGCGCCGATCTCCGGGCGCCTCGGCCTGCGCCAGGCGGATCTGGGCAACGTGGTGAATCCGTCCGACACCAACGGCATCGTCACCATCTCGCAGATCAAGCCCATAGACGCGCTGTTCTCGCTGCCGGAAGTGCACGTGGGAGTGCTCTCCAGGCGCATGGCCGAAAGGCAGGAGCTGCCGGTCGAGCTGTGGGACCGGGACCAGAAGCAGCTTCTCGCCAGGGGGCGGCTGAACGCGCTTGACAACGCCATCGACACGACGACCGGCACCGTCAGGGCCAAGGCATCCTTCGACAATGCCGACAGCCGGCTGTTCGCCAATCAGTTCGTGAACGTGAAGCTGCAGACCGACCTGCTGCGCGACGTGCTCACGGTTCCCGTCACCGCCGTGCAGAACAATTTCGTATATCTCGTCAAGCCGGACAACACGGTCACGCAGCGCAAGCTGACGATCGGCGCGGCCGACGGCGATCGCGTGAGCGTGCAGGGTGATCTGCAGCCGGGCGACCGGGTGGTCACGGACGGCATCGATCGCCTGCGCGAAGGCGCCCAGGTTTCCATCATCGAGTCCGACAAGGTCACCAAGGTGGATCAGGCCGTGCAGAACGCCGCCGGGGCGCCGCGCATGCCGCGCAATCTGCCGCCCGAGATCCGCGCGCGGGTGGCCGGGATGTCGCCCGAAGAGCGTGCCGCGTTCTTCCAGAAAATGCGCGAGGAACGCGCCGCGCGGGGTGACGCGCCCGCTGGCGCGGCGTCGGGACCGCACGGGCATTCGCAGGCGCAGGCAGCGCGCGAGGGCGCGTCCGCTCCAGCTGCTTCTGCCGCATCCGCCGCTGCCGGGCCGGCGGCCAGCCGCTGAAGCAGGTGTTGCCCAGGGCAACCAGCGCAGCACCATAACCGGCAGCCAACATGAATCTTTCGCGTCTCTTCATCCTGCGGCCCATCGCCACCACGCTGCTCATGGTGGCGGTGCTCATCTCGGGCATCCTGGCCTACCGGCTGCTGCCGATTTCATCGCTGCCGCAGGTGGACTATCCCACCATCGAGGTCACCACGCTGTACCCCGGCGCGAGCCCGGATGTGATGACCTCCAACGTCACGGCGCCGCTGGAGCGGCAGTTCGGGCAGATGCCAGGGCTCGACCAGATGTCCTCGGTGAGCTCGGGCGGCGCCTCCGTCATCAGCCTGCGCTTCTCGCTCGATATGTCCATGGATGTCGCCGAGCAGCAGGTGCAGGCGGCGATCAACGCGGGCTCCAACCTGCTGCCCAGCGACCTGCCGATGCCGCCGCTGTACAGCAAGGTCAATCCAGCGGACGCGCCCATCCTCACGCTGGCCATCACGTCGCCGTCGCTGCCCGTGATCCGTGTGAACGATCTGGTCGAGAACCGGCTGGCGCCCAAGCTGTCACAGGTGAAGGGCGTAGGCCTGGTCAGCATCGCGGGCGGCAGGCGGCCCGCCGTGCGCATCCAGGCCAATCCCACCGCGCTCGCGAGCTACGGCATGACGCTCGACGATGTGCGCACGGCTATTTCGGCAGCCAATGTGAAGGGAGCCAAGGGCGGCTTCGACGGCCCATCGCGCGCCTCCACCATCGACGCGAACGACCAGCTGCAGTCGGCGGCGGAGTATCGCAATCTCATCATCGCCTTCAAGGACGGCAACCCGATCCGGCTCTCCGACGTCGCAACCACGGTGGACGATGCCGAGAACACGCGGCTCGCGGCCTGGGCGGGCAACCCCGAACAGGGGGCGCGGGCCGGTGTGATTCTCAACATCCGCCGCCAGCCGGGAGCGAACGTCATCCAGACCGTGGATGCGATCAAGGCGCTGCTGCCGCAACTGAAGGAAACGCTGCCCGCCTCGGTCGACGTGCAGATACTGACGGACCGCACGGTGACCATCCGCGCCTCGGTGGAGGACATGCAGCTCGAGCTGCTGCTGGCCATCGGCCTGGTCGTGGCCGTGATCTTCGTGTTCCTGCGCAGCGCGACGGCCACGCTGATTCCCAGCTTCGCGGTGCCGCTGTCGCTCATTGGAACCTTCGGACTCATGTATCTCGCGGGCTTCTCGATCAACAACCTGACGCTGATGGCGCTCACCATTTCCACAGGGTTCGTGGTGGACGACGCCATCGTCATGATCGAGAACATCGCGCGCTACGTGGAGCGCGGCGATCCGCCCATGCAGGCGGCGCTCAAGGGAGCCAAGCAGATCGGCTTCACCATCATCTCGTTGACCATCTCGCTGATCGCGGTGCTGATTCCGCTGCTGTTCATGGGCGACGTCGTGGGCCGTCTGTTCCATGAGTTCGCCATCACCATGGTCGTGGCCATTTCGATTTCGGCGCTCGTATCGCTCACGCTCACGCCCATGCTGTGCGCGCGCATGCTCAGGCATACGCCGCAGGAGAGCCACGGCCGACTGTATCGCGCGACAGGGCGGTTCTTCGACGCGACCATCGAGAAATACGGCCGCATTCTCGGCTGGGTCCTGGACCATCGCGGCCTCACCTGGATCGTTTTCCTGGCGACGCTGCTGGTCACCGCGCTGCTGTACTTCGCCGTGCCCAAGGGCTTCTTTCCCGAGCAGGACACCGGCACCATCCAGGCCACGACCGAGGCCGATCAGTCGATCTCGTTTGCCTCCATGTCGCAGCGCCAGCAGGCGCTGGTCGAACAGTTGCTCAAGGATCCGGCGGTGCAGTCGATCTCGTCCTTCATCGGCGTGGATGGAACGAACACCACGCTCAACGCGGGCCGCATGCTGATCGATCTGAAGCCCCATGCCCAGCGCGATGACGTGGCAACCGTGGTGCGCAGGCTCTCGGACGATGCGGGCAAGGTGCCCGGCATCCGCCTGTTCGCGCAGCCGGTGCAGGATCTCACCATCGAGGACCGGCAGGCCCGCACGCAGTACCAGCTCTTGCTGTCCTCGCCGGACATGGCGGTGCTGGAGTCCAGCGCCAATGCGCTGACGCAGCGCATGCAGGGATTGGCCGAACTGCTGGACGTGGGCAGCGATCTGCAAAGCCAGGGCAAGCAGGCGTTCGTGAAGATCGACCGCGCCCAGGCAAGCCGCCTGGGCGTGACGGTGTCGGCGGTCGATACCGCGCTCTACAACGCATTCGGCCAACGGCTGATCTCCACGATCTTCACACAGTCCAACCAGTACCGGGTGGTTCTGGAAGTCACGCCGCAGTTCAAGGTCGGGCCCGAGGCGCTGCAGTCGATTTTCGTGGCATCCACCAGCGGCCCGCCGGTTCCGCTCACCTCGATCGCAACGATCGAAGAGCGCAGCATGGCGCTGTCGGTGAACCACGTGGGCCAGTTGCCCGCGGCGACGATCTCGTTCAACACGGCGCCGGGCGTATCGCTCGGCCATGCGGTGCAGGCCGTGCAGGACGTGATGAAGACCATGCGCGAGGAGGGACGGCTGCCGCTGTCGGTGGATGCGAACTTCCAGGGCGCGGCGCTGGCATTCCAGGCCTCGCTGTCCAATACCCTGCTGCTGGTGCTGGCGGCGGTGGTCACCATGTACATCGTGCTGGGCGTGCTCTATGAAAGCACCATCCATCCGGTGACGATCCTCTCCACGCTTCCGTCCGCGGCGGTGGGCGCGCTGCTGGCGCTGCTGCTGTTCGGGCTGGATCTGGACATCATCGCCATCATCGGCATCGTGCTGCTGATCGGCATCGTGAAGAAAAACGCCATCATGATGATCGACTTCGCGCTGGAGGCGCAGCGCGAGGAAGGGCGCAACGCGCACGATGCCATCTTCCAGGCCTGCATGCTGCGCTTTCGCCCGATCCTGATGACAACGCTGGCCGCCCTGCTGGGGGCCGTTCCGCTGATGGTGGGAACGGGTGTCGGCAGCGAGCTGCGCCATCCGCTGGGCGTGACCCTGGTGGGCGGCCTGCTGGTCAGCCAGCTGCTGACATTGTTCACGACGCCGGTGATCTATCTGACGTTCGAGGGCTGGGTGGAGAAGTGGCGCGTCAAGCGCGGCCTGCCTCCGGTGAATCTTCCTCCATCGGAGCTGGATGAGCAGGAGCGCAGGCTGGGAGAAGCTCCGTGAAAAGCTGGTCCAGCCTGTCCGCTCCATTCATCTTCAGGCCGGTCGCCACGATGTTGCTGACGATCGGGCTGGCGCTGGCGGGCGGGATTTCCTACTTCCTGCTGCCGATAGCGCCGCTGCCGCAGGTGGATTTCCCGACGATCTCGGTGACGGCCAGCCTGCCCGGCGCCGCGCCCGACACCATGGCGGCGACCGTGGCCACGCCGCTGGAGAGGTCGCTGGGCGCCATTGCCGGCGTCAACGAGATGACATCGAGTTCGAGCCTGGGCAGCACGCGCATCACGCTGCAGTTCGATCTGAGCCGTACGGTGGACAGCGCGGCGCGCGACGTGCAGGCGGCGATCAACGCGGCGCGCACCATGCTGCCGTCGGGCATGCCCAGCAACCCGACGTATCGCAAGATCAATCCGGCCGATGCGCCCATCCTGATGCTGGCGCTCACGTCCGATTCGCTCACGCGCGGACAGATGTATGACGCGGCCTCGACGGTGCTGGCGCAGAAGCTCTCGCAGGTCGAGGGCGTGGGGCAGGCGTCGGTGCAAGGGGGAGCGCTTCCCGCCGTGCGCGTGGAGCTCGATCCGGTGCGGCTCGCATCCAATGGCGTGTCGTTGGAGCAGGTGCGCAACGCGATATCCGCGACGAATGCGAATCGGCCGCTCGGGGCTGTCGAGAGGGAAGATCACTACTGGCAGGTAGCGGCCAACGACCAGGCGCGCGTGGCCGCGGACTATGCGCCGCTCGTGCTGACCTGGTCCAACGGCAACGCCATCCGGCTCAAGGACGTGGCCGAGGTGTCGGATTCCGTGCAGGACGTTCGCAACTATGGCGTCATGAACGGCAAGCCCGCGATCCTGCTGCAGGTATTCAAGCAGCCCGAGTCCAATATCCTCGAGGCGGTGAACCGGGTTCGCGCGCTGCTCCCGCAGCTCGAGGCGTCGATCCCCGCAGCCATCGACATCACCATCGTCTCCGACCGGACCCCCACGCTGCGCGCATCGGTGGTGGAGGTCGAACGGGCGCTCGTCATCTCGATAGGGCTGGTGATCCTGGTGGTGTTCCTGTTCCTGCGCAATCTGCGCGCCACGCTGATCCCGGCGGTGGCCGTGCCGGTGTCGCTCATGGGCACTTTCGGGGTGATGTACCTGTGCGGCTACACGCTCGACAATCTCTCGCTCATGGCGTTGACCGTGGCCACGGGCTTCGTCGTGGACGACGCCATCGTGGTGCTGGAGAACGTGATGCGCCACATGGAGAAGGGCAAATCGGCTCTTCGCGCCGCGCTCGATGGCGCGCGCGAGATCGGCTTTACCGTGGTGTCGATGAGCCTGTCCCTGATCGCGGTCTTCGTGCCCATCATGTTCATGGGCGGCATCGTCGGGCGTTTCTTCCGCGAATTCGCCGTGGTGATGTCCTCGGCCATCCTGGTGTCCATGCTGGTGTCGCTGACCACCACTCCGATGATGTGCGCGGCGCTGCTGCGCACGCCGAAGGAGCTGGAGCGAAAGCGCAGGAAGGCGCGCGGCCGCCTGGGGCTGGCGTGGGACCGTTTTTCGGCAGCCATCGGCAGGGCGGAAGACCGCTCCATGGTCGTCTATCGCCAATCGCTCGCATGGTGCCTGCGCCATCAGCCGCTGGTGCTCTTGATCCTGTTGGGCGTGATTGCGCTGAACGTGCAGCTTTACCGTGTGATCGAAAAAGGCTTCATTCCCGACCAGGATACCGGCCGCGTGATGGGCTTCATCCGGGCGGACCAGGCCAGCTCGTTCCAGGCGATGGAGCGGCGAATCAGGCGCTTTCTGGCCATCGTCCAGCAAGACCCGGCGGTGGAATATGTGACAGGCTTCACCGGCGGTGGCCAGCGCAATTCGGCAAACATGTTCATGTCGCTCAAGCCGCTGGCCGAGCGCAAGGTCTCGTCGGATGAGGTCATCAACCGGCTGCGCGAGAAGCTCAAGGACGAGCCGGGCGCGCGCCTTTTCATGATGAAGCAGACAGACGTACGCATCGGCGGCAGGCAGAGCATGGCGTCCTATGAATACACGCTCCAGGCCGACGATATCCAGGACCTGCGCACCTGGGAGCCGCGCATCCGGCAGGTGCTCTCGGCCTTGCCGGAGCTGGAGGACGTGAACAGCGACGTGCAGGACTATGGACTGCAGACTTCGCTGGTCATCGACCGGGACGCCATCGCGCGCCTGGGGCTGACCATGGCGCAGGTCGATTCCACGCTCAATGACGCGTTCGGACAGAGGCAGGTCGGCGTGATCTACAACCCGCTGAACCAGTACCGTGTGGTCATGGAGGCCGCGCCGCGCTTTTTGCAGAGTCCGGAGACCTTGCGCGGGTTCTTCTTCGTCAACCAGTCCGGCGAACAGGTCCCGCTCACGGCGTTCGCCAGGATCACCACCACGAACACGCCGCTGGCGGTCAGCCATCAGGGCGGAACGCCGGCGAGCACGGTGAGCTACAGCCTCGCTCCGGGTGTTTCGCTGTCGCAGGCCAATGACGCCATCCGCAAGGCGGTGGCCGATCTGGGCGTGCCGGTGTCGGTGCGCGGCAGCTTCAGCGGTACGGCGGGCGCATTCCAGCAGGCGCTGGCAGGCCAGCCGCTGCTGATCCTGGCCGCCATCATCACGATCTATCTGGTGCTGGGCATTCTCTACGAGAACCTGGTGCATCCGATCACGATTCTCTCGACATTGCCCTCCGCGGGCGTTGGCGCGCTGCTGGCGCTCATGCTGTTCAGGACGGAGTTTTCGCTGATCGCCTTCATCGGCGTGATCCTGCTGATCGGGCTGGTGAAGAAGAACGCCATCATGATGATCGACTTTGCCCTTGCGCGCGAAAAGGGCGGCCACGTCACGCCGGTGCAGGCGATCTACCGCGCCTGCGATTTGCGCCTTCGCCCCATTCTCATGACCAGCCTGGCCGCGATTTTCGGAGCGCTGCCGCTGGCGCTCGGGCGCGGTGACGGGGCAGAGCTGCGCCAGCCGCTTGGTATCGCCATCGTGGGCGGACTGATCGTGAGCCAGCTTCTCACGCTCTACACCACGCCAGTGGTCTATGTGCTGCTCGAGCGCCTGCGCAACCGTGTGGTGGGCGGCTGGAGCCGGCGCCCGGGATGGCTGCGCCGCGCGGACCCTGCGGTCCCGCGGCCGCTGGCCCGGGCGGGGGAAGGAAGAACGTGAAAACCGGAAAGAATTTCATGAAAAGACCGTTTGTCCCGGGGCTGCTGGCGGCGGCGCTGCTGCTGGCGGGGTGCTCCACGCAGGAGCCTTTGCAGCGCCCCGCGCTGGAGGTTCCCGAGCACTTCAAGGAAGCGGCGAACCTGAGCGCCGATGCCGGCCTGTGGGTGCCGGCGCGCACGGGCCTCGCTGGTGCCGCCGCCCCGGTGCCGCGGCGCTGGTGGGAACTCTACGACGACGCCACCTTGAACCAGTTGCAGGCACAGGCGCAGTCGGGCAGCCCGACCCTCGCGCAGGCGGCGGCGCGCGTGCGATCGGCCCAGGCTGCCGTGGACAGCAGCCGCGCGTCGATGTTTCCCACGCTTGGCGCGACGGGAAGCGGCTCGCGCGCGCGTACGGGCGGCGGCACGTACTCCAACTCATCGGGCGAGAACGTGGCGCGCGGCGGCAGCATCAACAACACCTATTCGCTGGGCCTGAATGCGAGCTGGGAATTGGACCTGTGGGGGCGTGTCTCGGGCGCGGTCAGCGCCAGCGAAGCCAGTGCCGAGGCCAGCCGCTTCGATCTGGCGGCGGCGCGGCTGTCGCTGGAGGCCTCCGTGGCCCAGACCTATTTCTCGCTGCGCGCGGCCGAGGCCCAGCAGCGCCTGCTCAAAGAGACCCTGGCCGCCTATGAGCAAAGCTGGCAGCTCACCATCAACCGATACCGCTCCGGCGTGGTGTCTTCCGCCGACGTGGCCCAGGCGGAATCGCAATACAAGAGCACCCAGGCGCAATGGATAGAGTCGCAATCCACGCGCGCGCAACTGGAGCATGCGCTGGCCGCGCTGCTCGGCAAGGCGCCGGCGGACTTCAGCCTTGCAGATACCGGCGTGCTGCCCACGCCGCCGAGGGTGCCTGCCATGCTGCCGTCGCAGTTGCTGGAGCAGCGCCCCGACATCGCCTCCGCCCAGCGCAGCGCGGCTGCCGCGAATGCGCAGGTGGGCGTGGCGCGGGCGGCGTATTTCCCGTCGCTCACGCTGTCGGCCACGGCAGGCTATCGCAATTCCACGCTCTCGGACTTGCTGAGCCTGCCCAACCTGTTCTGGTCGCTGGGCCCGTCGCTCGCGCTGACGCTGTTCGACGGCGGAGCGCGCTCGGCGGCGGTTGAATCAGCGCGCGCGCAGCTCGATCTGGCCTCGGCCAACTACCGGCAAACGGTGATCACCGCGTTGCAGGAGGTGGAGGACAACCTGGTGGCTGCAGGCTCGCTGACCGAGGAGCTGAAGGCGCAGACCGAGGCGGCCGCGGCCGCGCGCAAGGCGCTTACCGTGACCAGCAACCAATACAAGGCGGGCATCGTTGCCTACTTGAACGTGCTGTCGGCGCAGACCACGGTCCTGAGCGCGGAGCGCAATCTGATCGATTTGCGCAACCAGCGGCTGGCCGCCGTGAATACGCTGCTCAAGAACGTGGCGGGCAACTGGGACGAGGCGGTATCGGCGGACTGAGCGCGAGGCGTCAATTAGCCGCCGTCCACCTCGAAGGATTCACGCAGGGCCTGTGCGAACGCCGGGCTGCCGCTCAGGGTCAGCGTGACCGTCGTGTTGCCGTGGGCGGCGGCGCTCAGCCGAAGCTGCCGCTGGTGTGGATCGAAGGATGCTGCCAGCGGTTGCCCCAGGTCGTCCTGGGCGCAGAGGTCGTAGTCCCAGTCCGCGCCATCCTCCAGCGCGCCGCGCCTGCCGGGGAACCTGCTCGCGGCCCATTGCAGCAGGGCCTCGATCTCCGACGTGAGCGCGGGCAGGCGCGCGGCGGCCACGCTTGCCATCGCATCCCAGGCGCCGTTGCCGTCTTCATCTTCGCTGTAATCAAAAATCAGATAGTCGAGAACTTGTGCCACGTCGGTCGCTTCGTGCTGGAAAATGACAGCCTGTCATTTTCACCCGAACAGCGGGGCCGGATTCTTTCGGCTTCGCTCCAGCCATGCGCACTACAGGCACAACTTCATTCGATCCGGCGGCGGTGGTCATCGCGCAAGAATTGCAATTGGGTTTTCCGGGCGGCCCGCTGCTGTCCTGTCCCGCCCATGCGTGGCCCGCCGGCCTGCACCTGGTCCAGGGCGGCGAGGGCGTGGGCAAGACGGCATTGCTGTGTACGCTGGCCGGCGACATCGAGCCACGCGGCGGCACATTGAAATATGGATGCGATGCGGCTGCCGATGTGTTCTGGCGGCATCCTCGGTCCGTACCGGACGAGCGCTCGCTGCAGGCCACGTGCCACGACTGGGTGCGGCAGCGTTCAAGGTCCTTCCCGAAGTGGTCCGCAAAGGATTTTGAACGTCATGCCGAAGGGCTGGATTTGCAGGTGCATCTGCACAAGCCGCTGCTGGCGCTTTCCACGGGTTCGCTGCGCAAGCTGTGGATGGCGGCAGCATGGGCCAGCGGCGCGGCGCTTACCCTGATCGACGAGCCATTGGCGGCACTCGACAAAGCCTCCATCCAGTACGTGCAGGACACGCTCAACGAGTTCAGGCTGGCAAATCAGCAGGCGCGGGACGGCGAGGCCTCCCGCTGCATGATCGTCGCGCATTGGGACGAAATGCAGCGCGTGGATTGGGACGGCGTGCTCACGTTGGCCTGAGCGCCATCGCCTCAGCCGAGCAGTTTCCTGAGCTGATAGAGCGCGTCCAGCGCCTCGCGCGGGCTCAGCGCGTCGGGGTTGATTCCGGCCAGCGCCAGTTCCACCTGGCTGACCTCTGCATGGGGCGGCTCGGGCGGCGGCGCGAACAGATCGACTTGCAGATCGTCCTCGCCCGCGCGGGCCTCCAGCGTTTCGAGCGCATGGCGCGCATGGTTGATGACCGCGGCGGGCACTCCGGCCAGCTTGGCCACCTGGATACCATAGCTGCGGCTGGCCGGGCCGGGCTGGATCTCGTGCAGGAAAACGATGTCGCTTCCCGACTCGGTTGCGCCGACATGCACGTTCATGGCGTGCTGGTGGCGCGCTGAGAGTTCGGTCAGCTCGAAATAGTGCGTGGCGAAGAGCGAGAACGCCTTGGTGCGGTCGTGCAGATGGGTGGCGATGCCGCTGGCCAGCGCCAGGCCGTCGAAGGTGCTGGTGCCGCGGCCGATCTCGTCCATGAGAACCAGTGAGTGCGGCGTGGCGCTGTGCAGTATCTGCGCGGCCTCGGTCATCTCCAGCATGAAGGTCGATTGCGCGTTGGCGAGATCGTCGGCCGCGCCGATGCGGGTGTGGATGGCGTCGATCGGCCCCAGCCTGCATGCGGCGGCGGGCACGTATGAGCCCATGCTGGCGAGCAGCACGATCAGCGCCACCTGCCGCATGTAGGTCGATTTACCGCCCATGTTGGGGCCGGTGATGATCTGCATGCGCGTGTTGGCGTTCAGCCGCGTGTTGTTGGGGATGAATGCGCCGGATGAAGTTTCCGCCAGCCGCGCCTCGACGACCGGATGGCGGCCGGCTTCGATGTCGATGCAGGGCTCCGGCACGAATTGCGGCGCGCACCAGTTCAGCGTGAGCGAGCGCTCGGCCAGCGCGCACAGCACGTCCAGCGTGGCAAGCGCCTGCGCCAATTGCGTGAGGGCGGGCACATGCGCCTGCAGCCGGTCGAGAATCTGCTCATAGAGAAACTTCTCGCGCGCTAGGCCGCGCTCCTGCGCGGAAAGCGCCTTGTCTTCGAACGCCTTGAGCTCCGGCGTGATGAAGCGCTCGGCGTTCTTGAGCGTCTGGCGGCGGCGGTAGTTGTCGGGCACCCGCTCGAGATAGCTGGAGGTGACTTCGATATAGAAGCCATGCACCTTGTTGAACTGCACGCGCAGGTTGGGAATGCCGGTGCGCTCCTTCTCCTGCGTTTCCAGCTCCAGCAGAAAGCTGTCGCAATTGTTCTGGATGCCGCGCAGCTCATCGAGCTCGGCGTCAAAGCCGGGCGCGATCACACCGCCATCGCGTACCAGCGCGGCGGGCTCTTCCATGATCGCGGCCCGGAGCAACTGCGTGCAGTCCGAGGGTGGAGCCAGATGCTCGAACACCCTGGCAAGAAGCGCATCGGGCGCCTTGGGAAACTGTGCAAGCAGCGCTGATTTTTCGAGCGTGCGGCCCAGCGCGACGAGCTCGCGCGGGCGTACCTGGCGCAATGCGATGCGCGCCGTGATGCGCTCCACGTCGGCCACGCCACGCAATTGATCGCGCAGCATCCGCCATGGGCCGTCGCCCGAGCCCGGTCCGCGCAGAACGCCGATGGCCGCGTGTCTCTCGCGCGCGTCGGCGCGGTCGCGCCCAGGCTCCAGCAGCCAGGTCTTGAGCGTGCGGCTGCCCATGCCGGTCATGCAGGCGTCCAGCAGCGAGAACAGGGTGGGCGAGTCTTCTCCGCGCAGCGTTTTCGTGAGCTCGAGATTGCGGCGCGTGGTGACGGGCAGGTTGATCAACTGATCGTTGCGCTGAACGCGCACACCATGCACGTGCGTGAGCGCGCGGCCCTGCGTGTGTTCGGCATAGGTGAGCAGGGCGGCGGCGGCGGCGTGCGCCTGCGTCAGGCCTTGCGCGTTCCAGGCCTGGAGGCTCGCGGCGCCCAGGTGTTCGAGCAGCTTGCGCTCGCCCAGCGCGCCGTCGAACTGCCAGTCGGGCCTGAGACTCAGGGGGCAACTGAAAAGTCCGGACTGTCGCAGTTGCATGAGCTGCTGCTCGAAGCGCTCTGTCACGCCCGCGCTGTAGATCACTTCGCTGGGTGCGATGCGCGCGATCCATTGGGCAACCTCGTCATGCGAGCACTCGGCCAGATGCACCAGCCCCTGCGTCACGCTGAACCAGGCCAGCCCCGCCTTTGCGCGCGGCCCCTGGTGCAGCGACAGCAGAAGCGATTCGCTCTTGTCGGAAAGCAGCTCGCTGTCCGTGAGCGTGCCGGGCGTGACCACGCGAACGACCTTGCGCTCGACCGGGCCCTTGCCCGCGCCCACTTCGCCCACCTGCTCGGCGATCGCCACCGATTCGCCCATCTTGATCAGGCGGCCGAGGTAGTTCTCCAGCGCATGAAACGGCACGCCGGCCATGGTGACCGGCTGCCCGCCGGACTGGCCGCGCTGGGTGAGCGTGATGTCCAGAAGCCGCGCGGCCTTTTCCGCGTCGCCGTAGAAAACTTCGTAGAAATCACCCATGCGGTAGAACAGCAGCGTATCGGGATGCCGGGCCTTGAGCGCGAGATACTGCTGCATCATGGGCGTGTGGGCGCTCCAATCAGTTTCCGCGAGCTCTGGTTTCTGTCCTGATTTTTCGTTCATTGCAATGTCGTTCACTGACCGGTACTTTTTTCTCAAAGACGGTATTGTCCGCGACCGCGCATGGGGCGGCCGTGCCCGTTGGCGGTCATCCAGGTTGAGGGCCGGCCCGGCGGTCCTCGACGGTGAAGCCGGCGAGGTCATATGCCGCGGATTGCGGGTCCAGCGGATCGGTGATCGCGCGCAGGGTGGCTCGCCAGCGCTGCGGCGTGATGTCGCACAGTCCGTAGCCGCGCTCTTCGCAGCGGGCCAGCAGCACGTGCGGGTTGATGCGCCGCACGGCATCCACCTTGGCCTGCGTGGTGCCCGAGCGCGATGTGATCGATGTCCCGCAGAATTCGCTGGCGATCACGCGGGATGATTTTCCATCCACGGCACGGGCGTTCACGGCCTCGATGTTGCAGACATAGTTCTGGTGTATGTCTCCGCCAAGGAACACGGTGTTGCGCGGAGGCGTCCTGTCGATGGCCCGAATGAGCCGGTCGCGCGCTGCGGGATAGCCGTCCCAGCTATCGGTGGAGCGGGTGCCGCTGGGGTAGTGGCGTGGCGAGAAGAGTGTCTGCTGGGCGACCACGCTCCAGCGGAACGCGCGGCTGGCGGCGTCGTCGGCGATGCCCTGGGTGAGCCAGCTTTCCTGCTCGTATCCCAGAAAGCTGCGCGCGGGGTCGAGCAGCTCGGGGCATTTGTCGGGATGTACGGCGGCCGCGCTGGAACTGCCGGGTTTGCGGCAGGCCTGGCGGTCGCGGTACTGGCGCGCATCGAGTACGTGAAAGCGGGCAAGCCGCCCCCACTGGATGCGCCTGAAAAGTTGCAGGCTGTGGAATCCGTCGTGGCGCAGGCTGGAGGCGCGCAGCGGCATGTGCTCGTAGAAGGCCTGCCACGCGGCGGTACGCATGAGCAGCAGATCGGCGGTCATGCCGTCGCGGCCGTAGTTGCCGGTGTAGTCGTTCTGGACTTCGTGGTCGTCCCAGGTCACCACCCAGGGCGCGACGGCGTGCGCGGCCTGCAGGGCGGGGTCGCTCTTGTGCAGTGCGTAGCGTGCGCGGTAGTCTTCCAGCGATCGGGGCAGAGGCAGGGTATGCACGCGGGCCAGGCCTTCGGGGTGTGCTGGCGATGCGTATTCATAGATGTAGTCGCCCAGGAACAGCACCAGATCGGGCTGGTCGGCGCAGGCATGCCGCCAGGCGCAATAGAAGCCGTGCTCCCAGCGCTGGCACGAGGCATATACGACACGCAGCCGCTGCGGCATCTCGCCGGGGGCGGGCGCGGTTCGTGTTCTGCCGATGGGGCTGACGGCATCCGCGTGCATGAAACGATAGAAGTACCAGCGGCCAGGCTGCAGGCCGCCGACCTCGACGTGCACGCTGTGTGCGAACGAGGGGTCGGCGCTGGCGGCGCCGCTTGCGCTGATGCGCCGGAACGACTCGTCTTCGGCGACTTCCCATCGCACGGTCTGCGCCCCCATCCACGGGATATCCGGCAGGCTGGCGGGATGGGCGGCCGAGCCGGGCACGGGCGTCAGCCGGGTCCAGATCACGAATCCGTCGGAAAGGGGATCGCCGCTGGCCACGCCAAGGCTGAAGGGGTTGTGTTGCAGTAGCGCCGTGTTCGACCATGCCCACCGTGGCAGCGAGCCCATGGCGGCGCATTGCGCCGCGCGGGCGAGCCATTGGCGGCGGTCGAGCGTTGCGGGCATGTTGAAAAGGCGGTTCGGCATGGCGGAGTCGGTCACAATGGAGCTGGATGAGGGCCGGATGATTTTGCAGCCGGGGCTGCCGTGTTCGTCACGGTAGCGGCTGCGCTGCTTAAGTCAAGCGGCGGCAAGCACTCCCGCGAGCCATTTCCCTTGCATTTCCCTTGCGCAGGCCACGGGCTTTGCAATCCGGCACAGCCGCATGTCCATGAAGGACAAACTGCACCGGAGGATGTTTTATCGTCTCGAATTCGAGCACATCGCCTCCGGGGCAACCTACAATTCCGCATTCAGTGCACCCGAGACCATGAAGATTCTCATCTCCAATGACGACGGCTACCAGGCGCCGGGTATCGTCGCGTTATATGAAGCGCTCAAGACCATTGCCGATGTCGAGGTCGTCGCGCCTGAACACAACAACAGCGCCAAATCGAATGCGCTGACCCTGCATTCCCCCCTGTATGTCCACAAGGCGGCCAACGGCTTCCGCTATGTGAACGGAACGCCCGCCGATTGCGTGCATATCGCGCTCACGGGACTGCTCGGCTACAAGCCGGATCTGGTCGTCGCCGGCATCAACAACGGCGCCAACATGGGGGACGACACCATTTATTCGGGCACCGTGGGGGCTGCGATGGAAGGGTATCTGTTCGGGATTCCGGCCATTGCGTTTTCGCAGGTCGACAAGGGTTGGGGTGAAATCGATGCGGCGGCGGCCAAGGCGCGCGAGTTCGTGCAGCAACTCGAGGCCGGAAAGCATCTGGGCGGCGTGCCGTGGCTGCTCAACGTGAACATTCCCAACATGCCGCTCGAGGCGCTCAAGCCTGTGCGCGTATGCCGGCTTGGCCGTCGGCATGCGGCCGAGCGTGTCATCGAGCAGCAAAGCCCGCGGGGGGACCTCATGTACTGGATCGGCAGCGCCGGTCCGGCGCTCGACGAGGCCGAAGGGACCGACTTCCATGCCACCGCGCATGGTCATCTTTCCATGACGCCGCTGAAGGTCGATCTGACGGATCACGAACGCATTGGCTACTGGGGGCAGATGCTCGCCCAAGGGGCGGGTGAGCGTTCGCGGGAGGGGAGCGCATGAGCCAGCGCCGACCGGGTTTCCCGGCCCGCCTGCCATCGGCCGTGCCGCAACCATCGATCGCCAGGCCGGCACTCAAGCTTGCGGGCATGCAGGGAAGCGGCGTGGCTGCCGCGCCGGTGGGCGTGGGGCTCGATTCCGTGGCAGTGCGCGCTCGCATGGTGCGGCGCCTTTCCGAGTCGGGGATCACGAATCCTCCGGTGCTCTCGGCGATGGGAATGATCGAGCGGCACAGATTTGTTGACAGTGCGCTCGTCAATCAGGCATATGAAGATACAAGTTTGCCGATAGGCTTGGGGCAGACCATTTCAAAACCTAGTATCGTGGCGCGTATGGCTGAATTGCTGCTGGGCGCGCCTGCCGTCAAGACGCAAGGGCTGGGCAGGGTTCTCGAGATCGGCACGGGATGCGGCTATCAGGCCGCGGTCCTGGGCCGGATCGCCAAGGAGGTGTACACCATCGAGCGGCTTCGCGCGTTGCACGAAAAGGCTCGGGAGAACCTGCGCCCTTTGAGAATCTCCAACGTCCACCTCATCCTGGGAGACGGCATGCTGGGATATCCCAAAGGCGCGCCGTACGCGGCCATCATTTCGGCCGCCGGTGGCGAGAACCTGCCCCAGCAATGGTGTGATCAATTAGCCGTGGGCGGCCGTCTTGTGGCGCCCATGGCAGGCCCGGGGGGCAAGCAGATACTGCTCGTGGTGGACAAGACCACGGCGGGACTCAAGCAGACCATCCTGGAGGCCGTCAATTTCGTCCCCCTAAAATCGGGGGTCGCGTGAAGGAACGTTGTTATGAATATGTCGCGTAGTCTTGTAGCTTGGGCTTGTGTTGCATCCGCCGCCGCGTTGCTGGCGGGTTGCGGCAGCACGTCGGTGAACAGGGCTCCCGTGGAAGATCGAGGCACCTCGGCAGGAGCCGCGCAAGGTTCGGCAGAGACGGGCACCCCGGCCATCGATCCGAAGACCCTGCCCGGATATGAAAACATGGGCAAGCCCGGTTACTACACGGTCAAGCCCGGCGATACGCTGATCCGCATCGGTCTTGAGCATGGCCAGAGCTGGAAGGATATTGCCCGCTGGAGCAATCTCGAGAATGCCAACGTGATTGAAGTGGGACAGGTACTGCGCGTCATTCCGCCCGGAGCCTCCGCTGAATCGGGTGCGGTTACACGCCCCGTGGCGTCGGCCGGCGTTCCAGCAAGCGCTCCCGCGCCCAGCGCCAGCACGCCCAAGGCGTCGGCCAGTGCGCCCGTGGCGTCGGCGCCCGTGCCTGCTCCGGTTCCCGCACCCGCTCCGGCACCTGCGGCCGGCAGCGATGAAATGAACTTCATGTGGCCTGCGAACGGTTCGCTGGTGGCTGGTTTCGACGAGGCGCGCAACAAGGGCTATGACATCAGCGGCAAGGCGGGAGATCCGGTCCTGGCCGCTGCGGACGGGCGGGTGGTGTATGCCGGGGCAGGCCTGCGGGGTTACGGCAACCTGATCATCCTTAAGCACAACAACACCTTCCTGACGGCGTATGCGCACAACCAGACGTTGCTGGTGAAGGAAGACCAGAACGTCCGCAAGGGGCAGAAGATTGCAGAGATGGGCAGCACCGATACCGATCGCGTGAAGCTGCACTTCGAAATCCGCCGCCAGGGCAAGCCGGTGGATCCATCGCGCTACCTGCCTTCCCGTTGATCCCCTGGATTGGCCGCATTGGCAAGCAGACGAAAAAACAGCTCGACCGCGCCGCGGCCCGGCAGCGGGCTGGATCCTGAGTCCGGCCCGCATGGCGCGGTTGGCGGTCTGTCCGCATCTTCAGCCGAGTGCGCCGTGGGCGCCCCCGATGCGGACGAAGACGGCGAGGGTGACTCCCCGGCCGAAATCGAGGTACGCGAATTCGTCGTTTCCTCCGGGCAGCACCAGATCCGCGTCGACAAGGTGATGGCGGACCTGGTTCCTGAATTCTCGCGCAGCTATCTGCAGCAATTGCAGGCGGCGGGGGCGGTGGAGATCAATGGCCGCCAGGCCGCAAAGCCTTCCGTCAAGGTGGCAGCGGGCGACCTCCTGCGGATCGAAATGCGGCCCACGCAGCAGAGCCAGGCCTTCAAGGCCGAGGATCTGCCGATCGACGTGGTGTATGAGGATGAGCATCTGCTGGTGGTGAACAAGCCCGCTGGCCTGGTGGTTCATCCGGCCGCGGGCAACTGGAGCGGCACGCTGCTCAACGCGCTGCTCGGCCGCGACGAGCAGGCCAGGGCGCTGCCGCGTGCGGGCATTGTCCACAGGCTCGACAAGGACACCAGCGGCCTCATGGTCGTGGCCCGCACCCGAAGCGCCATGGACGCGCTGGTGCGCATGATTGCCGCGCGCGAGGTGAGCCGCCAGTATCTGGCCATCGGCTGGCGTGCGTGGGCTGGCGCTGTGGTGCGGCATGTGAATGCGCCTGTCGGGCGGGATCCGCGCAACCGCTTGCGCATGGCGGTGGTTGATCTCGAGCGTCATCCAGGCAAGACCGCGCAAACCGATATCGAGTTGCTCGACAACTGCGCGGAGGGTTGCCTCGTGCGCTGCACGCTGCATACCGGCCGTACGCACCAGATTCGCGTGCACATGGCATCCATCAACCATCCCTTGCTGGCCGATTCGCTATACGGCGGCGCGGCCGTGGAGGCGATCGCCAGGCAGGCGCTGCATGCTTTCCGGCTGTCGTTCGTTCATCCCGCCACGGGCGAGCCGATGGTGTTTCACTCCGGACTGCCCGCCGATATGCGCGCGGCGCTTGATTTCTGGGGCCTGCGCTACAATGCGGGGCAGGGATTGTCTGAGTGAATTCTCGCTGGCCCTGTTGGCGAAAGCCGGCATGCGCCGAGGTATCGCCGGCTCGGGCGCCGAGAGAGTCGGTTGGCCATGCAGATCGGCTGCCGGAATCGCGTGGACTGTCCCTCCGACCCGGCAATACTGTTGATGCCCTGCCTGAGTTGGGTTCAGGCTTGGTGTCCGACGCGGCTTGCGGGCCATGCTGAATCAGCCCCCATGAGCCGCGGGTGCCTTTGCCAGGGCCTGGCCAGCATCGTCCCGGCGCTGCAGGTGTTCTCCTCATTCGAGTCGTCGCCCGAACGTGGCGGCCATCTTTTTCCGGAATTGCGGAACCATGAATACGTTGGATGCCAAACGGGTCCTTGAAACGGCATTGATCTGCGCGCAACAGCCGGTGACGGTGCGCGAGATGCGGACATTGTTCGAAGATGCGCTGGGCGCCGATACGATCAAGAATCTGCTCTCGCAGTTGCAGCTGGACTGGACGCAGCGCGGCGTGGAGCTTGTGCCGGTGGCGACCGGATGGCGCTTCCAGAGCCGCCCGGAGATGCGGGAGTATCTCGATCGCCTGCATCCGGAGAAGCCGCCGCGCTATACCCGGGCGACTCTGGAGACGTTGGCCATCATCGCCTACCGTCAGCCCGTCACACGGGGTGATATCGAAGATATTCGAGGCGTCACGGTCAACAGCCTGATCATCAAGCAGTTGGAAGATCGGGGCTGGGTCGAGGTGATCGGCCATCGAGAGACCGTCGGCCGCCCTTCGTTGTTCGCCACGACACGGCAGTTCCTGGATGACCTGGGGCTGCAGTCGCTCGACCAGTTGCCGGTGCTGGAAAATCCGGCTGCCCAGTCCGCGATGCTGGATGCGCTCGGCGGTGAAAGTCCGGAAGAATCCGCCCAGGGAGACCTGCTGGACGCACCGGCCCACGATGGGGCTGGAGCGGGCGGCGATGGCCCGGCGCAGTCCACGGCGTCGGCGGAGCCGGTTCAGGGTAATGACCTCTTCGCGGTGATGGAAGAGGAGACGGCACCGGCGTTCGAAGCGAATCTGGAGAGCGAGCCAGGTCAGGCGGAAGATCCGCAGGAGCCTGAAGAAATCATGCAGCCGCAGGGTGCGGCTGATGTGGAAATTGACGACACCTTGCCTGACGCGCACGTCCAGGCAGGTGTCATGGATACAGAAAGCGAAATGCCTCAGGGCGAAAGCGTTGCACAGGAATCGGTTGAAGACAGCGGCCCGCCGGATGCGCAATCCGGCGAACCTCCGGCCTTCGGCGAGGATGATGACGCGGGAAAAAACAAATGAAAGAATCCACCAAGAAAACTGCAGACCAGCAGAGCGCCGAATTACCGGCGGCAGCGGCGGACGCGGGAGCGCCCGAGGCGAAAAAGCCCCGCGCCCCGCGCACCCCTCGTGCTCCCCGCGCTGTCAAGCCCAAGGCCGCCAAGGAGGCCGGGGGCACGGAGTCCGAGCCTTCCGTCGCGGCGGAACCCGATGTGCGGGCGCCAACGCAGCCAGCGCATCCGCTGCCGCCGCAAGACACTCCATCCGAAGACCGGGCCGATGTCGCGCCGCCCTCTCCAGGGGCGGGGGAGGGCGAATCGAACGATCCCGTGGCCGGACAGGAAAGCGTGGGCGGCGGCAATGCGCCGCGCAGGCGCGAACACGGCAATCGGCGCGATGGCGGCAGAGGCAACGAACAAGGCGGGCGGCGTCGCCCCGACGGCCGCGCGCAGCGCAATACCGAAGACAACGAGGGCTATCGGTTCGCCGACGTGGTTTCCGGCCAGCTCGACCGCGATGAGGATGACGAGGCCATTGCGCCCGCCAAGCGCGTGCTGCCTCCGCAGGCTGAAACGCCCAAGCTGCACAAGGTGCTGGCGCAGGCTGGCGTCGGCTCGCGCCTCGAAATGGAGCAGTTGATTCTGGAAGGCCGTATTTCGGTCAACAACGAGCCGGCCCACATCGGCCAGCGCGTGCAGTTTGGCGATCAGGTCAAGATCAACGGCAAGCCGATCCGTTTTCGCATCGAGCCGCCGCCGGTGCGCGTGCTGGCGTATCACAAGCCGGTGGGCGAAGTCGTCACGCATGACGATCCGCAGAATCGTCCGACGGTGTTCCGCAGGCTGCCGCGCCTCATGCAAGGCAAGTGGCAGTCGGTTGGCCGCCTGGATTTGAATACCGAAGGCCTGCTGCTGTTTACCAGTTCCGGTGAACTGGCCAACAAGCTGATGCATCCGCGCTTCGGGCTGGAGCGTGAATACGCTGTCCGCGTCCTTGGCGCCTTGAGCGCCGAGGAGAAGGAGCGCCTGCTTGCCGGTGTGCAGCTGGAAGACGGCATGGCCAGCTTCGGCTCCATCGATGATGGCGGCGGCGAGGGTGCGAACCAGTGGTATCGCGTGACTATCTCCGAAGGCCGCAACCGCGAAGTGCGCCGTCTGTTCGAAGCCGTCGGCCACGCGGTGAGCCGCCTGATCCGCATTCGCTACGGTGCGATGATGCTGCCGCGCGGCCTCAAGCGCGGCGCGTTCATGGAGCTGGACGAGCGTGACATCCGGGCGCTGATGCAGGCCGCGGGTGCGGGCGGCATGATCGATGCGCGGGCGCGTAGCGACGGCGGCAGCCGCCCCGGCCAGCGCCGCGATAGCCGTCCGCGCAACAGCGGGCCGCGCGCGGCGATGGGCAACGGCGGCAGCGGCGGCAATAGCAGCGGACGCGGCAATCGCGGAAACCAGGGCGCTCAGGGCCGCAGCAGGAAGTCGGGTGGCGCGGGCTCGCAGCCTGACCCGATGAAGACATCGGTGGGATACATCGGCAGCGACAGCTTCTCGCGCCAGCGCCAGCAGCAGCGCAATTCGGGGCGCCGTCGCGACCGTTGACCGGATGGCGGGGCGCCGGGAGTGGGGCGTGTGCCAGGATGCTGTCATTGCAGCTTCATGACACGGCGCATTTCCCCTGCCGCCACGCCCCCAATCGAATATGGCTTCGCCAGGGGACTTGCGAAAAGCTAGAATATCCGGTTTTGCTCCCGGGGAATTTATCTGTACGGGCTGGATCGGCAGGTGCAGGGCTCCCGGGCAAAAAAGTCCCCATATCAACAGGAAATCCTCATGGCTATCGAACGTACCCTCTCCATCATCAAGCCCGACGCAGTTGCAAAGAACGTGATCGGCCAAATCTACGCCCGCTTCGAAGCTGCCGGCCTGAAGGTCGTGGCCGCTCGCATGGCCCACCTGTCGCGCCTGGAGGCCGAGCAGTTCTACGCTGTTCACAAGGAACGCCCCTTCTTCAAGGATCTGGTGGATTTCATGATCTCCGGCCCCGTGATGATCCAGGCCCTGGAAGGCGAGAACGCCATCCTCAAGAACCGTGAACTGATGGGCGCCACGGATCCCAAGAAGGCCGCTCCCGGCACCATCCGCGCCGACTTTGCCGACAGCATCGACGCCAATGCAGTGCACGGCTCGGACGCCGCTGAAACCGCCGCAGTGGAAGTGGCATTCTTCTTCCCTGGCATGAACGTTTATTCCCGTTGATCCATCGGGAACCGCACGGCCTTTGAGGTGTCTCAATGGTCCGTGCGATCTGGATTTTTTGAAACTTCTCTCCCGCGTGGACATGGACTGGTTTTGTTATGACCACGAATCTTCTCGACTTTGACTTGAATGGGCTCACCGCTTTTTGCGAGGGGCTGGGGGAGAAGCGCTTTCGCGCCACGCAGCTGTTTCGCTGGATTCACCAGCGCGGAGCAAGCGATTTCGACCAGATGAGCGATCTGGCCAAGTCGCTGCGCGAGAAGCTGCGCGGCTGCGCGCACGTCACGGCGTTGCCCGTGGTGACCGAGCACATTTCCGCCGACGGCACGATCAAGTGGCTGTTCGACGTGGGGGATGGCAATGCGGTCGAATCAGTTTTCATTCCCGAGGATGACCGCGGCACGCTGTGCGTCTCCTCGCAGGCCGGTTGCGCGGTGGGGTGCCGCTTTTGCTCGACGGGGCATCAGGGCTTCAGCCGCAATCTCACGACCGGCGAGATCATCGCCCAGCTCTGGTATGCGGAGCATTTCCTGCGCAAGCGCTTCGGCACCGATGAACGCGTCATCTCCAACGTGGTGATGATGGGCATGGGCGAGCCGCTGCAGAACTATTCCGCCCTGGTGCCCGCGTTGCGCACCATGCTGGATGACCACGGATACGGCCTCTCGCGGCGCAGGGTAACGGTATCCACCTCCGGCGTCGTGCCGTTCATGGACCGGCTGGCGCAGGATTGTCCGGTGGCTCTGGCGGTGTCGCTGCACGCGCCCAACGATGCGCTGCGCGACAATCTGGTGCCGCTCAACCGCAAATATCCGCTCAAGGAACTGTTGCAGGCCTGCAACCGCTATCTGGAGCATGCTCCACGTGATTTCATTACTTTCGAATATTGCATGCTCGAGGGTGTGAACGATCAAAAGGAACATGCGCAGCAATTGATTGATCTGGTGCGCGGCCAGGGTGCGGACGGCGTATCCTGCAAATTCAACCTGATCCCGTTCAACCCGTTTCCGGCGTCGGGGCTCAAGCGCTCCAGCGCAGCCCAGGTGACGGCTTTTTCAAAAATGTTGTCCGACGCGGGTATCGTTACGACGGTGCGCAAGACGCGCGGCGACGATATCGACGCGGCCTGCGGCCAACTGGCTGGCGATGTGCGCGACCGGACCCGGGTTGAACAGCGCATGGCCAAGCTCAGGACCATTGAAATCAAGCCAACTGCTTGAGGTGATATACATAAGGGAGTCAGTATGAATGGATGGGGCGTTGGATGGCGGCGTGCGGCTCTGACGGGGCTGGGTGCATCGACGGTGCTCGCCGCTGCCATGAGTCTTGGCGGCTGCTCCTCCATGAATACTTCCGCTGTCGAAGCCGAGAAGGATACGGTCTCCGCCGATGGCGAGACTGACGTGCGCCGCCGCGCGCGCATCCGCCTGGAGCTGGCCGCCAGCTATCTGCAGCGCGGGCAGACATCGGTCGCGCTGGAGGAAACGCGCCAGGCGCTCACGACGGATCCCAGGTTCACCGATGCCTACCACCTGCGCGGGCTCATCTACATGCAGATGGGCGACCTGAATCTGGCGGAGGAAAACCTGCAGAAGGCCCAGGGCATGCGCCCCAACGACCCCGACATCATGCACAACATGGGTTGGCTGCAGTGCCAGAAGCAGCAATATGCACAGGCCGATGAGCTGTTCGACAGGGCCCTGTCCATTCCCACCTACATGGACCGGAACAAGACGCTGATGTCCAAGGGCGTGTGCCTTGTGCGATCGGGCAAGCCCGACGAGGCCGAGCCCGTCCTGCAGAAGGCCTATGAGTTCGATGCGGCCAATCCGATCCTCGGCTATGAGTTGGCGCAGCTGAAGTTCCAGAAAGGGGATGCGAAGCATGCCCAGTTCTATATCCGCCGTGTGAACAACGGAAACTTCGCCACCGCCGATTCGCTGTGGCTGGGCATCAAGGTCGAGCGTGCCCTGGGGGATCAGCCGGCGGTGCGCCAGTTGGCCGGCCAGCTGCACAAGCGGTTCCCGGATTCCAGGCAGGCGCTGGCCTATGAGAGAGGTGCTTTCAATGAGTGAGCAGGTGGGTTTGGGGACGCAGGCGCCCGAGGACAACGCGGGCGAAGGCTTCGGCCCCACGGGCGTGACCGCCGGCGCCTTGATGCGCCAGGCGCGCGAGTCCTACGGCGTGCATCCGGAGGCCTTGGCGGTCGCGCTGAAAGTGTCTGTCAGCAAGATAGAAGCGCTGGAAGCGGACCGCTACGACGAGTTTCCGGACAATGTCTTCATGCGCGCGCTGGCCGCAAGCGTCTGCCGCACGCTCAAGATCGATGCGGCGCAGGTGCTGGCCTTGCTGCCTTCGGGCGCGCCGCAGCCCCTGCAGGTGACACGCGGGCTGAACGCATCCTTCAAGGATCCCACGATCCGCTTCAAGTCCGAGTCCGTGCTGGAGACGCCCAGCAAGTCGCGATGGGTGCTTGTTGCCGTTGCAGTGCTGTTGGTGGGAGCGTTGGCCGTGGCCTTCTTTCCGCGCAAGGAACCGGGCCAGGATTCAGCGGGTGCGGTGGCCGTGTCCGGGCATGTGGGCGGCAGCGCCGTGGATGGCGGCGAACCCGTGGCGGCGGTTGAGCCAGGCACGGAGGCCGCGCCAGCGGCTGAATCGCCCACCGGCACGGAACCTGCCGTCGTTGCCGCTGCAACCCGGAGCGTGACGGCCCCGGCGGCGGCGCTGGATGGGGCCAGTGCGCCAGTGCTGGCCGCCGCCGCACCGGCAGCCCCGGGAAGCGCTCCGCTGCCTGCGGGCGATCCCGACAAGGTGCTGGAAGTCCGCGCCCGGGAGCCATCCTGGATCAAGATCGTGAGCGCCGTCAATGGCGTCGTGCTCCAGCGTGAGCTGGCGGCGGGCGAAAGCGTCGTGGCGACGGGAGCTCCTCCATTCAACGTGACGGTCGGCCGCCCCGATGCGACCGATGTGATCATTCGCGGCCAACCCATGTCCATGGCCGGTTATGCGCACGGCAGGGTCGCGCGCTTTGAGGTGAAGTGAAGATGACCTTTATGGAACAGCCCGTGGCGATCTCGGCTCCCGCGGCTCGCAGATCGCGCCAGGCCAGGGTGGTGTGGGGCGAGCGCGTCGTCACCGTGGGGGGCGACGCTCCGGTGCGCGTGCAGTCCATGACCAATACCGACACGGTGGACGCCATCGGCACGGCCATCCAGGTGAAGGAACTGGCGCGCGCGGGCTCCGAGATGGTCCGCATTACCGTCAACACGCCGGAGGCGGCGGCGGCTGTGCCCTACATCCGCGAACAGCTCGACCGCATGGGCGAGAACGTGCCCCTGGTGGGTGATTTCCATTACAACGGCCATCGTTTGCTGACGGAGTACCCGGACTGCGCCAAGGCGCTTTCCAAGTACCGCATCAACCCGGGCAATGTGGGCAAGGGCGACAAGCGCGACCGGCAGTTCGGGCAGATGATCGAAGCTGCGATCCAGTACGACAAGGCGGTTCGCATCGGCGTGAACTGGGGCAGCCTGGATCAGGAATTGCTCGCCAGCCTGATGGATCAGAACAGCCGCCGTGCCCGGCCCTGGGACGCCAGGCAGGTCATGTACGAAGCGCTGATCACATCCGCCATCGACTCCGCCCGGCGCGCGGAGGAAATGGGGCTGGACGGCAACCAGATCATTCTTTCGTGCAAGGTCAGCGGCGTTCAGGACCTGATCTCCGTTTACCGTGAACTTTCGCGCCGCTGCGACTACGCGCTGCACCTGGGGTTGACCGAGGCCGGCATGGGCACCAAGGGTATCGTCGCCTCCACCGCGGCGCTGTCGGTGCTCCTGCAGGAAGGCATCGGAGACACCATCCGCGTGTCGCTCACGCCGCAGCCGGGCGAGGCCCGCACGCAGGAAGTGGTGGTCGCCTCCGAGATACTGCAGTCGCTGGGCCTGCGCATGTTCGTGCCCAGCGTTACCGCCTGCCCCGGCTGCGGCCGCACGACCAGCACGACGTTCCAGGAATTGGCCAAGCAGATCGACGACTTCCTGCGCATGCAGATGCCCATCTGGCGCGGCCAGTATCCGGGCGTGGAAAAGCTCAAGGTGGCGGTGATGGGCTGTATCGTCAACGGGCCGGGCGAGAGCAAGCATGCAGATATCGGCATCAGCCTGCCGGGTACTGGCGAGGCGCCCGCCGCGCCGGTGTTCATCGACGGCGAAAAGGCGATGACCTTGCGCGGCGAGGGCATCGCCAGGGAATTCCAGCAGATCGTCGAAGGCTATATCGCCAATCGTTTTGGCGCGGGGAAGGCGCAGGAAGCTGTGTGATTGAACAAACGATCACTTGATTGACGAGATCGTGCACCGGTTTTCGGAGTGCGCTTTCGCATTCAGGTGAAAATCCCATCTTTCGCATCATTGAAGGCGCGGCCGAAGCGCCACAGACAACTAAAAGGTATTTCAGTTGAGCAAGACTCAAAAATTGTTGGCCATCAAGGGGATGAACGACATCCTCCCGCCCGAGTCAGCCAGGTGGGAGTGGCTTGAAGAGAAGGTCCGCAACCTGATGGCGCGCTTTGCCTACCGCAACATGCGCACGCCCATCGTCGAGCCCACGGCGCTCTTCGTGCGCGGCCTGGGCGAGGTGACCGACATCGTCGAAAAAGAGATGTACTCGTTCGAGGACAAGCTCAACGGCGAGCAGCTCACGCTGCGCCCCGAGGCCACGGCGGGTGTGGTGCGCGCCGTGGTTGAACACACCATGCTGTATGAAGGCGGCAAGCGCCTTTACTACATGGGACCCATGTTCCGCCACGAGCGCCCGCAGCGCGGCCGCTACCGCCAGTTCCACCAGATCGGCGCGGAAGCTCTGGGCTTTCCCGGCGCCGAGGTCGATGCGGAACTGATCCTGCTGGCCCACAGCCTCTGGCAGGAGATCGGCCTGCAGAATGTGGAGCTGCAGCTCAACAGCCTGGGTCAGCCGCAGGAGCGCAAGGCGCACCGCGCCGCGCTGATTGCCTATCTGGAGAAGAACGTCGATGCGCTCGACGAAGACGCGCGCCGCAGGCTCTACAGCAATCCGCTGCGCATCCTGGACACGAAGAACCCGGCGATGCAGGAATTGGTGGACGGCGCGCCGCGCCTGTACGATTTCCTGGGCGAGGCGTCGCTCAGGCATTTCGACACCGTCAAGGCCATTCTCGATGCCAACGGCATCCCGTGGACGATGAACCAGCGCCTCGTGCGCGGGATGGATTACTACAACCTCACCGTATTCGAGTTCGTGACGACCCAGTTGGGCTCGCAGGGCACGATTTGCGGCGGGGGGCGCTACGACTACCTGATCGAGGAAGTCGGTGGAAAGCCCGCTCCCGCCGTGGGCTGGGCGCTGGGCGTCGAGCGCGTGCTGGAACTGCTCAAGGAACAGGGCAGCCAGGTACCCGCATTGGCGCCCGATGCATACGCCGTGGTGCCCGATGCCGCAAGCCTGCCCCAGGTCATGGCGACGCTGCAGAAGCTGCGCGCCCTGGGCGTCAGCGTGCAGATGCATACTCCCACGACCGCCGGTGAAGGCATGGGCAGCATGAAGTCGCAGTTCAAGAAGGCGGATGCCAGCGGCGCCCGCTTCGCATTGGTTTTCGGCTCGGACGAGATGGCGCGCGGCGCGGTCACCGTCAAGGCGCTGCGCGACGGCGACGGTCAGCAGGCCGAGCGGCAGCTCTCGGCCATTGACGGCTGGGCAGATGCTCTCAAGATTTCTGGTTAAGCAAACAAGCAGCGGAACACATCATCATGGCCAATCATTTTGACCTCGAAGAACAGGAACAGATCGACCAGATCAAGCACTTCTGGAAGACCTGGGGAACGCTGATCACAGCGGTGGTGGTCGTCGTCTGCGGCGGTTTCGCCGCATGGAACGGCTACCAGTTCTGGCAGAACCGCCAGGCCGTGCAGGCATCCCGCCTGCTCGACGAAGTGGATGCGGTTGCCATGGCAAACGACCCGCAGCGCATACTGCCCGCATTCGAGGAGATGAAGTCGCGCTATCCCTCGACGGCCCAGGCGGGGCAGGCGGCGCTGACCGCCGCCAAGGTGATGGTGGACGCCGGGAATCTCGACGGCGCCAAGCCGGTGCTGGAGTGGCTTGCGGCCCAGGGAAAGTATGACGGACAGAAAGCGGTCGCGCGCCTGCGCCTGGCCGCCGTGCTCATGGAGCAGAAGGCCTATCCCGAGGCGCTTCAGAAGCTGGAGGGCAACGTGCCGCCCGAATTCACGGCTGCGTTTGCCGACCGCAGGGGGGACGTGCTGGTGCTGCAGGGAGACACCAAGGCCGCCGCGCTGGAGTACCAGAAGGCATACGCCGCGCTCGATTCGCGCAATACCTATCGCCGCGTGATCGAGGCCAAGCTCAATGCGATCGGCTCGAAGGTGCAGGTCGCGTCGGCTCAAACAACCGGGAGTAGTCAGTGAAACTGAAAATGCTGTCGTCCAGTCCATCCCGCGCGGCCCTTGTGGGCAGTGCGCTGTTGTGCTCCGCGCTCGTGCTGAGCGGTTGCTCGTTCTTTGGCCGCTCGGCGCCGAAGCCGGCTGAACTCGGCCCCAACATCCCGGTCATTCCCGTGGCGCAGGCTTGGCACGCCAAGATGGGCAAGGCCGCGAACATCGTGCTGGATGTGCACGTGAACGGCAATACCGTGGCGCTGGCGTCGGATTCGGGCGAGGTGCTGGTGCTGGATGCGCGCACCGGCGCCGACATCTGGCGGATGAATGTCGGCGAGCCGCTGTCGGCGGGCGTGGGCACGGATGGCCGCTGGAGCGCGGTAGTCAGCCGCGGCAATCAACTGATCACCATTGAAGGGGGTCGGGAAATCTGGCGCAAGAGCCTGCCCGTGCAGGTCTTCACGGCGCCGCTGGTGGCGGGCAACCGCGTGTTCGTGCTGGCGGCGGACCGGTCGGTCTATGCCTTCGACGCGGCGTCCGGGCAGCGCCTGTGGACGCAGCAGCGCCCGGGCGAGTCGCTTATCCTGCGCCAGCAAGGCGTGCTCCTGCCGGTCGGCAACACGCTGGTGACGGGCCTGGCGGGCCGGCTGATCGGATTCAACCCCGACGATGGCTCGATTCGCTGGGAAGCTCCGCTCGCCAGCCCGCGCGGCACCAACGATGTGGAGCGCCTGGTGGAAATTGTGGGGCGCACGAGCCGCATCGGCGACAACCTGTGCGCGCGGGCCTTCCAGGCATCCGTGGGCTGCATCGACGCCAATCGCGGCGCCGTGATCTGGACGCAGACCGCCAAGGGCAGCGAAGGTATCGATGGGGACGACAAGAACCTCTACGGTGTCGAGAGCAACGGCAGCGTCATTGCGTGGAAGCGCAGCGATGGCTCCAGGGTATGGAGCAGCAACCGCCTGCTCTATAGGGAGCTGACCGCGCCCCTGGTGCTGGGACGTTCCGTGGTGATTGGCGATTCGACCGGCAATGTGCACATGTTGTCGCGCGAGGATGCCGCGCCGCTCAACCGTCTGACGACGGATAAATCAGGTATTGCGGCGGCTCCAGTGGCCGCTGCCGACACGCTCGTCGTGGTCACCCACGACGGCGGAATCTTTGGCTTCAGGCCGGAATAGACTCAAACAACATGAAGCCTGTTATTGCTTTGGTCGGACGCCCCAACGTGGGCAAGTCCACCTTGTTCAATCGACTGACGAAATCGCGTGACGCCATCGTCGCCGACTTCGCCGGATTGACGCGTGACCGGCATTACGGAAATGGCCGCCAGGGCAAGCACGAATACATCGTGATCGACACCGGCGGTTTCGAGCCGGACGCATCCACCGGCATCTTCCGCGAGATGGCCAAGCAAACGCAGCAGGCGGTTGCGGAGTCCGACGTGGTCATTTTTGTGGTGGACGTGCGCGCCGGCCTGTCGGCGCAGGATCACGAGATCGCCAAATACCTGCGCCGTCTGGGCAAGCCAACGCTTTTGGTGGGCAACAAGGCCGAAGGCATGAAGGACAGCATGCACATGTCCGAGTTCTATGAACTCGGCCTGGGCGAGGTGTACCCGATTTCCGCCGCTCACGGCCAGGGGGTTCGCGCGCTGGTCGAACATGCGCTCGCGCAGCTCGACCTGCCGGAGCCGGACGACGATGAAGACGATCATGGCGCCGGCGTTATTCGCCTGGCGGTGGCCGGGCGCCCGAACGTGGGCAAATCCACGCTGATCAACACCTGGCTGGGTGAAGAGCGCCTGGTCGCATTCGACCTGCCGGGCACGACGCGCGACGCCATTTCCGTGCCCTTCGAGCGGCTGGGCCAGCGTTTCGAGCTGATCGATACGGCCGGCCTGCGCCGCAAGGGCAAGGTGTTCGAGGCCATCGAGAAATTCTCGGTGGTCAAAACGCTGCAGGCGGTTGAAAACGCCCACGTCGTGCTCCTGCTTCTGGATGCCACGCAGGGCGTGACCGATCAGGACGCGCACATCGCGGGCTATATCCTTGAAAGCGGCCGCGCCGTGGTGCTGGCGGTGAACAAATGGGACGCCGTCGATGATTACCAGCGCCAGATGGTGGAGCGCTCGATCGAAACCCGCCTGTCGTTCCTGAAGTTCGCGCCGCTGCATTTCATCTCCGCGCGCAAGCGCCAGGGCATCGGCCCGCTGTGGACGTCGATCCTGCAGGCCTACAAGTCCGCAACCTGCAAGATGCCCACGCCGGTGCTCACGCGCCTGCTGCTGGAGGCGGTGCAGTTCCAGACCCCCAAGAAATCCGGTATGTACCGCCCCAAGCTGCGCTATGCGCACCAGGGAGGGATGAACCCGCCGGTCATCATCATTCATGGCAATTCGCTCGAACATGTGACGGACGCCTACAAGCGCTTCCTCGAGGCGCGCTTCCGCAAGGAATTTAATCTTGTAGGAACACCCTTGCGAATTGAAATGAAGACCTCACATAATCCTTACGCCGACAAATAATCCTATTGAGGCGCTAGCACTGAAACAACAGTCGTTCAAGCCCCCGCAGGGTGTGGGAGGTGGCGGCTGTGGTAAGGTGTCGGTTTACAACAACGCTCTGAGAACACGGAGAATATCGTGAGCAATAAAGGCCAACTTCTACAAGACCCATTCCTGAACGCACTGCGCCGTGAGCATGTGCCCGTTTCGATCTATCTGGTCAACGGCATCAAGCTTCAAGGACAAATCGAGTCCTTCGATCAGTACGTCGTGTTGCTGCGCAACACGGTGACACAGATGGTCTACAAGCACGCCATCTCCACCATCGTCCCGGGGCGCGCCGTGAATTTCTCCACGGCGGAAAACGCGGAAGCTGACAACAATCAGTAATATCGCCATTTGCATGGCGGTCACTCTTCGGCCGTCAAGGCCGAGAGTTCTTATTTGAAGGCTCTAGACTTTGAGCGTTGAAGATCCAGTCCCTGCGCAAGATAAAGCCCCGGTCATTCTTGTCGGGGTTGATTTTGGAACTCCCCATTTCGATGGGGAGCTCGAAGAACTCGGCCTGTTGGCCGAAACCGCGGGCCTCACGCCCGTTGCCCGGCTCACCTGCAAGCGCAAGGCGCCTGATGCGGCGCTGTTTGTCGGCTCGGGCAAGGCGGAGGAGATCCGTCTCCTGGCCCAGACCTATGGCGCCAGGGAGATCCTTTTCGATCAGGCACTGAGCCCGGCCCAGCAGCGCAATCTCGAACGCGCGCTGGCGCTTCCGGTCAATGACCGGACCTTGCTGATCCTTGAAATCTTCGCCCAGCGTGCACGCAGCCATGAAGGCAAGCTGCAGATCGAGCTGGCGCGCCTGCAATATCTGAGCACCCGGCTGGTTCGCCGCTGGTCGCACCTGGAGCGCCAGCGCGGCGGTATCGGCGCGCGCGGAGGTCCGGGCGAAACACAGATCGAGCTGGACCGGCGGATGATCAATGATGCGATCAAGCGCACCAAGGAACGTCTCGTCAAGGTCAAGAAGCAGCGCAACACGCAGCGCCGCCAGCGCGAGCGCCGCGAGGTGTTCAGCGTGTCACTGGTGGGTTACACCAACGCGGGCAAATCAACGCTGTTCAACGCGCTGGTAAAGGCTCGCGCCTATGCGGCCGACCAGCTTTTTGCCACGCTCGACACCACTACGCGCCAGATGTACCTGGGCGCGGAGATCGGCTCCATCTCCATCTCGGACACCGTCGGCTTCATCCGCGATCTGCCTCACGGCCTGGTGGATGCGTTCCAGGCAACGCTGCAGGAAGCGGTCGAAGCCGACCTGCTGCTGCATGTGGTGGATGCCTCCAATCCGAATTTCCCCGAGCAGATCGAGCAGGTTCAGCGTGTCCTTCAGGAAATCGGCGCCGACGAGATCCCGCAGGTCCTGGTGTTCAACAAGCTCGATGCCATCGCTGCGGGGCAACTGCCCGTGCAGATGCGAGATGAATACGAAATCGATGGCCGCAGGCTGCCGCGCGTGTTTGTGAGCGCGCGCGACGGCGAGGGCTTGCAACTGCTTCGCCAGGAGTTGTCCGAGAACGCAATGGCATTGGGAAAGCGCATGATGTCCCTTGAGCCCGCTGTTGAATTTCGGCCTGATGAACATTGATTGGCACAATACTTATTTATCAAGCGTCTAAGAGAATAAGAGACTTGGCATGAATTCTGACAACTTCGCATTTCGCCGGGCCAGCCTGCCCCGGCGCATACGCGGGATGTTCAACCTGAATGATCCTCGCTGGGGTCGTGGTGATGACTCATCCGAAGGCGGTTCGCAGCCTTCGGACAACCAGCAGCCGCGTCCTCCGCAAAATGGCCAGCAGCCCGATGGGCGCCAACGCGGCGGACAAGGAAATTCCGGCCAGCCGCCGGATCTGGATGAAATGTTCAGGGACCTCAACCGCAAGCTCGCGGGGCTGTTTGGCGGCGGTAACGGCAAAGGGCCGGGGAACGGCAACAACGGAGGCTTCCAGCCGGGCATGAAGAACGCGGGTGTCAGCCTGGGCGTCATCGCGGCCGTGGCCGTGGTGATCTGGCTGGGCACCGGTGTGTTCATCGTGCAGGAAGGCCAGCAGGCGGTCATCACCCAGTTCGGCAAATACAAGTCAACCGTGGGCGCGGGCCTGAACTGGCGCCTGCCATACCCCATTCAAAAGCATGAACTTGTCTACGTGACCCGCATCCGCTCGGCGGACGTGGGGCGTGACAGCATCATCAAGAGCACGGGGCTTCGTGAATCGGCGATGTTGACCGAGGACGAGAACATCGTCGAAATCAAATTTGCCGTGCAATATCGTCTCAACGATGCACGCGCATGGCTGTTCGAGAGCCGTGACCCGGAGAGCGCGATTGTGCAGGTCGCTGAAACAGCGGTGCGCGAAGTGGTTGGAAAAATGCGCATGGACTCGGCTCTGGCCGAGGAGCGCGACCAGATCGCCCCGCGTGTGCGCGAACTGATGCAGACCATTCTCGACCGCTACAAGATCGGCGCGGAGATCGTGGGCATCAATCTGCAGCAAGGCGGCGTGCGCCCGCCGGAGCAGGTGCAGGCGGCTTTCGACGATGTGCTGAAGGCCGGACAGGAGCGCGTGCGTCTTCAGAATCTTGCGCAGGCCTACGCCAATGATGTGGTGCCGCGCGCCGCAGGTTCGGCTTCTCGCCTCAAGGAAGAGGCCGAGGCGTACAACGCGAGGATCGTGGCCACGGCGCAGGGTGACGCGGGCCGCTTCAGTTCCGTTCTGACCGAATACCAGAAGGCCCCGCAGGTTACGCGGGATCGGATGTACACGGATTCGATGCAGCAGATCTACTCCAACGTCACCAAGGTGCTTGTCGATTCGAGCAAGGGCTCGAACCTGCTGTACCTGCCACTCGACAAGATCATGCAGTCGGTTTCGCAGGCCTCCAATGCGGCGGTTTCGACCACATCCGATGTGCCTTCCACCACAGCACCGGCGGCAGCGCCCGCCGCGTCCAGCAATGACGCACGCAACCGGGACCCGAACCGCTCGCGTGACCGTGAAACGCGATAGGAGACAGACGTGAACAAAATTGGTTTTTGGGTAACGTCGCTGCTTATTGCTCTCGCGTTGGCAAGCTCGATGCTGTTCGTCGTGGACCAGCGTCAGTTCGGCGTGGTCTATGCGCTCGGACAGATCAAGGAAGTCATCACCGAGCCCGGTCTGAACGTCAAGCTGCCGCCGCCGTTCCAGAACGTGCGCTATATCGACAAGCGTCTGCTGACGCTCGACAGCTCCGATACCGAGTCCATGCTCACTGCCGAAAAGCAGCGCGTGGTGATCGACTGGTATGTCCGCTGGCGTATTTCCGATCCGTCGGCATATATCCGCAACGTGGGTCCGGATGAAGCGGCTGGCGCAATGCAGCTCAATCGAGTGGTGCGCAACTCCTTCCAGGAAGAGGTCAATCGCCGCACGGTGCGCGAACTTCTCTCGGTCAAGCGCGATGCGCTGATGTCGGACGTGAAGCGCGAAGTGCTCGAAGCGGTCCGTGGCGGAGCCAAGCCTTGGGGTATCGACATTGTTGACGTGCGCATCACGCGCATCGACTATGTCGAAGCCATTACCGCATCGGTCTATGGACGCATGGAGGCGGAGCGCCAGCGCGTGGCCAATGAATTGCGCTCCACGGGCGCCGCCGAGGCTGAAAAGATCCGCGCGGATGCCGACAAGCAGCGTGATGTGATCGTCGCCAATGCCTATCGCGATGCGCAAAAGGTCAAGGGCGATGGTGACGCGCAGGCTGCCCGAATCTACGCCGATGCGTTTGGCCGCGATCCCGGCTTTGCGCAGTTCTACCGAAGCCTGGATGCCTACAAGGCGAGCTTCAGCAAGAAGAGCGACGTGATGGTGATCGATCCGTCGTCCACGGAATTCCTCAAGAATTTCGTGGCGCCCGGCGCGGCAGCCGCGCGCGGCAAACAGTGATGTGAAGCTGCGGCTGTCCGGGCAACGCATCGCTCAACGCCATGGACTGGTTGCAAGCTCTCTGGCCGGCACTCGCCTTGCTGCTGGTTCTGGAGGGCTTGCTTCCCTTTTTCTCGCCCGCCACATGGCGAAAGGCCATGATGCAGATTGCGCAGTTGCGGGACGGCCAGATCCGGTTTTTCGGTTTGCTGGCCATCGTCGCGGGTCTGGTGATTTTCCTGCTGTGCTGATGGAAGACCCGTCCGGCGCTGCTTGATTCACGGCAGTCCGGTAGAATCACGCTTTTAACAGCACTCCCATTTCCCATGTCTGCTTGGGTCCTGCCGGATCACATCGCCGATGTCTTGCCTTCCGAGGCGCGGCGCATCGAAGAACTTCGTCGTGGATTGCTCGACACGGCCCGTAGCTATGGTTACGAGTTGGTGATGCCCCCACTGCTGGAGCATTTGGACTCGCTGCTGACAGGCGCTGGCGAGGCGCTTGATCTACAGACATTCAAACTGGTCGATCAGCTCTCGGGCCGCTCGCTGGGTCTGCGTGCCGATACCACGCAGCAGGCCGCCCGCATCGACGCCCACTTGCTCAACAGGCTCGGTGTCACCCGTCTTTGCTATTGCGGCCCCGTGCTGCATGCGCTCCCCGATCGTCCACATGCCACTCGCGAGCCTTTGCAGTTCGGAGCGGAAATCTACGGCCATGAAGGCATAGAAGCGGATATCGAGTCGGTTCAATTGGCTCTCGAATCGTTGCGTGTTGCGGGCGTCGAGGACATGAGCGTGGACATGGCGGATGTCCGCATCGTGCGCAGCCTGCTCGCGGGCGTGCCGGTGGGCCTGCAGACGCTTGCCAAGGTGCATGCCGCGCTCGCGGCCAAGGATGTCAGCGAACTTTCGGCACTCACCAGGAATTTCCCCAGCCACTCGCGTGACGGATTGCTGGCGCTCACGCGCCTGTACGGCGACATCAGCGTTCTCGACAAGGCGCAGGCAGAGCTGGGGGCCATTGCCGGCGTCAAGCATATGCTCGATGAGTTGCGCTCCATTGCGTCCCGCATCACGGGCGCCAGGGTCACCTTTGATCTGGCCGATCTTCGTGGCTACGCTTATTACAGCGGCGCCCGCTTTGCGATCTACGTGCCCGGTGCGAGCGATGCGCTGGTGCGCGGCGGCCGCTACGACGAGGTGGGCGCCGTATTCGGGCGCAATCGTCCGGCGGCTGGATTCAGTCTCGACATCAAGCAATTGGTGAGTGTGGTGGCGCCCAAGCCGCTCAAGGCGGCGATCCGCGCGCCCTGGAGCTGGGATGGCGCCGGTGCGCAGGCAATCGCTGGCCTGCGCCGCGACGGTGAAACGGTGGTCTGCGTGCTGCCGGGACACGAAAGCGAAGTGGATGAATTCCACTGCGACCGCGAATTGGTACAGGTAGCAGGCCAATGGGTCGTGCGCGCTATCTGACGTTTGGTTTTTTAAGCATTTGATCGGATTCGAAATGAAGACAAGCAAGGGTCGTAACGTTGTTGTCGTCGGTACCCAATGGGGCGACGAAGGCAAGGGCAAGCTGGTGGACTGGCTGACCGAAAGCGCGCAAGGCGTCGTGCGTTTCCAGGGCGGCCACAATGCCGGGCATACGCTTGTGATCAATGGCGTGCGTACCGCATTGCACCTGATTCCCAGCGGCATCATGCGCGCCGGCTCCAAGTGCTACATCGGCAACGGCGTCGTGCTGTCGGTGTCCAAGCTGTTCGAGGAAATCGAAGGCCTTGAAAAGGCGGGAGTGGAAGTGCGCTCGCGTCTTCGCGTGAGCGAAGCCTGCCCGCTGATCCTGCCTTTCCACGCTGCGCTGGATGTGGCGCGCGAAGCGGCGCGCGAATCCGGCGGTGTGGAGAAGATCGGCACCACGGGCCGTGGCATCGGTCCCGCCTATGAGGACAAGATCGCCCGCCGCGCGCTGCGCGTTCAGGACCTGAAGTACCCCGATCGTTTTGCAGCCAAGCTGCATGAATTGCTGGCCTTGCACAACCACGTGCTCACCACGTTCCTGGGCTCCAGGAACTTCCAGTTCGGCGATGCGCTCAAGCCCTACATGAAGGACGGCGCCGTTCTGTTCGAGCCGGTCTACGAAGAGGCCATGCGCCAGGGTGAGTTGCTCAAGCCCATGATCGCCGACGTGTCCTGCGAACTGAATGAGGCGCACAAGGCCGGCGCCAACCTTCTTTTCGAAGGCGCCCAAGGCACGCTGCTCGACGTGGACCACGGCACTTATCCCTATGTGACCTCCAGCAACTGCGTGGCCGGCAACGCCGCAGCGGGCTCCGGCGTCGGCCCCGGCCTGTTGCACTATATCCTCGGCATCACCAAGGCATACTGCACACGCGTTGGCGGCGGCCCGTTCCCCACCGAACTGGATTGGGAAAAGGAGGGCACGCCCGGCTATCACATGAGCACCGTCGGTGCGGAGAAGGGGGTGACCACGGGCCGCAGCCGCCGATGCGGTTGGTTCGATGCCGCCCTGCTCAAGCGCAGCGCGCAGGTCAATGGCCTGTCGGGCCTGTGCATCACCAAGCTGGATGTGCTTGACGGCCTGAAGGAACTGCAGTTGTGCGTCGGCTACGAGCTCGATGGCCAGCGCATCGATCTACTGCCCTTGAGCGCGGAAGAGATCTCCCGATGCAAGCCGATCTATGAAACCATCCCGGGTTGGACAGAGTCCACCGTGGGCATGACCCAATATGAGTCTTTGCCGGCGAATGCGCGCAAATATCTGGAGCGTATCGAGCAAGTGACGGGCGTGCCCATCGCCATGATCTCCACCAGCCCGGACCGTGATCACACGATCCTGATGCACAACCCGTACGCTGCTGAATAAGAGCGAATTCCGCCGCGGCGCGGCAAGAGTTCCAAGCAATACCACGAGCGATATCTGCCATCCGATCAGGAGTAAAGAATGTTGACAGAAGACGGCAAGCACCTCTACGTCAGTTACGACGAGTACCACAACCTCATTGAAAAGCTGGCGCTCAAGGTGCATCAGTCGGGATGGGAGTTCGACACCATCCTGTGCCTCGCGCGTGGCGGCCTGCGCCCGGGCGACATGCTGAGCCGCATTTTCGACAAACCGCTGGCAATCATGTCCACCAGCTCCTACCGTGCCGAAGCGGGTACGGTCCAGGGGCACCTGGATATTGCCCGCTTCATCACGACACCCAAGGGAGAGATCGCCGGCCGTGTGCTGCTGGTCGATGACCTGGCGGATTCCGGCCATACGCTCAACGCCGTGATCTCCATGCTCAAGAGCAACTATGCGCCCATCACCGAACTGCGAAGCGCGGTGATCTGGACCAAGGCGCTTTCGACTTTCACGCCGGACTATTCCGTGGACTACCTGGCCACCAACCCCTGGATCCATCAGCCCTTCGAGACCTACGACAACCTGACGCCTGCAAAGCTGATGGAAAAGTGGCGCGTCTGAGCGCTCACACAGGCCAGAGCCATCATTCAAAGGGAAAGATGAAAAATCTTTCCCTTTTTTGTTTTTCGCCCTCCAGGAGGCCTACAATCGCGCCTTCGTCAACACGGCTGAAGGTTTTATCCGAAGGGATTTCG
>NZ_JBEBOW010000002.1:0-89689 GCF_040396215.1 Diaphorobacter ruginosibacter | reverse complement strand
CGGACGCGGCCAGCCGCGATGCGCCATATTGCAGCGCCCAGTTGCCCAGCGCCAGTAGCGCCGCCAGCACCATGGCATACATCACCGCCGTGGCCCACAGCGGGTGCAGCCCGGCGTCGAACATGCGGCGCAAGGGCCACCAGGCCAGGCCCCAGACCAGGGCGTTGAAGAGCAGGGCCAGGATCGGCAGGGGCGAATGCATGGTGCGGGAACCGCTCAATGACAATCGCAGTCCCGCTTGGCGATCTCCGTCAGGCGTTTGAGCTCCTCGGGGTGCTCCCTGCAGTTGCGGCGGTGCCATTGCCCGATCAGCAGCATGGTGCCGGCCACGACCATGCCGAACACGGTGATCGCGCCAAAGGCGGAGAGCCCGAACTTGGTCGACAGGCTGTAGAACGCGCCCAGCGCCAGAATGCAGGCCTGCTCGTTGAAATTCTGCACCGCGATGGAGCGCCCCGAGCCCATGAGATTGGCGCCACGATGCTGCAGCAGCGCATTCATCGGCACCACCAGGAAACCGCCGAGTCCGCCCAGGATGATCAGGAACGGCACGGCCATCCAGAGCCTGTCGATCACATTCATCAGGATCACCAGCAGGCCCATGCAGACGCCCAGCGGAATCACCCTGGTCGCGCCTTCGAGCCGCATGCGCACGGAAGCCAGCATCGCGCCCGCGGCCGTGCCGATGGCGACCACGCCGACCAGCGCCGATGCCTGGGTGGTGCTGTAGCCTAGCGCCGCGGCGCTCCAGGCCAGGACGATGTAGCGCAGATTGCCCGAAACCCCCCAGAACAGCGTGGTGGTCGCCAGCGAGATCTGGCCCAGCCTGTCCTGCCAGAGGCGGCTGTTGCAGCTCCAGAAATCGGGCAGCAGCTCCAGCGGATTGCGCGGCATCGGCCGCAGCGGCACGCAGGTGCGCGGAATGCGCAGGTTGAACCAGGCCGCCAGCGCGTAGACCGGCACCAGGGAGAGGATCGCGGCCTGCGCGGGCAGATCGATCCCGAGGTCGATGTACGGCACGTCGAAGTCCAGCAGCCTGCCCGAGAGGTGCGGCCCGACCAGCTGGCCGCCCAGCAGCACGCCCAGGATGATCGATGCGATCGTCAGCCCCTCGATCCAGCCATTGGCGCGCACGAGCTGCGAGGGCGGCAGAAGCTCGGTCAGGATGCCGTACTTGGCCGGGGAATACGCCGCCGCGCCCAGTCCGACCACCGCGTAGGCGAGCAGCGGATGGTGGCCGAACAGCATCATCAGGCAGCCCACGACCTTGATCGCATTGCTGACGAACATCACCTTGCCCTTGGGCAGGGAGTCCGCGAACGCGCCCACGAACGGCGCCAGCACCACGTAGAACAGCGCAAACATCGGCACCAGCGCGGCGCGCTGCCATTCCGGCGCGCCGCTGGTGCGCAGCAATTCCACGGCGGCCACGAAGAGGGCATTGTCGGCCAGCGAGCTGAAAAACTGCGCCGCCATGATGGTGTAGAAACCGCGCTTCATCGTGGTGTCGTGGAGCCGTTCACAGGGCGGCGTTGCGGGGGCTGTCGGCGCGGCCGGGTTTGCCGGCGCCAGCGGGATATTGCGGATTCCCGCCCGAGACGCGCTGCGGTGAATCGTTGCGCGTTGCGATGGTGCTGTATCGAGTGGAACTCATCTTGCCAATTCAGTGAAAACAGAGCCGTGCGGAAATATCAGTGGAACTGATGGGCCGAAAAATATCCGAACAGTCTGCTGTGCGACGGGCGGTTATATCACGCAGATCCCCTGCGGCAATGACAGAATGACCACCTTTGGCTCCGTAGAAACACCGTCATGCCCCGTCCCATACAAGCGACCATCCATACCGCCGCAGTACAACATAACCTGGCGCGAGCGCGCCGCGCGGCGGTGGATGCGAATGTCTGGGCCGTCGTCAAGGCCAATGCCTATGGGCACGGCATAGAGCGCGTCTTCGATGCGCTGCGCGCCGCCGATGGCTTCGCGCTGCTCGACCTGTCGGAGGCCGAGCGCATCCGACAGCTCGGCTGGAGGGGCCCGGTCCTGCTGCTGGAAGGGGTGTTCGAGCCGCGCGACCTCGAGACGTGCTCGCGCCTGAACCTCTGGCATGCCGTGCATTGCGACCAGCAGATCGACTGGCTGGCCGCGCACAAGACCCAGGCCCCTCACCGCGTCTTCCTCAAGATGAACTCGGGCATGAACCGGCTCGGCTTCACCCCCGAGCGCTACCGCGCCGCCTGGGCGCGCCTGAACGCGCTCACGCAGGTCGATGAAATCGGGTTCATCACCCACTTCAGCGATGCGGATGGCCCGCGCGGCATCGATCATCAGCTCCAGGTTTTCCTGGAAACCACGCAGGACCTTCCGGGCGAGCGCACCGTCAGCAACAGCGCGGCCATGCTGCTGCGCGGCCGCGAGGACGACGTGCGCTGCGACTGGGTGCGCGCCGGCATCGTGCTGTACGGCAGCTCGCCCGACTACCCGCAGCGCACCATCGCCGATTGGGAGCTCGAACCCACGATGACGCTATCGGGCAGGCTCATCGGCGTGCAGCACCTGCAAAAGGGCGACACCGTCGGCTACGGCTCGACCTACACCGCACAGGCTCCCATGACGATCGGCGTGGTTACCTGCGGCTATGCCGACGGCTATCCGCGCCACTGCGGCACGGGCACGCCGGTGCTGGTTGACGGCGTGCGCACGCAGCTCGTCGGGCGCGTGAGCATGGACATGCTGACCGTGGACCTCACCCACGTGCCGGGGGCGGTGATGGGCTCCGAAGTCACGCTGTGGGGCAAGGCCTCCAATGGCGCGGTGCTGCCGGTCGACGAGGTGGCCCAGGCGGCGGGGACGGTGGGCTATGAGCTGATGTGCGCCCTTGCCGCGCGCGTGCCGGTCGTGGTGGACTGAGCGGTGTTCCCGGCCGCCACATGCGGCCATGCATGCAAAGCGCGGCTGCCTGCTGCGCATGCAGGCGGCCATGGGCTTTCTCGCGGCGGCCTCCATTGCCGCCGCAGCCACGTCCCGAGGCCGTTGATGCCTGGAATTCGAGAACGGCTATGGTCCGCACCGCCTCACAGCAAACACCAATGATCTTGCTTGAAATCAAATAGGGGTAACTACCAATAAAGAAGAATCGAGACAGCGAACGATTGCGGCCGTGTCCATGAAATACAACAAGAAAAGTGGAAACGAAGTTGTTCATTTTTCCGTTCGCTAGTCATCAAAGAATGGAGTTCCCACAATGAAAAAAGCGTCCTCATCCAGCCGTGGGCTCGTACGATTCGCCCTTGGCGCGGTAGCCGTTGCTGCCATGTTCTCGGGCGCAGCGGTTCGGGCTCAAGAGCCCGTGCAGCCCATCGAGCCAGCCAAGGTGACCGATCCGGCCAAGGTGGAGCTGGGCAAGAAGCTGTGGTTCGATCCACGCCTGTCGCGCTCCGGCTTCATTTCCTGCAACTCATGCCACAACCTGAGCACGGGCGGCGCGGACAACCTGAAGTCCTCCATCGGCGACAAGTGGCAGAAAGGCCCGATCAACTCGCCCACGGTGCTGAACTCCAGCCTCAACTTGGCGCAATTCTGGGATGGCCGCGCCAAGGATCTGCGCGAGCAGGCGGGCGGGCCGATCGCCAATCCCGGCGAGATGGCGTTCACGCACGACCTGGCCGTGGACATGCTGCGATCGATTCCCCAGTACGTGAGCGAATTCAAGCAGGTCTTCGGCACGGAGACCCTGGGCATCGCGGAGGTCACGGCGGCGATCGCCGCGTTCGAGGAGACCCTGGTCACCCCCAATGCGCGCTTCGACAAGTGGCTCAAGGGCGACAAGACGGCGATCAACGAGCAGGAACTGCGCGGCTACCAGCTGTTCAAGAACGCCGGCTGCGTGGCGTGCCACAACGGCACCAACCTGGGCGGCAATTCGTTCCAGAAGATGGGCCTGATCGAGGCCTACAAGACCGACAATCCGGCGGAAGGCCGCTCGGGGGTCACGGGCAACGACGCGGAGCGCTTCAACTTCAAGGTGCCGACGCTGCGGAATGTGGAACTGACCTACCCCTACTTCCACGACGGAGCGGCCGACACGCTCTCGCAGGCAGTGGACACCATGGGGCGCATCCAGTTGGGCAAGACTTTTACCCCTTCTGAGAATGCGGATATTGTGGCCTTCCTGAAGACCCTCACAGGAGACCAGCCCCAGCTGACTTTGCCGATTCTGCCGCCATCCAGCGACAAAACCAGGCGGCCGCAGCCGTTTGAGTGATAAATTACGTCTGCCCGGTGCGCTATCGGGCAGAGGTGATACGCGGAAAACCGGTGCCGAAAGGCCCGGTTTTTCTTTTTGCGCTCTTCTTGCTCCCCCGCCTCCTTGCCGCCGGGGCCTGTTCAGGCCAGGGCGCGCTTGACGGCTTCGCGCTCGCTCATGCGCCTGAAGTGGTCATGGACCTTCGGGAACCGCGCGATGTCCACGCTGTCGCTCTGGAGCCAGCCGGCCATGGTGAACAGATAGGCGTCGCACACGCTGTATTCATCGCCCAGCACCCAGGGGCCGCTCAGGCAGTTCCGTTCGATGTAGTCGAAGTTCTCCGTCATGTTGGCGGCAACCTTGCCCTGCATCGCCGCCTGCGCCTGTGCGTCGTCGGCCCAGCGGCTGGCGCGCGGGCGGTGCGCGTGGTTGATGTGCACGGTCGATGCCAGGTAGCTGTTGAATTCCATCATGCGGGCCCACCCGAACAGGTCGGCGGGCGCCAGCCTGGCGTCGGGGAAGCGCCGGGCGACGTAGGCGAGCAGCGTGGGCGCTTCGGTGAGCACGCCTTGCTCCGTGACCAGCGCGGGCACGCGGCCCTTGGGGTTGACGCGCAGGTATTCGGGGCTGCGCTGCTGCTGCGATGCGAAGTCCACGCGCTCCAGCCTGTACTCGGCCTGGGCGTCTTCCAGCGCGATGCGAACGGCCTGCGCGCAGGTGCCGGGCGTGTAGTAGAGGGTGAGGGATTGGCTCATGGGTTGTTGTCTCCTGGGATGAGGTGTGGGATGGAGCGCCGGGGGCGCCAGCGTGCACCGGTCGAATATAAGGTAACGCTGAATTTATTTCGGCGAGCCGCTCAGGAGCCTGTGCCGCAGGCGCTGCCGTCGACGAGGCCGCCGATGCCGGTCAGGCCGTGCCTGTGCGCCGGCTCTCCCAACGGACCGTTGAGTCCGCGCAGCACGACGCTGACCGGCCCCTCGCCGCGCGTGGCGAGATGTTCGGCCAGCCTGGCGCTGCCATGGTGGGCGGTGAGTCCCTGCAGGATTACGTCGAATCCGCCGAGCGCGATGCGCACGCTGCGAACGCCGTGCGCGGCGTCTTCGGACGCGGCGGACAACTGCAGATCGCCCGCGAGCAGCGCGTGCCAGCGCGCCAGGCTCACGTCCAGGTCGCGCACCGCGACGGTGATCAGCGCCACGCCGCTCGCGCCGTTGGCGTGCCGCAGCAGCTCGGGCGCGTCGGGAACGCGCAGATTGCGCGGCGTGATGTCGCCGCACAGGAACGGCACGTCGGGCGTGTCGTGGCGGGCCGTGGTCCATTTCAGATGCCGTCCGTCGGGACGCACGCGCTCTCCCGGAACCGGGCCCTTGAGCGTGACCAGGCCACGTGCGCGGGCGGCGGCCAGCTCTTCTTCGGGCGCCTTGGAGAGCAGCGCGAAATCCACAAGCCCTTCGCCGCTTCGCTCAAGCGTGGCCCACCAGCGCTCGGCGGGGGCCGGATCGCGCCAGGCCTTGAGCTCCAGATAGGAGCCATCGGCCAGCACGATGAGCGCGTTGTGGGAGCTGCGGCCCTGATGGTCGCCGCCGGGATACACGGTAAAGCCGAGCGCGCGGTACTGCTCGATGGAGCGCGCGAGATCATCGACGGCGATGACCACGTGGTCCAGCGAATGGGAAGAGGAAAGCGTCATGGAGCCCGAGTCTCTCACTCTTCGAGCTTGAGATGGGTTTCCTCCACGAACTTGCGCCAGCGCTCGTACTCCTGGTGCGTGTGCCTGTCCAGGGCCGGGCCATCGCTGGCGACGACTTCGAAGCCGGCCTGCGTCAGCTTGCTGTTGATGTCGGGCGTATGCAGCGTGGCCTGGAATTCATGGGTGAGGCGCTGCACGGTGGCCGCGGGCGTGGCCGAAGGCGCGAAGATGCCGATCCACGAATACGCCTCGAACCCTGGAAAGCCGCACTCGGCGACAGTCGGCACGTCGGGCAGTTCAGGCAGGCGCTTGGCGCCGGTCACGGCCAGCGGGCGGATCTTGCCCGCGCTGATCTGGCCGCGCAGGGCCGCGTAGCTCAGCAGCGTGAGCGTGGTCACATTGCCCAGAACGGCCTGCACCGCCGGGCCGCCGCCGCCAAACGGCACATGCAGAACGAAGGTGCCCGAGCGCCTCTTGATGTCCTCCATCACCAGATGGTTCATGGAGCCCAGGCCGGTCGATGCGTAGCTGAACTTGCCCGGATTGGTCTTGGCTTCCTTGAGAAAGTCGCGCAAGTCCCGCCCCTGCACCGCCTGCGCATTCGCGCCGATCACCAGCGGGAAGCGCACCATCAGCGACACGCCCACGAAATCCTTGAACGTGTCGTAAGGCAGCCTGGATTTGGCGAACGGGTTGATCGCGTGCGTGTCGAAACTCACCAGCAGGGTGTTGCCGTCGGGCGCCGACTTGGCCACGTATTGCGTGGCGATCTGGCTGGCCGCGCCGGGCCGGTTCTCGACGATCACGGGGCGGCCCGCCAGCTCGGACAGGCGGGGTTGAATGATGCGGGCCACGATGTCCGTGCTGCCGCCGGGCGGGAACGTGACCTGCAGACGCATGGGCGTTTCCTCCGCCATGGCGAGTCCGACAAATCCGCAAGCGGTGGCGGCGGCGCCAAGCGCCACGGCCTGGCGGCGGTTCAGAACGGGTGCACTCATTCGGTTCTCCTGTGAACGGTTGGTTGTTGAGGTGAATTGTCGCGCGTATATGCCAGTGAACGACCCAGGTGTGCTCCGATTACCCCATCCATTGGCTGACGGGCACCGCGGTGTCCTGCAGCGGCTGCGAGTGGATGTCCACCAGCGCCGGTCCGTCATGCGCCAGCGCGGCCTTGAGCGTGGCTTCGAGATCCGCCGGCTCCCGCACCGTCCAGGCCTTCACGCCGAAGGCTTGCGCGACGCGCTCGTGGTTGGTGCGGTTGAAGTCCACCGAGAAATAACGCTCGCCGTAGCCGGTCTTCTGGCTCGCCTTGATCCAGCCATAGACCGAATTGGAGAACACGATCATCTTGAGCGGAACGTTGCGGCGCACGACGGTCTCGAGTTCGCCGCAGGTGAAGCCGAAGCTGCCGTCGCCCATGGCGGAGATCACCATCGAATCGGGCTGGCCCACGGCCGCGCCGAACGCGGCGGACAGCGAATAGCCCAGCGCTCCGTGCGCGCGGTTGGTGATGAAGTGGCGGCCTTCCTGCGGTGCGTCGAAATAGGCAGAGAAGTAGGGGCAGGGCGTGCCGGGGTCGGCCACGGCGATCGCGCGCCTGGGCAGCAGCTTGTTGAGCGTGGCGAGCACGCGCTCCGGGCGGATCGGCAGCTCGGCCGATTGCGCGAGCGGCTCGAAGAACGCCAGCTTCTCCATGCGCGCGCGCGCGGCCAGCGCGCGGCCATCGGCGGCGTCGGCGGGGCGCCGGGAGATGATCTTCTGCACGGCGGCATCCAGCGCCTGCAGCGCGAGCCGCGCGTCCCCCACCATGGCGACGTCGGTGCGGTAGTTGGTGCCGATGGTCATCGCATCCACGTCGATATGCAGGATGGTCACGCCACGGCCCGGCATCTGGCCGTGCTCGGTGGTCGTGGAGCCCGCGCGGCAGCCGATGAACAGCACCAGGTCGGCCTGCGCCACCACGGCGCGCGTGGCGGGAACGCCGCCGTTGGTGCCCACCACGCCCGCGTTCAGCGGGTGCGTGTCCGCGAGGCTGCCCTGGCCGCTCACCGTCAGGCACACGGGGGCGTTCAGGCGAGTGGCGAGCGCATCGAGCGCGCCGCTGGCGCCGGAGATCACCACGCCGCCGCCGCAGATCAGCACGGGCGACTTCGCCGCGACCAGGCGCGCCGCGGCATCGTCGATGGATGCCGGATCGGGCGCGCTGCGCGTGGCCGGATAGTGGTCGTGGCCCGGTTGCGCCCATACATCCTGCGGATTGGGCAGCTCGTGCTTTTGCAGGTCGTAGGGCAGGCAGATGTGCGCCGCGCCGGGGCGGCCAGTGGTCATGGCGCGGAAAGCGCTGCGCATGGCGTGCGGGATCTGGTCCACGCGGTCGATGGTGGTGTTCCACTTGGTGAGGGGCCGGTACAGCGCCTGCTGGTCCAGCTCGGTGAGCGGAAACCTGCCGCGCGCGCCCACCGATACATCGGTGGTGATGCCCAGCACCGGGATCGACGACTCGTTGGCTTCCACGAGGCCTGGCAGGAGATAGGTCGCGCCGCCGCCGCTCGGGCCTTCGCAGACCCCCACCTTGCCGGTGACGCGCGCGTAGCCGTCGGCCATGTAGGCGGCGCTGCGTTCGTCGCGCGTGAGGATGTGGTCGATGCCGTGGTCCAGCCGCGCCATCGCGTCATAGAAAGGCAGGCTGGTGTCGCCGCAGAGCCCGAAAATATGCTTCACGCCATTGTGTTGCAACATTCGTACCATTGCGTCTGCACCATTCATGGGCGTCGTGCTCATTGCGGATCTCCTTGAGAACTTGATTAAGAATTCAGTTCAGTATACTTAAAACATGCCAGTGTTGAAAACCACCAAGCGACCTGCGCCCCTCGCCGCGGCGCGGGATTCCGAAGCGCGGGCGGGCAAGGCCGCGCAGCAGCGCCCGGCCAGGACGCCCGCGAAGCCGCGCGCCAATCCCATTTCGCGTGTGCGGCGCGAGCGCGGCAGCGATGTGTTCCAGACGCTGCGCGACATGGCGATCAGCTACCAGCTCAAGCCCGGCGAGCGCCTGAGCGAAATCGAACTGGCCGAGCGTCTCGGCGTCAGCCGCACCCCCGTGCGCGAGGCGCTGGCGCGGCTGGTGACGGAAGGCTTTCTCGAACCCTGCACGCGCGGCTACATGCGCCGGCCGCTGCAGGTGCAGGATGTGCTCGACCTGTACGAGGCGCGCATGGCGGTGGAGCGCGAATGCCTGCGCTACGCGGTCGAACGCGCAAGCGAAGAGCAGATCGCCGAAATGCAGCGGTTTCTCGATGCGAGCCGCGCGGCCGCGCCCGGCACCGCCGTGCGCGAGCTGGTGGAGCTCGACGAGGCTTTCCACAACCGCATTGCGGCCATGTCCGGCAACGCCGAGCTGGCGCGCATGCTGGGCAACCTGAACGAGCGCGTGCGGTTCATCCGCTGGATCGACATGGAGAAAGTGGGGCGCGACTTCACCCAGAAGGAACACGGCGCGATCGCCGACGCCATCGAGCGGCGCGACCGGGAAGGCGCCGCCCGGCTGATGGACGAGCACATCGCCCTGCGCCGCGAGCAGATCGTCGAGGCGGTCACGCAGGGGCTTGCGCGGATCTACCTGGGCGACGAGCTGGCCCGGGCGCGGTGAACGTGCCGCGCCGGCGGGAAATCGTCGGCTGCTGTATATTTCTCCAGTAGTTTCTTTCCCCACCCACCCTCTTGCGCACATCCATGGCCAAAGACAAGGCAATCTTCACCTGTTCCGAATGCGGCGGCACCAGTGCGCGCTGGCTGGGCAAATGCCCATCCTGCGGCGCGTGGAACACCTTGGTGGAGTCGGTGGCGGAGGGCGGCGGCGGTGGCAAGAACCGCATGAGCGCATCCAGCTACGCGGGACTGGCGCAGGCGCAGGCCGTCACGCCGCTTGCGGCCATCGAGGCGCAGGATGTGGCGCGCACGCCCTGCGGCATCGAGGAACTTGACCGCGTGCTCGGCGGCGGCGTGGTGGAGGGCGGCGTGGTGCTGATCGGCGGCGATCCGGGCATCGGCAAATCGACCCTGCTGCTGCAGGCCATGGATGCGCTGCACCGCACCGGCATGCCCACGCTCTACGTGACGGGCGAGGAAAGCGGCGCGCAGGTGGCGCTGCGCTCGCGCAGGCTGGGACTGGATCACAGCCAGGTGAATGTGCTGGCCGAGATCCAGCTCGAGAAAATCCTCGCCACCGTGCAGGCCACGCAGCCCGCGGTGGTCGTGATCGACTCGATCCAGACGGTGTATTCCGATCAGCTCACCAGCGCGCCGGGCTCGGTGGCGCAGGTGCGCGAATGCGCGGCGCACCTGACGCGCGCGGCCAAATCCACGGGCATCGCAACGATCCTGGTGGGCCACGTCACCAAGGAGGGCGCGCTGGCGGGGCCGCGCGTGCTGGAGCACATGGTGGACACCGTGCTGTATTTCGAAGGCGATACGCACTCCAGCTTCCGGCTGGTGCGCGCGATCAAGAACCGCTTCGGCGCGGTCAACGAGATCGGCGTGTTCGCCATGACGGAGCGCGGCCTCAAGGGCGTGGCCAATCCCAGCGCCATCTTCCTGTCGCAGCACAGCGAGCCGGTGCCGGGCAGTTGCGTGCTCGTCACGCTCGAAGGCACGCGGCCCATGCTGGTGGAGATCCAGGCGCTGGTGGATTCGTCCGGCCCGGCGCCGCGCAGGCTGTCGGTGGGGCTGGACCGCGACCGGCTGGCGATGCTGCTGGCCGTGCTGCACCGCCACGCGGGCGTGGCATGCGCGGATCAGGACGTGTTCGTGAACGCCGTGGGCGGCGTGCGCATCAGCGAGCCCGCCGCCGACCTGGCGGTCATGCTGTCGATCACATCCAGCCTGCGCGGCAAGGCCTTGCCCAAGGGATTCATCGCATTCGGCGAGGTCGGGCTGGCCGGCGAGGTGCGCCCCGCGCCGCGCGGCCAGGAGCGCCTGAAGGAAGCCGCCAAGCTCGGCTTCTCGGTGGCCGTCGTGCCCCGGGCCAACGCGCCCAGGAAGCCGATCGAGGGGCTGGAAATCCACGCGGTGGAGCGGGTGGACGAGGCGATGAACATCGTGCGCGGCCTGGCGTGAGCGCCTGGCCCGGGCGGCGCTATCTCCCCAGGCGGCGGCAGGACTCTACGCAGCATCCACAGTACCCGCCCGCGCAAGTCATAAGAAAATGCCGCCCATGAATCTGCGCAAATATCTCATTCCGCTGGGAATCGTCCTGCTGTTCGTCGCCTCGTACAACGCCTGGGGCTGGCAGGGGCCGATCACCGTCCTGGGTGGCCTGGTCATGTGGGCGCTGCTGCACTACACGCGCATCATGAACGTGATGCAGAAGGCCAACAAAAGCCCGATTGGCTATGTCGGCAGTGCGGTCATGCTCAACGCCAGGCTGCGCCCCGGCGTGAATCTGCTGCACGTGATCGCGCTGACCAGGGCGCTGGGCGAGCGGCTCACGGAGCTGGGAAAAGACCCGGAAATCTACCGCTGGACCGATGGAACCCAGTCTTTCGTGACCTGCGAGTTCGTCAATGGCCGACTGGTCAAGTGGGAATTGACGCGCCCGCAAACCTCCAATGAGGGTGACTCCGGAGGCTCATCTGCTGCCATTTCTCCCGCGGAATCGTAAAATCCCCTGTTTTGCGATCAACTGCAATTGAAATTGAAGGATTCACATGAGCCCCGTAGTTCCCTCGATGGCTGACCGTGACGGCAAGATCTGGATGGATGGCCAGATGCTGGACTGGCGCGATGCCAAGATCCACGTGCTGACACACTCTCTGCACTATGGCTGCGGCGCGTTCGAAGGCGTGCGCGCGTACAAGACGGAGCAGGGCACGGCCATCTTCCGCCTGGAAGACCACACCGACCGCCTGTTCAACAGCGCCAAGATCCTGCGCATGAAGATTCCTTTCACCAAGGAAGAAGTCAACGCGGCCCAATGCGCGGTGGTGCGCGAGAACCATCTGGAGTCGTGCTACCTGCGTCCGCTGACCTGGATCGGCTCCGAGAAGCTGGGCGTTTCTCCCAAGGGCAACAAGATCCACATGATCGTCGCGGCCTGGGCCTGGGGCGCCTATCTTGGTGAAGACGGCATGAAGCGCGGCATCCGCGTGAAGACCTCCAGCTTCACCCGCCACCACGTGAACATCACGATGACGCAGGCCAAGGCGTCGAGCAACTACACGAACTCGATCCTCGCCAACATGGAAGCCACCGACGACGGCTACGATGAGGCGCTGCTGCTGGACGCGGCCGGCTTCGTCTCCGAAGGCTCGGGCGAGAACGTCTTCATCATCAAGAACGGCGTGGTGTACACGCCCGACCTGTCGGCCGGCGCGCTCAATGGCATCACGCGCAATACCGTGTTCGCCATCTGCAAGGACCTGGGCATCGAAGTCGTGCAAAAGCGCATCACGCGCGATGAGGTGTACATCGCCGACGAAGCCTTCTTCAGCGGCACGGCCGCCGAAATCACGCCGATCCGCGAACTCGACCGCGTGGAGATCGGCTCGGGCAGCCGTGGCCCGATCACAGAGAAGATCCAGACGGCGTTCTTTGACATCGTCAATGGACGCAATCCGAAATACGCCCACTGGCTCACGAAGGTCTGATCGCCATGACGCAAGCAGTTGTCGAACTCCTGGCCAAGGACCTGAACGCGCAGGGCGGTGTCTATTGCCCCAGTCCCAAGGCCGACATGAAGCTTTGGAACTCGCATCCAAAGGTCTATCTGGATGTGGCCCACACGGGCGAGGCCAAGTGCCCCTACTGCGGCACGGTCTATCGCCTGAAGGCGGGAGAAGTGGTCGGCGCCGGCCACTGATCCGTTCATCCCGCGTTCGCGGATGCCATGTTCCCGTGCCCCGCGCGTCGTCCCCATGGGCGGTGCGCCGCGGGCGCGGTGCCGCCGTGGATCCATGTGCGCCTGCCTGGCATCGGGCCTCGCCTGTGAAGCCGACCGCGCTCCCTGTTCAGCGCGGCTCTAGAAGAGTCCCTCATTTTGAAACCTGTTTCCGGCCCTTTGGCCGTCCAGTCATGGCAACAGCAGCTCAATGCGGTTGCCGCATTCGCGGTGCCGGGGATGGCATTGTGGCTGCCGTCCGGCTATTCCTATGGCGCGGTGCTGCTGCTGGCGGGCGCCTTGCTGTCCATCCGGCGCTGGCCGCTGGAGCGCCAGCAATCGCTCACCTGGTGGTTCGCGGCCTGCATGTTCGCCATGGGGATGCTGTGGATCGCCATGGCTGATCCGGTGGAGAAGATGGGCCAGTGGGACAGGCCGGCCAAATTCCTGCTCGCCATTCCCTGCCTGTTCTATGCGTCGGTGTTCGGTGCGCGGCCCAAGGCGTTTTTCTGGGGATTGGTCGCTGGCTGCATCGGCGCCGGCGCGCTGGCCGTCTGGCAGGTGTACGGGCTGGGGGAATGGCGCGCCACGGGCCGTACCAATGCAATCCAGTACGGCAATCTCGCGCTGCTGCTGGCGGTGCTGCTGGCGGTCTTCGTCGCCACGGTGCACAAGCAGTTGTCCCTTCCCGAGAAGATTCTGGCCGCGCTGGCGATCGTGGCGGGCATGGACGCGTCGGTGCTTTCGCTCTCGCGCGGCGGCTGGCTGGCGCTGGTCGTGGCGATGCCGTTTGGCCTGGTGCTGCTGTATCGCTACCGGCCCCGCTTTTTCTGGCGCGCGGTCGTCGGGCTGATGGTGGTCGCGGGGCTGATGTCCGTTCTCAACCGCGGGATGCTTGCCACGCGCTGGGACGAGATGACCTCGGAAATCCGCGTCTATGAAGTCGCCCGCGATGCCAATACGTCCGTGGGCCAGCGCCTGGAGCACTGGCGCTTCGCCCTGGATGCTGGGGCCGAGAAGCCGCTGCTGGGCTGGGGTTTCGGCGGCTATATGAACGAGAAGAAAAAGCGCGTGGCGCAAGGCCTGTACAAGCCGCCCATCCTCGAATACAAGTTCGTGCACAACGAAGTGCTTGACGTGTTCGTGAAGACCGGCCTGGCGGGGCTGGCGCTGCTGCTGTGGTTCTACATTCTTCCGATCTGGATGTTCTGGCCCACCAGCGGGCGCATGCGGGCCTATGAAGGCGTCGATCCGGCGCTGCGGCGCACGGTGCTGGCGGTGCGGCTGTGCGGCGTCTGCGTTCCGGTGCTCTATGTCGGCTTCGGGCTCACGCAGGTGTTTTTCGCGCACAACAGCGGCATCATGTTCTATCTGTTCAGCCTGATCCTGCTGTGGTCCATGCTGCTTGGGCTGGAGCGCTCGCGCCCCGGCGCCGGGGCGGCAAGGCCCTGAGGCGCCGCGAGCCGCGACGGGAGTACGCTTAAACTCGCTGCCATGCCAATGTCCACGGATGCACGCCACCCCTCCCAGGATGCCACTGCCCGCGCGGGTGGGCGGCGGGCGCGGGTGCTGCATTTCGTCACCGGCGGTTTTTCGGGCGCCACGCAAGTCGCCGTCGATCTGGTGCGCGGCCATCTCGCCGGCGACCGGTTCGAGCCGCTGCTGGTGCTGCGCCGCAAGCCGCATACCGATCAGTCGCGCGTGGAGGCGCTCGTGCGCGAGGGCATTCCCGTCGAACTGGTCGCGGGATGGGCGCATCTGGCCACGGTCTGGCAACTGGTGCGGGTCTGCAGGCGGTTCCAGCCCGACATACTGGTGGCGCATGGCTTCAGCGAGCATCTGTGGGGCCGCTATGCCGGACTGCTCGCGCAGGTGCCGCATCTCGTGCACGTGGAGCACAACTCCCGTGAGCGCTATACGTGGTCGCGCACGCGGCAGATGCTGTGGCTTGCCGGGCGCACCGACGCCATCGTGGGGTGCTCCGAAGGGGTGAAGCAGGCATTGCTCGCGCGCGGTACGCCAGCGCAGAAAACGCTGGCCATCTCGAACGGCATCCGCATGGCGCCGTTTGCCGCCGCCGCGGAGCATCCATGGCGCGAGCGCGTCGCGGGCATCGTCATGGCCGCGCGCTTCGCGCGCCAGAAAGACCACATCACGCTGATCAAGGCCATCGCGCTGCTGCGCGAGCGCGGGCTCCGGCCGCCAGTGAAGCTGGCGGGAGGCGGCAAGGCCAGCGCGCAGAAGAAGGCACGCCGATTGGCCGGGCAGCTCGGGCTGGCCGGGCAGGTGGAGTTCCTGGGCCACCACAAGGACGTTCCCGGCCTGCTGATGTCGCACCGGATCTGCCTGCTCTCCACCCATTGGGAGGGCATGCCGCTGTCGCTCATCGAGGGCATGGCGGCGGGCTGTACGGCGATCGGCACGCGCGCGCCCGGCGTTCAGGAGGTCATAGCGCACGAGCGCAACGGCCTGCTGGTCGAGCATGAGAGCGCGCAATCGCTCGCGGATGCGCTGGAGCGCGTGCTCACACAGCCCGATCTGGGCGAGGCGCTCGCCGCCCAGGGGCGCCGGGATGCCGAGGCGTTCTACACATTGGAGCGCATGATCTCGCGCTACGAGACATTGTTCGGACACATACTGGCCCGGGGGCAGGGCTCTGCAACGGTGGCGCACGCCACGGATTTTTCCCGGATATGACGAATGTCGAAGCCTGCGGCGAAGGCCGCGAAAGCCCCTGGCTCAGCATCTTGGTGCCGGTCTTCAACGTCGAGCCCTATCTGCGGGAGTGCCTCGAATCCGTGATCGGGCAGATCGAGCGGATGGAGCAGGCGGGGCCGCCCGGCGCCGACGGTGTCGAGGTGCTGGTGCTCGATGATTGCTCCACCGATGGCTCCGGGGCGCTGATGCGCACGCTCGCGGCGCGCTGGCCGGGCCGTATCCGGCTGATGGCGCATGAGCGCAACCAGGGCCTGAGCGCGGCGCGCAACTCGATGATCGACGCGGCGCGCGGCGAGTACCTGTGGTTTCTCGACTCCGACGACAAGCTGCTGGAGGGCAGCATCGCGGCATTGCGCGCGATCGTGCGCGAGCATGCGCCCGACGTGGTGCTGTGCGATTTCCAGGTATGGCGCGAGCGCCCGGGCCTCAAGCACCGCCTGCGCGGCGAAATGCACCGCAGCAGCTTTGCCGGCCCGGCCCGGCGCGTGCTCGGCAACCGCTGCGAAGTGCTGGCCGGCGCGCTCATGCCGGGCGAACTGCATGCGTGGTCCAAGATTTCCAGGCGCGCGCTGTGGGGCGCGGACCTGCGTTTTCCGGTGGCGCGGTATTTTGAAGACATGGCGACGATGCCGCTGATGATGCTGCGCGCCTCGGCCTTTTATTACGCCGACCAGCCCTGGGTGGCCTATCGCCAGCGCGCCGCCAGCATTCTGGCGACGCCCAATCTGGGCAAGGCGCTCGATCAGGCGCGGGCCCTGGTAGGCTTTCGGGGAGCGCTCGCGGGCAGCGTCTGCGCGGACGATGCGCGGCTGCTGCTTGCCCTGGCTCACCAGAGCGCGCGCAACTTCATCGGTGCGATGCGTTATCTGGACGGCATGGAGGGCGCGGGCGGGCAAGGCGCGATGCGGCAGGCGCGCGAGGCCTTCGCCGCGTCATCGCCATTGGCGCCCGAAGCCTTGTGCAAGGCCTACGCCGCGCGCGGCTGGTGGCTGCGCGCGCGCAAGCTGCGCAAGTGGCTGCGCCGCGCTGAGGCCGCCGCATGAGCCGGCACACCTCATTGCCGCTGCGCGACCGGGGCGAGATGCTGCTTGCGCGGCTGATCTACGGCTGGAACCAATGGTTCGGCAAACCCGTTCGCGACTATGCGCAACCGCCTCCGCGATGCCACGAGATACCGACCGCCGACGGGACAGAGTTTCCCGCAGCGCGCGGCGGGGCGATTCCGCGCATCATCTGGGCCTTCTGGAGCGGGCCTTCGCAGCCCGAGCTGATTCGCCGCTGTTTCGACAACTGGCGCGCCATGTGCCCGGATTTCGAGATCCGCATCCTCGACGAGCACAGCGCGCTCCAGTATCTCGATGGCATTCCACAGGCGCTCGACCAGGCCAGCGCGCCCAAGCGGGCGGACTGGGTGCGCGTGGAATTGCTGCGCCGGCATGGCGGCATCTGGCTGGATGCGAGCACGATCCTCACCGCGCCGCTCGACTGGGTGATCGACGCGCAGGCGCGGTCGCGCAGCGACTACGTGGGCTTCTATCTCGAGCAGTTCACCAGCGATCCCGCCTTCCCGGTGGTGGAGAACTGGTTCATGGCGGCGCCGCCGGGCAGCCCGTTCATCGCCGATCTTCAGCACGAGTTCACCACGCGCGTGGTGCCGGGCAGCAATGCGCAATACATCGAGATGCTGCGCGCCGAAGGCATGTATGACCAGTTGCGCCAGCGCATCTTCTCGCCGGAATACCTGACGATGCATCTCGCGCTGCAATACGTGATGCGTCGGCGCGGCGGCTACCGGCTGGCGCTGTGGCGCGCGGAGGACGGGCCGTTTCTCTATCACCACGCATCGGGCTGGAGCCGCGCGCACCTCAAGGTGCAGCTCATGATGCGTCCGGCCGCGGCGTGCATGCCGCCGATGGTCAAGCTGCGCAAGCCCGACCGCAAGCGGCTCGAGCTCTACATGCAGCGCCATCTGGTGCGCGCCGACAGCATCATCGGCCGTTATCTCGGCGGTACCCGTTAGAACGTGTTTACGATCTCCTCGCGGCTGCGTAGAGATCGTAAACACGTTCTTAGATAGAGGCGGGGCCTGTATCGGCGCCCGCGCCCAGCGCCCGCCGCCAGACATGCTATGGTTGGAATCCCATGATCCATCGCCGCAAATCCGCCTTCGAGAAGTGGTTCTCCTTCACCCGGCACCGCCGCCGCTTTGGCGCGGACGCGCTTGCGCCGCAGCTGGATTCGCAGGACTTTGCCGCCTTGCGCTCCAGCATCGTCGCGGGAGAGGAGGAGCCGCAGCATGCGCACGGCTCCGTCGTCGATCTGAACGAGCACCTGGCGCGGGTGCGGCGTGAATTCATCGGCCAGAGCGAACTGCTGTACCAGCATGCCATGCTGATCGTGCTGATCCGCCGCGAGGCGGACGTCCAGGCCAACTACGCGCGCTTCAAGCGCATGTGGATAGCCGAGCGTGATTTTCTCGCCGGGCATCTGGACATGCGCTGGCTTATCTCGGCGTGCGATACCTTCATCGACCATGACGGCGACCCCGTATTGCGCGCCGTGGCGATGAACGGCCCATTGCTGGTCAATACGGTCAAGCTGGCCGAGACGGAGCGCTATATCAAGGGCGTGGACACCGCTGCGCCCGATCGCCAGGAGTCGCTCGATGCGCTGCGGACACACCGTGTCGGCCTGTTCGACGGGATCGCGGGCTTCATTCCCGGCACCGACGACACGCTGCGCAACCTGCGCTGGCGGCTGCAGGACGTGTGCGCCCTGCATCCGCTGGGCGTCGTCGTGATGGAGCTGTTCGAGCGGCTGCAGCGCGAGCCCAACGACAACGTGTTCCTGCGGTTCAGGCATCGCCACCAGCGCGAGAAAACACGCTGGTGGAACGACTGAGTCCTGGCTGTCAGGCGGCTGCGGCGCTTCTCTCGCGCACCAGCGTGGCCACGAGTTCGCCGGCGGGGATCGCGCGGGCCAGCGCCACGCCCTGTCCGGCCCACAGCGACAGATAGTCCGCGCGGCCCTGCGCCCCCGCCGCGCGGCGAAGCGCCCCCGTGAGCGCGTTCTGCACCGGGTATTCGGGCACATCCTGCTCGAAGCCGGCGAGTTTTTCCATCATCGTGTTGACGATGCCGCGCGATGGGCGGCCCGAGAAGATGCGGGTGCAGCGGGTGTCGCAGGCCGATGCCCCGGCCAACGCTTCGCGGTAGGCCGCTCCGATGCCGGATTCGGGGCAGACGAGAAACGCCGTCCCCATCTGCACGGCTGCCGCGCCCAGCGCCTGTGCCGCGGCGATGCCGCGCCCGTCCATGATGCCGCCCGCGGCGATCACCGGCACGCTCAGCCGGCGCGTGCATTCGGCCACCAGGGGCAGGGTGCCGATCATGCTGGCCTGGAAGTCGCCCAGGAAGGTGCCGCGATGGCCGCCCGCTTCCATGCCGCTCACGCAGACGGCGTCGGCGCCCACGATTTCCCAGGCCTCGGCTTCGGCCACGGTCGTGGCGGTGCCGATCACCGGGATGCCCGCCGCGTGCAGGCGCTCGGTCTGGTTCCGGGTGAGGATGCCGAAGGTGAAGCTCGCCACGGGCGGGCGCAATGCCAGCAGCATCTCGAACTGCGCCTCGAAGTTCTCGCACCATTGCGCGGGAATGGCGGGCTGCAGGCCGAATTCGGCATACAGCGGCTCCAGCCGCGCCATGGCCTTTTGCACGGCTGATGGGTCGGGCGACGGTGTTTTCAGCACGAACAGATTCATGCCGAAGGGCCGGTCGGTGGCCGCGCGCACCGCTTCAGCGGCTTCCTTCATGGCTGTGGGCGAGCGCATTCCGCAGCCCAGCATGCCCAGCGCTCCGGCGCTGGAGACGGCTGCGGCCAGCGCGGGCGTGTCCGAGCCGGTCATCGGGCCCTGGATGATGGGGTGTTCGATACCCAGTCGCGCAAACAGGGATGGGGTGGTCATGGCGGGCTCCTCGGTCAGTGGTTCATGTTCTGTGGATGGGGTGCTGGCGGCGCGCCGGCCTGCAGCGCCTGCCGGAAGGCGTCCAGCGCCGGCGTGCCGTATCCGCGCCGGGTCGCCAGCATGGTGGCGCATTGCGCGAGCGGCACGCACTGCAGGGCGGGCGGCGCGCGCAGCTGCTCGAGCACGGATTGCGGCACGATGCCCGCGCAGCTTCCCGCGGCCACGCAGGCGAGGATGGCGGGATAGGACGCCAGTTCGCGCACGCGCGGCGCGTGCTTGCCGTGCCCGCGCATCCACTCCTCGCCGATCTGCCGGTAGGTGCAGCCGCGCGTGAACGCGGCCAGCGTGTGGATCTGCAGGTCCCGGGCCGAGCGCACGGGGGGATGGGTTGCCGGCAGAACCAGCAGCAGTTGCTCGTTGAAGACGGGTGCGAGGTCGAGCGCCAGCTCATCCGCGTCCACGCCGGGAGGAGGCCAGGCCACCAGGGCGGCGTCGATCTGGTAGGCGAGCAGCTGTTCCACCAACTGGCGCGAAGGCGAAGTGCGAAGCTCGAGCTGCAGCTCGGGCCACCGGGAATGCATGTCGGCCAGCGGCTGGGGCAGCCGGGCCAGGGAGGTGCTTTCCATGGCGCCGATCCGCAGCTGGCCCGTGGGCCGTCCGGGCGACACGGCCTGCCGCGCCTCCTCGGCCAGGGCGAGCAGGCGCTCGGCATAGCCCAGCAGCGTCTCACCCGTGGGCGTCAGCAGCATGCGGCGGCCTTCGCGCACGAACAGCGCCGTGCCCAACTGCTCTTCGAGCTGCTGCACGCGCGTGGTCACGTTGGACTGCACGCGGCCCAGCCGCTCGGCGGCGCGGGTGACGCTGCGTTCCTCGGCCACCGCGCGAAAAATCTCCAGCGCAAGCAAATCCACGGTAATTATTTCCTGATAAATCTTTTTTTGAGATTATCATATAAAAAACAATCTTGAAACAAGAATGAAATCACCATGGAGAGCATGTCCTTGAAATCTTCGGAGGGCCAACCCCGAGGCCTGCAGGCCGCCAGCGGTTCGACGCGCCCGTGGCGCATCGCGTTGGCGGGTATGGCCGCGCTGGCCATTGCCATGGGCATAGGGCGCTTCGCCTTCACGCCGCTGCTGCCCATGATGCTGCACGACGGGGTGATCACCCTGGCGCAGGGGAGCTGGCTGGCGACGGCCAACTATCTGGGCTATCTGGCCGGCGCATTGCTGGGAATGGCGCTGCCGTGGCTTGCGCCGCGCGCCTACGAGGTGCTGCACCCGGCGGTGCTGGTCAAGCTGGGCATTGCCATCACGGCGGTGTTCACTGCCGCCATGGCGCTGCCGTTTTCCCAGTTCTGGACGGTGCTGCGCTTCGGCGCGGGGCTGGCCAGCGCGATCACGTTGCTCGGCCTGACCTCCTGGTGCATGGTGCGCCTGGCGGCCCTGGGCCGCCCCGAGCTGGCGGCGCTCATCTATGCGGGGCCGGGGCTGGGCATCGCGCTCACCGGCGTGCTCACCAGCGGCATGGTGGCGATGCATTGGCGCGCCGCGAGCGGCTGGCTGCTGTTCGCGGTATTGGCGGCCTTGCTATGCGTGCCTATCTGGCCGGTGATCGCGGGCCGGGCGGCGCTCCATCCGGGTCATGCGAAGTCCGGCGCGCAGGCATCGGCGCAGGCGGCGGCGCCCGTGGCCGCCAGAGTGATCCACGCGGTGGCTTACGGCCTGTCCGGGCTGGGCTACATCGTGACCGCCACCTTTCTTCCGGTGATCGCGCGCGGGGCGTTGCCGGGCCACTCCGTCTGGGCGGATCTTTTCTGGCCGATCGCCGGCGTGGGCGCGGTCGTGGGGACCGTGGCCAGCACGCGCGCGCGCCCGCAGTGGGACCAGCGCCTGGTGCTCGTGGCGGCCTTCCTGGTGCAGGCCGCGGGCGTCGTGCTGGGGCTGCTGCTTCCGGACACGCTGGGGTTCGCGCTGGGCAGCCTGCTGGTCGGATTGCCGTTCACGGTGATCACCTTCTTTGGCCTGCGCGAGGCGCGCCGCCTCTGGCCCTCGTCGGCGGACAGCTTCGTCGCGCTGGTCAGCGTGCTCTACGGGATCGGACAGATCTCGGGGCCGCCGCTGGTGAACTGGCTGCTCCAGCATTCCACGCAAGGCCAGGGATTCGAGCGGGCCTTGATTTTCGCCGCGTCGGCACTGGTGCTGGGCGCCGCGATGTACGCCGTGTCGGTGCTGGCCTGGCCGCGCCGCCAGGAATGAGGGAGATCGCCCCGCGCGGGCCTCATCCCGCCATGTTCTGGTTGCGCACGGCGGGCAGCCGAAGAACGAAGCAGGCGCCGCTTTGGTGGTCCGGCCGGTCCTCGCAGCGCACGCTGCCGTGGTGCCGCTGGGCGATCGAGCGCACCAGCGCGAGGCCCAGGCCGACGCCCCCCGAGCGCTCGCTGGCGCCGGGCAGACGGTAGAACGGCTCGAAGATGCGTTCGCGCTGGTCGGGCGCAACGCCGGGGCCGTGGTCGCACACGCGGATCACGACTTCGCCGCCTTCCCGCGACAGCTCCAGCGTGATCTCGCCCTGGCTGTAGCGGCGCGCGTTCTCCAGCAGGTTGCGCACCGCGCGGCGCAGCAGCTTGGCGATGCCTTCGACGTCCAGGTCGGTTGCCTGCAGCCCCTCGGTATGGGCGTTCAGGTCGGCGTCCACGCGCGCGCATTCCTCGGCGGCCAGTCCCAGCAGATCGACGGGCTCCATGGTGCCGACGTCGGCCGCCCCGGCGTCAAGCCGGCTGGCCAGCAGGATCTCATCGACGAGCTGGTCGAGTTCGGTGATGTTGCGCAGGATCTCGGCGCGCGACGCGGGCGACGGCGTGCCGTCCTGCATCAGCTCCATGCCCATGCGGATGCGGGTGAGCGGCGAGCGCAATTCGTGCGATGCGTTGGCCAGCAGCGACTTGTGCGACTGCACCAGGGTCTCGATGCGCGAGGCGGCGGCGTTGAACTGGCGCGCGAGATCGGCCACCTCATCATGGCCCTGGGCGCGCACCCGCACCTTCAGGTCGCCCTCGCCAAAACGCTTGACGCTGCGCTGCAGATTCTCCAGCCGCTGCAGCAGGCGGCGGATGATGGGAAACACGCCGATGGTGACTGCGATCCCCACGGCCGCGAGCACCCAGACGAAGCCGAATGGCGGGCGCAGCCAGAACGCCACGTCGCGCGCCGGGTCGCGTCCACGGCCGTCGCGCCTTTCACGGCCCCCCTCGCGGACTCCTTCACGCGCGCCGTCCGGGCGCGGCGGTCGGGGCGATAGCTGCATCTGGAAAATCTCCCCGGACTCGCTTTCGATGCTGAACTCCACGGCCTCTCCGGGCTCGCGCGGCTCGCGCTGCACGCGCGTGGCAAGGCCGCGCAGAACGAGGTTGCCGTCGTCGTCCGTGACAACGATGTCGCGGGCCGGAGGTTGCTGCTGCTGGTTCTGCTGGGCATTGTGTTCAGCCGTCCAGCGCCAGGCCAGGCCCACCACGAACGCGAAGACCAGCACGCCGCCCACCAGCGCAAGCCAGATGCGCAGGTAAAGGCGTCGGGAAAACGGGCTGATCAGTGACATGTCTATGGCGTTGGATGGATGCGGGGACGGTGGGCGAGGCGGGCCGCCGCCTCAATCCTGCTGCTTGGCGAACACGTAGCCCACGCCGCGCACGGTGAGGATGCGGCGCGGGTTCTTCGGGTCGGCCTCGATGGCCGCGCGGATGCGGCCCATGTGCACGTCGATCGACCGGTCGAATGCCTCCAGCTCGCGGCCGCGCACGGCTTCCATGATCTGGTCGCGCGTCAGCACGCGGCCGGCGCGCTCGGCGATGGTGACGAGCAGATCGAACTGATAGGAGGTCAGCTCGGCGGGCTGGCCGTTGACGGTGACGGTGCGCGCATCGCGGTCGATTTCCAGCGAACCGAAGCGCATGGTCTGCGCCGCGGCCGGCGTGCCGGTCTCGCGGCGGCGCAATATGGCGCGGATGCGCGCGAGCAGCTCGCGCGGCTCGAAGGGTTTGGGCAGATAGTCGTCGGCGCCGATCTCCAGGCCGATCACGCGGTCCATCGGATCGCCCTTGGCGGTGAGCATCAGCACCGGCACCTGCGAGGCGGGCGCTGGCAGCGAGCGGATGCGCCGGCAGATCTCCAGCCCGTCCATGTCGGGCAGCATCAGGTCGAGAATCACCAGCTCGGGCAACTCGGCGGCGTCGGGGCCGGTCAGCCGCGAGAGGCCGCTTTGCCCGTCGCCGCAGTGCGAGACGTGCAGGCCGGACTGCGCCAGATACTCGCTCACCATCTGGGCGAGCCGGGCGTCATCTTCGATCATCAACAGGTTATGAGGCATGGCGTTGGAATGATGGGCTTCACTATCACGGCATCGGGCGCCAGCCGGGCTGGCTTCTTCCCGACATGGTGCATGAGCCGTGCTGCTCGTGTTCGCCGTTTCCGTAAAGATAGGTAAAGCGCGGGACGCACGGGGTGCGCAGGGCGCGCGGGCAGTTTATCAGCCGGCTTCGGAGGAAGCAGGGGGCGCATGCTCGCTGCGCTTCTTGACGTGGCCGGCGGCCCATACCAACAGCAGCACGGGCAGGCCGAGCATGGCGGTGGAGATGAAGAAGCGGCTGTAGCCGTAGGCGTTCACGAAGTCGCCCGAGAAGCCCGCGACGAATTTGGGAAGCAGCAGCATAAGCGAGGAAAACAGCGCGTATTGCGACGCCGAATAACTGATGTTGGTGAGGCTGGACAGGTAGCCGATGAAGGCCCCGGAAGCGATGCCGGATGCCAGGTTGTCCGCCGAGATCACCAGGATCAGCGCGGGCACGTTGTGGCCCACGGTGGCCAGCCACGCGAACAGCAGATTCGTCAGCGCGCTGAGGACCGCGCCCAGCATGAGCACGCGCATCACGCCAAGGCGCATCGACAGGGCGCCGCCGACAAACCCGCCGGCGATGGTCATGACGATGCCGTAGGTCTTGACGACCGATAGCACCTCGTCCTTGGTGAAACCCATGTCCACATAGAACGGATTGGCCATGATGCCCATGACGACATCGCTGATCCGGTAGACGGCGATCAACGCGAGAATGACCGCGGCGTGCCACCTGTAGCGGCGGAAGAAATCGGCGAAAGGTTCGATCAGCGCGCTTTGCAGCCACTCCCGGGCGCCGCGCGCGGGCGGCAGCTCGCGCCCCTTCCCCTCGCGGGAGAGCACGACGGTGATGACGCCAACGATCATCGACGCGGCCATCGCCAGATAGGCAATGCGCCAGGCGGCATCCTGGTAGGCGCCGGCCAGGGACGCGACCTCGGAGCGCGCGGCCAGCCACAGCACGCCCGCGCCCGACCAGATCATCGCCAGCCGGTAGCCCAGCTGGTAGCTTGCGGCCAGCGCCGCCTGTTCATCCATCGGAGCGGACTCGATGCGGTAGGCATCCAGCGAAATGTCCTGCGTGGCCGACGAGAACGCCGTGACGAGCGCCCACGCCACGATGGGCCCGAGCGCCGTCTGCGGGTTGGACAGCGCCATGCCCGCAAGCCCGCACATCACGCCGATCTGGGCCGCCAGCAGCCAGCTGCGCCGCCGGCCCATGGCGCGCGTGAGCCAGGGCAGCGGCACGCGATCGACGACCGGCGCCCAGACCCACTTGAAGCCATACGCCAGGCCCACCCAGCTCAGATGTCCGATGGTGCCGCGGTCGATGCCCGCCTCGCGCAGCCGGAACGACAGCGTGCCCAGCACCAGCAGCAGCGGCAGGCCCGCGGCGAATCCCAGCGACAGCATGCGCAGGCTCTCGGGGCGCAGATAGACGAGCCATGCGTCGCGCCACGAGCGTGCGGGAAGGTCGGCGGTTTCGGTTCGGGCGGTGGATTCGGAAGACATCGAGCGAAAGAAAGAGAGGCGGGCAGGGCGCGGCAGCCGCCATTATGCGGACATGCGCCGCGCCGCCGCGCTACCATGTGCCGCATGGCCCGCCATGCCCATTCCTCGTTCCTGCTGACAGCGCCCATCGCGTCGGTTCGCCACTACAGCGGCGAACACGCGGCGCATGCGCACGACCATGCGCAGATTCTGTATGCGCTCGAAGGCCGCATGGAACTGGAGGTGAACGGACGTGCGGCCTTCGTCGATGCGGCCTGCGGCATGGTGGTGCCCGCCGGCGTGGAGCATGGGTTTCTTGCCTCGCCGGGCGCGCGGCTGCTGGTGATCGACGCCCCGCACGACCGCGGCGGCGTGGACAAGGTGCGGCGCTTCGCCGTTCCCGCCGCGTTGCGTGAAAAGCCGCTCGCCCTGAGCGGCGACGACGCGGGCCGGCACCTGAGCGAGCTGCTGTGCGCGCCCCGCGTGCTTGCGCGCCGTGACCTCGATCTGTCCCATGTGCGCGAGCAGATCATCCGGCAGTTGCATGAAAACTGGAACACGCGCCGCATGGCCGCGCTGGTGCATCTGAGCGCGCAGCGCTTTCACCTGCGCTGGCTGGAGCTCACCGGCAAGACGCCGCAGCAGTGGCTGCGCGAGCAGCGCCTGGACGCTGCCGCGCGCGCGCTCGCGCGCGGCGAGCCGCTGGAGACCACGGCATTGCGCTGCGGCTACAAAAGCGCGAGCGCGCTGGCGTTCGCGCTGCGCCGCGACCGCCAGGTGGGCGCGCGGGACCTGCGGCGCGGCTCCCGCAGGGCTGCATGACGGGCCGCGCCGTGCGCGCACCACGAGCGTTTCTCTACAAATCGCGGGGCTGCGCGGCGGCATGATGGCGCCCATGACGCACCCGCCTGCCCACCCGGTCTCTCCCGCCCTCGGGGTGGCGCTCGTCAGCATCGCGGCCGTGTTCTGGGGAACGACGGGCACCGCGCAGAGCCTGGGCGCGCAAGGCCTGTCGCCCTACTGGCTGGGCGCGGCGCAACTCGCGGTATCGGCGGTTTTCTATGCCGTGCTTCGATGGGCGATGGTGCGCCGCCGCAGGAAAAGCGGAGGGCAGCCGCTGTTTCCACGGCCCTCCGGGCTGGGCCTGGACATGCGCCTGATCGCGCTGGCCGCCGCCGGCATCGGCGGCTACAGCATCTGTTTCTATGCGGGCGTCAAACTGACCGGCGTGGCCGTGGGCACGGCAGTGGCGATTGGCTCCAGCCCGATCTGGGCCGGACTCATGCAGGCCGTGTTCCTGCGCACGCCGCTGTCCGCCCTGTGGTGGTGCGGCACGGCGGTGAGCATCACGGGCGGCGTGGCGATGGCCTTGGGCAAGGGGGCGGGCGCGGCGCCGCTGTCGGCGGGAGGGCTGCTGCTGTGCCTGCTGGCGGGGCTGTCCTATGCCGCCTATGCGCTGATCAACAAGCGGCTGGTGGCGCACGTATCGCCCGGGCTGGCCAATTTTTACGTGTTCAGCGGCGCGGCGCTTTTTGCGGTGCCAGTGGCCTTCCTGCTGGCGGGCGCGCCCCGGTTCAGCCTGCCCTCGCTGCTGGTGGCGGCCTACCTTGGCGTGGTGGTGTCTGGCATGGCGCATGCGCTGTTCTCCACCGGGCTGCGCGGGATTTCCGGCCCCACCGGGGTGACGCTTTCACTGATCGAACCCGTCGCGGCGTTCGTGCTGGCGATCTGGGTGGTCGGCGAGCGTCAGGGGCTGCAGTCCTGGACCGGGCTGGCGCTCGTCATGACCGGGCTGCTGGTGGTCGTGCGCGCCGAGCTGCGGGCGTCCAGGACGGTTCAGGTGTTGCCCACGTAGGGATTGGTGCGCCGCTCGCGCCCGAACGTGCTCTCGGGGCCATGTCCCGGGATGAACACCGTCTGGTCGCCCATGGGCCACAGCCGCTGCACGATCGAGTCGATCAGCTGCTGATGGTCTCCCCTGGGGAAATCCGTGCGGCCGATGCTGCCCGCGAACAGCACGTCGCCCACGAACGCTCGGTCGATCTGGGGGGCGTGGAACACCACGTGGCCCGGCGTGTGGCCGGGGCAGTGGCGCACGTTCAGCGTCTCGTTGCCGATCTGCACCGTGTCGCCATCGTGCAGCCAGCGCGTGGGCGTGAACGCCAGCGCGGGCGGGAAATTGAACATCCTGCTTTGCTGCGGCAATCCGTCGATCCAGAACTGGTCGCCTTCCTGCGGGCCGATGATGGGCAAGCCGAGCTCGCGCGCCAGCTCGCCCGCGCCGCCCGCGTGATCGATATGCGCGTGCGTGAGCCATATTGCCTTGAGGTTCAGCCCGCGCTGGCGCACCTGGTCCAGCAGAGCGTCGATGTCGCCGCCCGGATCGATGATCGCGGCGTCCCCCGTGACGTCGCACCAGACGATGGAGGCGTTCTGCTGAAAGGCGGTGACGGGAACGGTGTGGTATTGGAGCATGGCGGGAGACGAGGTTGCTGATGATGAAGTTTCGAATATTTTGCGGGAGGCGCGGTGAACTTCGACAACAGAGTTTCAAAACGCGTTGATCTGCGCGAGGGTTGCGCCGGCATGGATCGCGAAGATCCGGGCTCTGGAAAGAGCCAAGCGGGCCGCCAATGACGGCTCGAGGGCTCAAGGCGCCTGTAGAATTTGCCGGTTCCATTGCGAGATGCCGCCACATGCCACCAGTCACTGAGACCCATTTGCTCGACGATGCGCTTTGGTCGCGCGTGCTGACCCACGACATCGCGGCCGCATTGCAGGGACAGGTGTTGCAGTGCTACTGGGGGGATGAGCAGGGGCGGACCCAGTCGGTGCCGCTTCGGCTGGGAGCGCTGCGGGAGCGCCCGGCCCATCAGCAGCACCAGCAGTTCAGCGTATTTTTTCAGGGCCCCGCGTCGCCGCAGTTGCCGCAGCGGACGTACCGCATGCGCCATGCGGAGTTGGGAGATTTCGCGGTGTTCATCGCACCCGTGGCGCGCACCAGCGAAGGGCTCGAGTACGAGGCCTGCGTGAGCCATGACAGCCATGGCGGTTGAGGGCGCCCCGGCGGATCTGCGCGTGGGGGCGCTGGTCCTGCGTCCCGTGCGGCCTGATGACTATCCGTTCTTGCGCTCGGTCTATCGGGAGGTGCGCAGGCCGGAGCTGGCTGCCTCCGGCTGGACGGAGCAGGAGATGGATGCGTTCTGCGACGCGCAATTCACCCTGCAGGATCGGCACTATCGCGCCCATTACCCTTATGCCCGTTACTTCGTGATCGAACTGGAGGGTGTCCGGATTGGACGGCTGTACCTGAGTGACGGACCGGACCTGCTGGCCCTGATGGAAGTGTCCCTGTCAGTGCGGCGACGAGGACAGGGGCATGGCACGCAGCTGGTCCGCTGGGTGACGCAGCAGGCCGATGCCACGGGGCGCAGAGCGCGGTTGTTCGTGGAGCCAGACAACCCGGCCAAACGCCTCTACGAGCGCTTGGGGTTCGTGGACAGCGAAATCCAGGGGGCGTACATGAAAATGTTCCGGGAGCCGCAGCCGGTCAATACCGCGCAAACCACGGCGCAAACCACGGGACAGGCAGCCGCGCCAGCACCCCTCAACCGCGATTGAAGATCGCCTCCAGCGCGCGGCCTTGCGCGTCATTCGGGGTCATGAAGATGGCGTGCAGTCCCAGGCTGGGGTGTTCCACCTGCCACAGCGCCTGCCGTGCGCCCTGGGGGCCCAGCACTTCGAACACGGCGCGAAACGACTGCGCGTGGTTGGTGCAATTGGGCAAGTCTTCCACGGACGTGAGCCGTGCCGTGCGTGCCGTGCCATCCTGGGAAAGATGGAAGGTTTGATCGAGAAGCGCCAAGAACTTCTGGCGGGTCAGCGCGGCGCTGGCGGGCGGTTCGCTCGCCTGGCTGGCGACCGCGGTCAGCATGGCGCCGGGCACGACCGCGGTTGCGGGCATGGAGCCAGCCAGCTTCAGAAAATTTCTTCGATTGGATTTCGTCATCTGATTTGCCGCAAGATTTTTTAACATTTTGATTGATCTATTCTAGAATTTAAATAATTAAAACAAAATGCGGCGTCATCGGCGTCGTCCTTTCGTTATGGCACAGCCCTATGTCGGTGAAATTCGAATATTCGCGGGCAATTTTGCGCCCGCGGGCTGGATGTTCTGTGAAGGGCAATTGCTGGCGATTTCCGAGTTGGAAACACTCTTCCAGCTGATCGGCACCACCTACGGCGGCGATGGCCAGGAGACTTTCGCGTTGCCCGATCTGCGTGGACGCATCCCCCTGCATCAAGGAAGTGGTTTCATCCTGGCGGAAACCGGCGGCGTGGAAGCCGTGACGCTCTCCGTCAATCAGATTCCTTCCCATTCCCATGCGCTCCTGGCAAGCTCGGGAACGGGCTCACAGGCGTCGCCCAAGGATGGCGTATTCGCCGGCCATCGCGATCACAAGGTGTTTGCCAATACGCAAGCGCCCGAGGGGGCTCTGGGTCCGAGCGCCCTCGATCCCACCGGAGGCTCCCAGCCACATGACAACTTCCCGCCGTATCTCTGCGTGAATTTCATCATCTCGCTGTACGGCATTTATCCGAATGAAAACTGATGGCTGAACCATTCCTCTCAGAAATCCGCGTCATGTCCTTCGCCTTCCCTCCGCGGGGCTGGGCGTTGTGCAACGGGCAACTGTTACCCATCAATCAAAACCAGGCACTTTTCTCGCTGCTTGGAACGACATTCGGTGGGGACGGGCGTGTCAACTTCGCGCTACCGGACTTTCGAGGGCGCATGCCGATGCATGTCGGCAACGGGCATGCGCTTGGAGAACGCGCGGGCGAACAGGCGCATACGCTCAGCATCGGCGAGCTGCCGGCCCACACCCATCTGGTGAATGCCTCCGAGGCGCCAGGCAACCGCAGCTCCAACAGTGCCAGCAGCACCCATATTCCTGCAGCGGCCTTCGGACACTATGCGCCTGGAGCAGATGTCAGCCTGACGCCCGCCAGCGTCACGAACGTGGGCGCTTCTCAGGCGCATGTGAATATGCCGCCCTTCCTGACGCTGAGTTTCACCATCGCCCTGCAAGGCATCTTTCCCTCACCGACTTGAGATCATGGCAGATCCCTTTGTAGCGGAAATCCGCATTTTCCCGTTCAACTTCGCACCCCGCGGCTGGGCCTGGTGCGATGGCCAGTTGCTGCCCCTTTCACAGAACACCGCCTTGTTTTCCCTGTTGGGAACCACGTACGGCGGTGATGGAAAGTCCAATTTCGCGCTGCCTGATCTGCAGGGGCGGATGCCCATGCATCCCGGCCAGGGGGCCGGGCTCTCGCTGCATGACCTGGGCGAGACGGGTGGCTCCGATACGGTCACGCTGCTGGAATCCGAGATTCCGAGCCATACCCATATGGTCAAGACCGGTCTGGCCGGCGACGCCGCGGTGACGTCGGCCTCCGGCACATCGGCCCTGGGGTCCGCCCCTACCCGTGCCTATGCCACGACACCCGCAAGCAGTCTGACCAGGATGTCGCCGCAGCAGGTCGCCCCTGTGGGAGGAGGAATGCCGCACAACAATCTGCCGCCCTATCTCACGGCGTATTTCTGCATCGCGCTGCAGGGTGTCTTCCCTCCGCGGTCCTGATTGCCGCCATCTCGCCACCGCCCACCACTTCTTCGACGCGCCATGCATCACTCCCTACTCGCCGCTGCAATGCTTCTGAGCGCGTCAATGGCCCATGCGCAAAGCGAGCCACTGGTTCAACGTGACCTCGCCGAGCGCAGCGGCCGCTTCATTGATCTTTCGCCGTCTCAGACCGAGCCGCTTTACGTCGTCAATACGGCGGGCGGCTCCATTCGCTTTGACGCTCGTGGCGTGAGCATGGAGCAGGGGCCTGCGAGCCAGCCGGTCCGGCTCAAGAGCATTGGCGTGCATGCGGGGCTGAGTTACGCCTTTGATGGCGGCGCCTCTTCCGCGCCGCTGGGCCAGAAGATCACGACATCGTCGTATAGCGCCTTTGTGGGCCCGCAGAGTGACTGGGTGCGCAACCGGGCGGGTTACGCCGAGCTGGCCTACCGTGGTGTCTGGCCAGGGGTGGATGCGGTCTTCAAGGGCACGGACACCGGTTTGAAGTACCAGTTCGAGTTGGCGGCGGGCGCCGATGCCCGGCAGGTGGCGCTGCGCATCGCGGGCGCCGAATCCGCGCGCATGACGCCGGAGGGGGCGCTGGAGTGGCGTGTGAACGGCACGACCCTGCACGATAGCGCTCCTGTTGCCTACCAGACCGTTGGCAACAAACGGGTGCGGGTTGCGGCGGGCTATGTGCTGCAGCCGGTGGATGCCGGCACCTGGCGCGTGACGTTCACGCTGGGCGACTACGACACCTCCTTGCCGCTGGTGGTCGACCCCGCATGGGCGGCTCCGGCGGGCCTGGTGGGCGACAACGTGAACGATGTGGTGAACGCCGTCGCGCGGGATGTCGCCGGCAAGACCACCTGGGTGTGCGGCACGACGCAGGATGGATGGCTTCAGAAGGCGTTTGTTGCGCGATTCAACGGCGACGGGTCCTCAAGCCGGTTCACTCTTGGCGGCAATGGCAACGATAGCTGTCGTGGCCTGGCCCTCGGCCCGGACGGCTCCGTCTATATCGGCGGAGTGACGGAATCCACCAATTTCCCCACGCAGGGAACACGCACCGACGCCAACCTGCACGGCAGCAAGACGAGCACGGACAAAGACGGCTTCTTCGCCAAGATCGACCCCGCAGACAACACCGTGGTGTGGTCGAGCCTGTTTGGCGGCGCCGGTGACGATCAGGCGAACGCCGTGGCGGTCGATGGCGCGGGCCGCCTCTACATCACCGGGTTCGCCACGCCGACTTGCGCCGCGGGCGTCTGCACCCCGAGCGCCTTGGGCTCTTCCGCGACCCCGTGGAGCAGCACCGGCAAGAACGCGTTTGTCGCGCGCGTGGCGGCAAACGGGCAGGCATTCGAATACTTTCGGGCATTGAATGGCGACGGCGCCGTCAATATCGGCCACGCGATTTCAGTCGATCCAGGAACCAATGCCGTCATCGTGGCTGGAGAGACCGACTCGACATCCGCCGGCATGCCCACGGGCGTGCCAGGCCTGAACCAGGTCCCCAACGCCCGGCCCGCGGATGGCGACTCCAACGGAGATATGGCCGATGGGTTCGTCGCGCGCGTCAATCCGACGGGCGATGCCTATGAATATTTCACCCTCCTCACGGGCTCGTACGACGCCGCCAAGGTGACCAGCGACCGCGCGTTGGGCGCCCGGCTTCTTGCGGACGGCAGCGTGCTGGTGGTCGGCGAGACCAGCGCCTCGGGATTCCCCATCAATGCGGTGGCCGGCAACACGTTCGCCGGCGGCATGGATGGCTTCGTGGTGCGCCTTGCCGCCAGTGGCGCGTCCGTGTTGTCCGCGCGGTATCTGGGCGGCAGCGGATACGACAGCGCCACCGCGGTCGCGGCGGTGGGCGATGGCTACTACGTGATCGGCAACTCGACGGGCGCATTGACGAACCTGACGGGAACCGGGAGCGCGGGCGGCCTCTCCAATGTCTCCCTGGGAGGACAGGACGGATTTCTCGCGCGCTTCACGGCTGCGTCCAACACCCCCGAATTCTGGGGGCTGATCGGCGCGTCCGGCATGGACAGCTTCAACGCATTGGCCGCCGAGGCTGTGGATATCAACGCCACCACCCGGCCCTTCGGCCGTCCCGTGCTGTACGCCGGCGGTGCGTCGAGCGCATCACCGGGCATCGTGCAGCGAGGCGAGCTCCGGCGGATCGATTCATATGGCCCGCCCGTCACGTTCGACATTCAGGACAGCGGCGGAACGCAGAGCGCCATCATTTTGCAGGACTACGCGGATCTGAAGGTGCTGGTCAAAGACTCGCTGGGCCAGCCGGTTCCCCGCGTGATCGTGAACTTCACCGCGCCCGCCGTCGCCAACGCGCCTTCCACCAACATGCCCGGCACGCACACCGCCACGGCCGATGTGGACGGTTATGCCACGCTCACGGGCGTGAAGGCCAATGGGTATGCCGGGTCCTATCTCGTGGTGGCCACGAGCGGAGCCGCCACGACCGATTTCTCGCTGACCAATCTCAAAGCAGATCAGACGGACTTCACGGTCTCGGCAAGCAGCACGTCCGTGCCCTTCCAGGCCAGCGTCACGCTGACTCCGTCGGGCGGCGTGACCGGCGTACAGGTGGTCTACGAGCTCGACCCCGCCGACGCGAATGCCTCCACCTACTGTTCGGTGTCCGGCAACCAGGTCACCGCTGTCAAGGCCCAGGGCGCGTGCAAGGTCATCGCGACCAACCCGGGCAACACCAACTACAACCCCGCATCCTGGACCATTGAACTGACGACGGCCAAGGCGCAACAACCCTTGTTCGCCGTCACCGCCGCACCTTCGAGCATGCCGGTTGGCGGATTCTCGGCATTGAGCTTCACGGGCGCGCTGTCCGGCGGCGCGGAAACCGCGACGGTCGACCCCTCTTCCAGCGCCGTCTGCCGCATCAACGGCGCCACGCAAGTCGAGGCGCTCACCGCCGGAGCCTGCACGATCAACGCCAGCGAAGCCGGTGACGACAACTACTTTCCCGCCATCGCGTCCACCGTCATCACCGTCACCAAGGCCAGCGGGGAAATACTTGCCGTGCAGGCAACGCCCGCCACCATCGCCTATGGCCAGACGTCGCAACTGAGTGTGACACCGAACGCCAGCACCGGTGCGATTTCGTATGCGGTGTCCAGCGGCCCCTGCTCGGTTCTGGGCAACGTGCTGTCGGCATCGGGGGTGGGCAGTTGCGTGGTGACGGCAACGCAAGCCGCCGACGCCAACTATGAAGCCGGATCGGGCGACGTGACGATCACCGTGAACAAAGCAGAGCAACAGGCGTTCGCGATCACGGCGCCAAGCTCCACTGTGCAAGCCGGACAGACAGCGCTCCTTGGTTTTACAGGCGGCTCGACCAACAACGCGGTGGTGTACTCCATCGTCAGCGGCGCGCCTGGGGTCTGCACGCTCTTTGGCAACACGATCTCGGCGGTTTCCGCTGGCGCCTGCGTCGTGCAGGCGGTCATGCCTGGAGACGCCTACTATCTGGATTCCCCCGCCAGCACCGCCACCATCAACATCGTCAATCAGGCCCAGGCGCAAATCACCATCAGCGCCGCCAGCACCAGCATCGCCCTGAATGGAAGCACCAACGTGACGGCCGCCGGCGGCAGCGGCACGATCGACTACACCTACGCCCTGGTGGCTGGCGGCGATGCCTGCACCCTGGACCCCAAGTCGGGGCTGGTCACGGGCAAGGCCATCGGCTCGTGCGAAATCAATGCGAGCAATGCCGCGTCGGGCGGCTACGATGCGGCGACCAGTTCCAACAGCGTGACCATCAGCGTCGGCAAGGCTTCGCAGACCCTCACGTTCAGTCTCCCAGCAGGCCCGCTGGTGCTGCGCGCGGCGGATGTGGCGCTCAGTGCCACGTCCGACATCCCGGGGCTGACCGTGACCACGTTTACCTCCAAGACGACCCGCGTGTGCGAGGTCACGGGAACGACGCTGGCGTTCTACACGGCAGGCACGTGCACGGTCACGGCCTCACAGCCGGGAGACGAGAGCCATGCCGCCGCCGAAATGGACGCCAGCGTTCTGGTGACACTGCCCGCGGGGACTTCCAGCACGGTGACCGGCACCCTGCCTCAGGGCCTGGCCACCGCGCAGATTTCGGGCGATGGCTGGATCTTTGGCCCGCCAGGTGACGTACCGGGCTGGGATGTGACGGGTTTTCAGGTGTCCACCGACCTTGTTCCTCCAGCCAATTTGACGTTCCCCGCAGGTCTGTTCGGATTCACGGCCATCAACGGACTCAAAGGGTCCGCGGCAACCATTCAGTTCACCTACCCCATGAGTTTCCCCGCGGGTGCGCAGTATTGGAAATACGGCAAGACAAGTGACGACCCCACTGATCACTGGTACCGGCTGCCCGGTGTCACCATCTCCGGCAACACCGTCACGCTGACGGTGACCGATGGTGGTTTGGGCGACAGTGATCTGTTGGCGAACTCGTTCATCACCGATCCCGGTGGTGTTGCCATCAACAGCGCGGCACCCGGGCCCACCGGCGCCACGCCCGTGCCTTCCTTGGGCGCGCTGGCCTTGGGGCTGCTCAGCCTGCTGCTGTCGGGTCTGGCGATGGGGCGCCAGCGATCCGGCCCGCGGCGCTTTCACACGGATTGAACGACCGGGTCTGTCCGCAAGCCATTGAGGCTTGCGGGCGGCGCGGATTCTTCCGGCGCACACCCTGTTCCTGCGCATACCCTGTTCCTGCACCCCCCCTATGGCGGGGTGCCTGCGGGCCTGGCGATCCGGCGCCGCACATGCGGCATGCTCGCCGGGCCATCCCGCCCGCTGGCGCGAAACGGCTCCATGGATGGAGATCCGGCCCCTTGTTTTCCGTCCGCTTCCGATTTGCTGGAAAACCCTGAGAAAACCGCTGTTCAGTACAAATTTATAGATGCATCCCATTTTGTATGGGACTTCATGCCTCCAATTGATGAGAATTACCGCAGCGCATGAGTTTTGAATTCTGGCGCATGCGGGTTGAATAATTCTTACGGGGACAAAATATGCGATTGCAATATCGATGGGTGGCTTTGGGGCTATTGGGAGCGGTGGGGATTTCAGCACAGGCGCAGTCTGAATTGAAGATTTCGGGTGTGCTGGATGCGGGTATTCAGAATTACAAGAGCGCCAATGGCAATACCGTCAATCGCCTGCAGAATGGCGCGTTTGAAACATCGCGGTTGATTATTGCCGGCAAGGAAGACCTGGGCGGCGGCCTGAAGGCCAATTTCATGCTGGAGATGGCCCCCGCAGTGGACACGGGCGAGACCAGCCGCTTCGGATTCTTCAACCGGAATTCCTGGGTGGGCCTGTCCGGCGCGCAATGGGGCGAGGTGCGTTTCGGCCGCTATCTGACGGGGTCCGCCAATCTGCTGTGCCAGGTGGATCTGCACTGGTGCGGCAGCGGCTTCAACGGCACGGGCATCATGTACAACGGAGATCTGGCGACCGTGGGGCGCTGGATATCCGGAAGTCCCGGGCGGGGTGGTAATAATAATGAAGGTATTTCTGTTTTCTCGGGTGGAAATGGCACGGCGGGAAGCGCTGAATCGAATCGCAAGAATAATGCGATTCAATATGTGAGCTCACGTATTTCCGGTTTCCAGGCGAAAGTCATGTATTCCATGGGTGAGCTTGGGAAAAATCCGGCCAATGGATCTGGAGATCACGTCGATGCGACGCTGACATATCAGGATCAGAATCTGTTCATCGGCATTGGTTATGCCGAGGTTCGCCCGGATCCGCTGTGGAATGCCAAGGGCGCGCTTACCAGCCTGGGTGGAACGTATAAATTCGGCGCTCTGCGCGTGGGCGCCATCTACCAATATGAAACCGCCTCGGGCCCATCTGCAAAATGGACCCGCGCCAAGTCCTGGGCGCTGACCAGCGCCTATCGCATGGGCGCCTTCGAGCCGTACCTGAAGTTCGGCCAGCACAGCACCAACGGCACCGGGGCCTACGGCATCGTGGACGGCACCGATGCGTTCGTGGTGAATGTCGGCACGCAGTATGCGCTGTCCAAGCGCACGTCGCTGTACGCCGATTTCGTGACGGATCTTAAAGGCAGCGACGGCAATCCGGCGATCTACAAGAACGACACCCGTTTGATCACGGTGGGCATGAAGCACTATTTCTGAGGCAGTGCATGGCGGCGCCGTATTGCAAGCCGGCGTCGCCCAGTGGAGACAAAGCATGTGGAATTGGAACAAGAAGGCGGCGCTCGCGGGCGTCATGGCCGTGGGCGGGGTGTTGTCTGGCGCAAACGCCATGAGCGCCGAGGCGGATGGCTATCCCACCCGCGCGGTGAACCTGATCGTGCCGTTCGCCCCCGGCGGCGGCGTGGACCTGATGGCCCGCTACATCAGCAAGAAGCTGGAAGGGCGGCTCGGCCAGCCGGTGGTCGTGGAGAACAAGCCCGGCGCGGGCGCGGCGATCGGCACGGCGGTCGTGGCGCGCGCCAGGCCCGATGGGCAGACGCTGCTGTTCACCAGCGTCGCGCATGCCATCAATCCGGGTTTCTACCCCAACCTGCCGTTTGATGCGCTCAAGGACTTTGCCCCGGTGGCGCCCGTGGCGACCGCTCCCAACGGTATCGCGGCGCGCGCCGATGCGCCGTTCAACACCTTGCCCGAGATGATGGCCTATGCCAAGGCCCATCCCGACAAGCTGACTTACGGCGCGATCAGCGGATCGACGACCATGTACCTGGGCATGGCGATGTTCGTGAAGGAGGCGAATCTGCCCATACGCTTCATTCCCTACGCGGGCACGCCGGCCTCGGTGCAGGCGGCGGTGGCGGGCGAGGTGGACATGGTCTCGAGCGGCTACGCATCGGCCGATACCTTCGCCAAGACCGGCCGCCTCAAGATGCTGGCGATTTCCACGGCCAGCCCGAGCGCCATGGCGCCGGGCATCCCCACGATCGCGGAGGCCGCGCATCTGCCGGGCTTCGAGGTGGTCAACTGGATGGGCATCCTGGCGCCCGCGCACACGCCCGCGCCCATCGTCGAGCGGCTGAACCGCGAGATCAGGGCGATTCTGGATGATCCCGAATCAGGGAAATTCTTCGAGGTGCAGAAAAACGAGCGCCTGTACGGTTCTTCCGAGGAATTCCGCAAGCTGATCGCCAGCGACATCCAGCGCTACGGCAAGATCATCGAGGAAACCGGCGCGGCCAAGCAGAAGTGACTTTGAACATGCAAACGAGTGAAGACAAGAAAAAGCAGCGCATCGGCATGGTCGTGCCGTCGCTCAACACCATCGGCGAGGACGATTTCCGCAAGTTCTGCCCCGAGGACGTGGCCTACCACGTACACCGCATCCGCCTGCGCAAGGAGGGCGGAGTGGTCACGCGCGACAGTCTGCTGCGCGCGCACCTGGAGGCCATCGATGAGTCCGGCTACCTCAAGGACCTTGGCGCGGACGTGATCACCTTCAACTGCACGGGCGCGAGTGTCTCGAACGGCGCGCGGGGCGACTGGTCGCTTGCCGAGCGCATGGAAAAGGAATTGGGCGTGAAGTCGTCCAACACCATGGTGGCCATCAAGCGCGCGCTCAAGGCCGTGGGCGCGGCAAAGATCGTGCATGTCTGCCCGTTCGCGGACAAGTTCTCCAATGACGAGCGGACCTCGCTGGAGGCCGACGGCCTGGAGATTCTGCAATCCGTGGGACTGAATTTCGTCGATGCCCGCCAGGCCGCGCTGATGCCGCCCGCGCAGCTCGTCACGCACGCGCTGCAGCATGCGGTGCCGGGCATGGACGCGATCCTGCTGTCATGCGCGAACGTGCGTGCGTTCGAGGCGGTGCGGGAGCTCGAGGACAAGCTCGGCGTGCCGGTGGTGACGAGCAATCAGGCCGTGCTCTGGGATGCGCTGCGGCAGGTGGGCTGGAGCGGCAACCTGCCGGATGCGGGGCGGCTGTTCACACATTGACAGAGAGGAAATGCGAGTGCTTCTTGAGGGACCCGGGCGGTCCCTTTTTTTGTCGCCCAAAAATCACCCCCTCGGGGGCAGCGGACCACGCGCAGCGGGGAAGCGTGGGGGCCTTTTTTTCGTCCCGCGCCATGCCCTGGCGGTGGCGCGAATTCATTCAGCAAAAATTTATGGATAGCCGTTCAAATTGATTGGCCGCTGAAATCGTGAATTCCTAGAATTGATTCATCAAATTCAGGAGATATGCATGGACAAGGTGCTTTTTGCAGGAACGGCGGTGACCCGGGAAAATGCCATTGGCTCGCTCTACAGAATGGAGCATGGCAAGGAGTGGGTCAAGGTGGGTGATATTCCTGATAATGCCGCAGTGCAGGCGGTTGTCCAGCATCCGGTCAATGAGAATATTATTTTCGCCGCCACGAGAAAAGGTATTTTCAAATCCACCGACAAGGGCCTGGGATGGCGCAACGTGCATGCGCCGGAGGGTATTCAGTTCTGGTCCATCGAATTTGACCCGCGCAACCCGGATCATCTGTTTGCGGGCACCTCTCCGATTGGCGTGTTCGAGAGCCTGGATGGCGGTGAAACCTGGACGGCATGCCAGGTGAATCATCCGGAGCGCTTCAATATCCGTTTCGGCGCCTCGCGCGTGATGCGCCTGGCATTTCATCCGACCAACGACAAGGTGCTCTACGGCATTGCCGAAATCAATGGTTTCATGCTGAGCGAGGACGGCGGAAAGACCTGGAATGCCCGTACCGGGGCGCTGGTCGAGCTTGCCAGGGATCCCGTGCTCAAGAGCAAGATCGAGACGGATGACGAGGCCGAGGGGATGTTCGACGCGCATGCGGTGACCACATCGACGGCCAGGCCCGATGCCGTGTATTACCTGTGCCGCATGGGCGTATTCGAAAGCAACGACCTTGGCAAGACCTTCGAGGATTTGAAAGTCCGCAATTTCGCTCCTTTCAGTTATTGCCGCGATCTGCGCGTGGTGGCAGGAAAGCCAGAGAAACTCTATGCGTGTTTCAGTATTTCCTCGCGCAGCAACGCCGGTGCTGTCTATACCAGCGACGATCTTGGACGAAATTGGCGGCGCGCCGATTCTCAGGTGAATCCGGAAAGCACCATCATGGGCATCAATGTTCATATCAAGAATGGTGATGGCGTCATTTCCGTGACGCGTGGCGGCCAGGTTTTCTATACCTTCGATGGCGCGGAAAACTGGTTTGAAAAGCAATTGCCATCCGATGCGGGTGATGCATTTTGCGTGGCGATGATTTGATTTTCTGTATTTTGGTGGAGAAATGAGCATGCGCCTCAATGGCATTATTCGCGCGCTGGAGTCGGGTCCGGGTATCGCATTCACATCGTTCGTGCAGGCGGAGATCGAAAACGCGGTCAACTTTGGCCAGTCGGGCAACGACGGACTGGTGTTCGAGCTCGAGCACAACCCGTGGGACATCTCGGCGCTGCGCACGGCGATGCAGTTTCTGCTGCAGCGCGAGCAGATCGTGAAGATGGGCTCGCTGGCCAACCCGATGACGCCGATGGTGCGCATTCCTGCCAGTGGCAGCGAGATGAACCAGTGGCTTGCCAAGCAGGCGCTGGACCTGGGCGCCTATGGCATCGTCTGGCCGCGCATCAGCAACAGCGCCGAGGCCTACAACGCGGTGGCGGCCTGCCGTTATCCGCGCCTGCCCGGCCGCGATCACTATGAGCCCGCGGGCCTGCGCGGCGACGCGCCGATGGCCGCGGCGCGTTACTGGGGCCTGTCGCAGCAGGAGTATTACAAGCGCGCCGATGTGTGGCCGCTGGTGCCCGAGGGCGAGATCCTGGTCGCGCTGATGATCGAGGATGTGCAGGGCGTCAACAACATCGAGACGATGCTCCGCGAGGTCGAGGGCATCGGCGTGCTGCTGATCGGCGAGGGCGATCTCACGCAGGAGCTGGGCTGCCCGCGCGACTACGAGAACCCCGAGCTGCTCAGGCACATGGCGCATGTGCTGGAGGTGGGCAGGGCGTTCAACGTGCCCGTGGGCCATCCGCACATGACCCGGCAGAACGCGCAGGGCATCATCGAGCAGGGCTACCGTTTCCTGATGAGCTATCCGCGCCGCGACTTCTCGGCGCTGGATACGGGCCGCAACATCGTCAAGGGGCTGTGATGGCCGATAGTCTCAAGACCGTGCTGGGAAAGCACGCGCAGCTCGAAGGCGTGCGCCAGCTGCGGGAGGCGATGCCGGGCGTTGTGTTCGATTTCGTGGATATCAAGCGCATGCCCGATGCCTACCGCGACATGGCGCGCACCCAGCCCTATGACATCTGCGAGATGGCGCCGACCATGTACCTGATGGCGCTCGAGCGCGGCGCGCGGATCACCGCTTTGCCGATCCCGATGACGCGTCGCTTTCGCCACTCGGGCATCAAGAAGCGCAAGGGCGTCGTGATCGACAGCCCCCGGCAGCTCGAGGGCCGCAAGGTCGGCGTGCGCAACTATTCGGTGACGGCGGCCGTGTGGACGCGCGGCGTGTTCGCCGATGACTACGGGCTCGACGCGGGCAAGGTGCAGTGGGTCACCGAGGAGGCCGAGAACCTGGACGACATGGCGCTGCCCGCCAACGTGCAGCGCCTGCCTGAAGGCCGCAAGATCGCCGATGCGATCAACGCGGGCGAGATCGACGTGGCGTTCGACGGCCTCGCAGGCGCGGGCGACGCGCAGGTCGAGATGGAGGATCTCGTGGCGGACGCGGCCAGCGTGGAGCGCCGGTGGTTCGAGCGCACGGGCATCTATCCGATCCATGGCGTGATCGTGGTGAGGAACGAGGTGCTCGAGCGCCACCCCGGGATCGGGCTGGCCCTGTATGGGCATTTCACGCGCTCCAAGGACGCCTACCTGCAGTCGCTGGAGTCGCGCGCCGAGCCGTCGGGCGACGACAGGCGCTATCTGAAATTGCGCCAGTACGTGGGTGATCCGCTGCCCTATGGATTCGCGGAAAACCAGGCTTCGCTGCAGGCGTTGATCCGCTATGCTCACCAGCAGGGACTGGTGGGCGGGGAGGTCGCGGCCGAAGACATCTTCATCGATCCGCGCCATGCGGCGGCCGGCCAGGTGGCCTGCTGGAAGTGAGGGGGAGCAAAAGAACATGCAAAACGAAAAAACGTCATTGAAGGCGATGTTCGGGACCTATCCCAAGACAGCCCCGCTCAAGGCCGGACAGGTGGCATCCGACATCGTGGAACTCGACATAGCGCCGGTGGACAATGCGCAGTCCGCATTCAAGGACGTGGTGCGCGCGCACCTGTTCGACGTGGCGGAACTGGCCGTGGTGACCTACCTGCTCGCCTTCGATGCGGGCCACCGCTACCGCCTGCTGCCGTTCGTGATGAACGGAAACTTCCATCACAAGAGCCTCTATGCGCGCGCCGATGACGAGTTCGGTCCGCGAGAGCTCAAGGGCAGGCGCGTGGCGATGCGCTCGTATTCGCAGACCACGCCCGCCTGGGTGCGCGGGATTCTCTGCGATGAATACGGCATCGACATGCGGGACGTGCATTGGTGGAGCCAGCAGGGCGCGCACGTTGCCGAGTACAAGGACCCCGAATGGGTGCGTGGCATGGACAAGTCGCTGAGCCTGGAGGAGGCGCTGCTGGCGGGCCAGGTGGACGCGATCATCGCCGGCGGCGCCATCGAGAACAAGGACAGGCTGCGCCATGTCATTGCGTCTCCGCTCGAGGCCGCCAGGGCATGGAGCGAGCGCACCGGCGTGGTGCCCATCAACCATGTGGTGGTGGTCAAGGACGAACTGCTCAAGACCAGTCCACGTGCCGTCGCGGAGATCTATCGCATGCTCATCGAAAGCCGCGCGCTCGCGGGCGACATGCCCGCGCCGGCGAGCCGTGACCTGCAGCCGTTCGGCTTCGACGCGCTGGATGCCTCGCTGCGCAAGGTGATCGACTACGCGTTCGAGCAGCAGATGATCAGCAAGCGCTATTCGCCGGAGGAACTCTACGGCGACGTGCGCAATGTATTGGAAAAGAATTAAGGAGACAGTCAGATGCCCGGAATCGTTTCTTCGGTGGCATATGTGCGCCTGGGCGCGCCGGACCTCGATGTTCAGGAGAAATTCCTGCTGGACTTCGGGCTGGTGCGGGTGCTGCGCGACGACAGGCGCCTGTACATGCGCGGCATTGCGGATGCGCCCTTCGTCCATGTGACGGAACTCGGGGAGAGCGGCGTGATCGGCGTGGGCTACGAGGTGAACCCCGATGTGCCCATCGAGTCGCTCGAGCAGCGCTTTGGCGCGAAGGTGGAACCCATCGACGAGCCCGGCGGCGGCAAACGCCTGGTGCTGCACGACCCCAATGGCCTGCGCGTGGAGCTGGTGCAGGGCCGCGCCGCGGTGGACGAGCTGCCGCGCCGCAATCCGCTGCGCGGCAGCGGCGGCGCGAGCAAGGACCATGGCCCCGCGCGCATCGAGAAGCTGGTGCACACGGCCTACATGACCACGCGCCTGGCCGAGACCATCGCCTGGTACCAGGAGAACTTCGGATTCCTGCCCACGGACGAGCTGTACATCGGCGAGCCCGGCAATACCCTGGGCCGCTTCGTGCGCACCGACTGCGGAGAAGACCCGGTGTACCACCACGTGCTGTTCATCTTTCGCGGCGAGAAGAACGGGCTGCATCATGCTTCGTTCGAGGTCGAGCGCGTCGATGAGATCTTCACCGGCGGCGATTACCTGCACGGCCTCAAGTACGACCATGTGCGCGGCATCGGCCGGCACGCGCTGGGCAGCCAGATCTTCGACTACTGGATGTCGCCGTTCAACGTCATGCACGAACACTGGTCCTCGACCGAGAAGATGAACGCGCACAGCGGCTTCAACGAAATCAAGATCGGCTCGGGCATGGTGCATGACAGCGGGGAGGCTCCGCCCGAGCGCTTCGTGAAGCAGGCATCGCCCATTCTTTCGGGCGCGGCGCGATAGGCGCAGCCCCACTGCAGGAGACATTCAACATGATCATCGATTGCCACGGTCACTTCACGACCGTTCCCCCCGCGCTGCACGCATGGCGCAAGAAGCAGCTGGAAGGCACGGGCGTGCTGGGCGAGCCGCTCGCCATCTCCGACGACGAACTGCGCGCGGGGCTGGAGGGAAAGCAGATCCGGTTCCAGCGCGAACGCGGGCTGGACCTCACGCTGTTCTCGCCGATCGCCGGCCAGATGGGCCACCATCTCGGAACGCCCGAGCAGAGCGTGGAATGGTCCGAAGTGGCCAACAACCTGATCCAGCGCGTGTGCGAGCTGTACCCGCGGAATTTCGTGGGCGTATGCCAGTTGCCGCAATCGGCCAGCGCGGCGGACTTCGGCATCGCCGCGAGCGTCAGGGAGCTCGAGCGCTGCGTCACCGGGCTGGGCTTCGTCGCCTGCAACCTGAACCCCGACCCGTCGGGCGGCTTCTGGCAGGCGCCGCCGCTGACCGACAAGGCCTACTACCCGCTCTACGAAAAGATGGTGGAGCTCGACGTACCGGCCATGGTGCATGTGAGCAGCTCGTGCAACCCCTGCCACCACCATGTGGGCGCGCACTACCTGAATGGCGACACCTCGGCGTTCATGCAGTTCCTGCTCGCGCCGCAGCTGTTCGAGGACTTCCCCACGCTGCGTTTCGTGATCCCGCATGGCGGCGGCGCGGTTCCCTATCACTGGGGCCGCTACCGCGGCCTCGCGCAGGACATGGGGCTGGGCAAACTGACCGAGGGCATTCTGAAGAATGTCTATTTCGACACCTGCGTGTATCACCAGGCGGGCATCGACGTGCTCGCCAAGGTCGTGCCGGCCGAGAACATCCTGTTCGGCTCGGAGATGATCGGCGCGGTCAAGGGCATCGATCCGGAGACCGGCCACAACTATGACGACACGCGCCGCTACATCGATGGCACGCCGCATCTCACGCCCGCGCAGCGCGAGGCCGTGTTCAAGGAAAACGTGCTGCGTGTCTATCCGCGCCTGAAGGCGCATCTCGCGGCATTGGCGAGCTGATCGCGCGCGGTAAACCATCCATACCATTCAGGAGAGAAAAATGGACCTGGGAATCAAGGGCCGGAAGGCGTTCGTCTGTGCATCTTCGCAAGGGCTGGGGCTGGCCTGCGCCACATCGCTGGCGCGCGAGGGCTGCGAGGTCTGGATCAACGGACGCACCGAGGCCAAGCTGCTCGAGGCGGCGCGCCAGATCGAGGCGCTGACCGGCAACCGTCCGCACGTCCTCGTGGCCGACATCACGCAGGAACAGGGGCGCGCGAAGATTCTCGCGGCCTGCCCCGACGCCGACATCCTGGTGAACAACAACGCAGGCCCCGAGCCCGGCAAGATCGCCGACTGGTCGGACGACGACTGGCGCGATGCGGTCGAGGGCAACATGCTCGCGCCCATCATGCTGATCAAGGCCTACGTGCCGGGCATGCGCGAGCGCAAGTTCGGCCGCATCATCAACATCACCTCGGCGATGGTGAAGTCGCCCAGCGCCACCATGGGCTTGTCGGCGGCGGTGCGCGCGGGCCTCACGGCGCTGTCCAAGTCGGTGCAGAAGGATTCGGTCATCGACAACGTCACCATCAACAACATGCTGCCCGAGCGCTTCGATACCGACCGCCAGCGCTTCATGGCCGAGCGCATGTCCAAGCGTGAAGACATCACGGTGGAGGAAGCCCGCAGGCGCATCGCCAACACCATCGCCGCCAGGCGCCTGGGGCGGCCCGAGGAGTTTGGCGACGCCTGCGCCTATCTGTGCAGCGCGCAGGCCAGCTTCATCTCCGGACAGAACCTGCAACTCGATGGCGGCTCGTATGCCGCGCTGATCTAGGAAAACAAGGACGCATCTCATGAAACTCATCAGCTTTGAACATGCGGGCCGCGCCAGCTACGGCGCGGTGGTCGGTGATTCGCAGGTGGTGGATCTGGGCCCGCATTTCGCGGCCCGCCATCCGACGCTGCGAGACCTGATCGCGGCAGGGCTCGGCCAGATCGGCGACCTGGCGGACTACCCGCCGAGCCTGAGCCTGGCCGACGTGAAGCTGCTCAAGCCCATCACCAACCCCGAGCACATCTGGTGCCTGGCCGTGAACTACGCCGAGCATCACAAGGAGGTCGAATCCGCGGGTCGCGTGCAGGATCTGCCCAAGAAGCCCGCGATGTTCGCGCGCTTCAACGACAGCTTCGTGGCGCACGGCGAGGACCTGTGGCATCCCGGCGTGAGCGAGCAGTTCGACTACGAGGGCGAGCTGGCCGTGGTGATCGGCAAACCCGGCCATCGCATTGCCGCGCAGGATGCGTTCGAGCACATCGCGGGCTACACCATCCTGAACGACGGCAGCGTGCGCGACTGGCAGTTCCACACCCGCCAGATCACGCCCGGCAAGAACTTCTACCGCAGCGGCTCGATCGGCCCGTGGATCGTGACGGCGGACGAGGTGGGCGATCCCTACCGGTTGCGCATCGAGACGCGCCTGAACGGCGAGGTGCTGCAGTCCGACCTGGCCGACCTCATGCTGCACAGGATCGCGGCCTTCATCGAATATGCATCCACCGTCGCGCCGCTGCAGCCCGGCGACATCCTGGCCACCGGCACGCCCAGCGGCGTAGGGTTTTCGCGCAAACCGCCCATCTGGATGAAACCGGGCGATGTTTGCGAGATCACAATCGACGGGATCGGCAAACTCGCCAACCGGGTGATTGCCTCCTGACGCTGCCCAGTCATTCGGATCGATCATGGGCGATGGATTCTCACCGCGGTGGATGCGCCCATGACCAACAATCTTCCCAATTTCTGGCAGCTCAGAGTTTTCGAATGCGTCGCGGAGAACGAGAACGTGACGCGCGCCGCGCAGGAGCTGCTGCGCACCCAGCCGGCCATCACCACCTGCATCCTCGCGCTGGAGAAGGCGCTGGGCGCGACGCTGTTCGAGCGGCACAAGACCGGCATCTACCTCACCGAGGTGGGGGTGGCGGCGCATATCCGCACCAAGAAGATCCTGGAATGGCTGGCCGAGACCATGCAGCTGCTGCCGGGCGAGCGCAAGATCGCGCCGCTGGCGGTGGCCGCGCGCATGACGCGCTCGCAGGTGCAGGCGCTGATTGCGATTCATGAATGCCATTCCTTCCGGGGCGCGGCCGCCAAGCTGGGCGTGACCGATGCATCGCTGCAGCGCTCGGCGCGCACGCTCGAGTCCAACCTGGGCTGTGCGCTGTACCGCAATACCGCCTCGGGCATCCGCACGACCGGACTGGCCGATGAGCTGGCCGCGCGGCTCAAGCATGCGGAGGCGCAGATCGGCGCGCTTGCCGATGCGATCCGCGGCTTCAACTATCCGCGCAACAAGAGCATCACGCTGGGGGTGATGCTGCTCGATCCCTCCATGCTGCTGGTGAATGCGATGAAGGAGACGCGCGAGCGCTATCCCGACGTGCGCATCTCGGTGATCAGCGGCACCCACGAGCAGCTCGTGAACAAGCTGCTGCGCGAGGAGCTGGACTTCATCGTCGGACTGATCAAGAAGCAGAGCGCGGGGCTGGGGCTCGCGCAGCAGCCGCTCTACAACGAGTCGTACTGCATCGTGGCGCGGCGCGGGCATCCGCTGCACAAGAAGGAGCGGATCACGGTCGAGGACCTGCAGCGGTATCCCTGGATCATTCCGCCCGCGGGCTCGCCCAGGCGGCTGGCCTACGAGCATCTGTTCTCCGAGACCACGCTGCCGCCAGCGCAGATCGAGACCTACTCGCTATCGACCATGCGCATCACGCTGGCCGACTCCGACATGCTCACCGTGCTCAGTTGGGTGGAGGTGCTCAGCGAGCGGCATTTCGGCCTGCTGGCGCCGCTGCCCTTCGATTTCGAATGCGAGGAGCCGCAGGTCGGAATCAGCAAGGTGCGGGGCCGGACGCTCAACGAATCGCAGCAGTATTTCATCGACGCGTTCGCCAGGAGCGCGCAGTTCCTGCGCAAGCGCTGAGCGCCCGCCGCGCCTCGAGAAATGGTGCAGCCATTTTTTATGGCTGCCCTCCAAGTTCTTATCAACCGTTGATCCGGCGATGGCTAGCATCGGATGTGTCATCTTTTTATCCCGCAAGGTTGAGTATGAAAATTGTGGACGCACAAGTCCATCCGTGGTCGTCGGGGACGTCGACCGGACACCATCGGCGCGACCCGATCGACCAGTCCGTTTTGCTGCAGGAAATGGCGGCCGCCCAGGTGGATCGCGTGGTGCTGGTTCCGCCGCTGTGGGATCCGAACGGAAACCAGTACGCGCTGCAGATCGCGGCGCGGATGCCCGAGCGGTTCTCGGTCATGGGGTTGCTCGATCCCGCGCAGCCGGATGCGGCGCGGACTTTGCGTGAATGGCACTCTCAGCCGCACATGCGCGGCGTGCGCTTTTTGCTGAACACGCCCGAGCGGCTCCAGCCTTATTTCGACGGACTGCTCGATCCGCTGTGGTCGGTGGCCGAGGAGGCGGGCATTCCCGTGGCGCTGCTGGTGCCGGGTCATCTGGAGATCGCGCGCAAGGTCGCGGCCGATCATCCGAAACTGCGGATCGTCGTCGATCATCTCGGCGTGCCGCGCGCATCCGTCGGTCCGGTGGCGTTCCGGCACTGGCCGCAACTGCTCGAACTGGCGAGCCTGCCGAACATCCGCGTGAAGGCGGTGGGCGTGGGCGACTATGCGATCGATCCCTACCCATTCAAGTCGCTGGAGGAGCCGCTCAAGGCCGTCTTCGATGCCTTCGGCGCCGAACGCGTTCTGTGGGGCAGCGACCTGAGCCGGCTGCACCACCCCTATGCGCAATGCGTCACCCATTTCCGCGAACAGCTTCCCTTCCTCACGGAGCGGGATCTGGAACGCGTGATGGGGCGGAACATGCTGGACCTGCTGGACTGGCGGTAACCCACTGGAACTCGCAGGAGTTCATCGAAAACAAGGAGACAAGCAATGAACCACAACATGATGAATCGCCGCCGTTTTGGCGGCATGGCCGCAGCGGCGGCCGCTTCCATGGGCGTGGCGCCCTGGGCGCTGGCGACGCAGGAGGCGCTGGGCATGACGCGCGTGGTCATCGGCGTGCCCGCGGGGTCGCTCGTGGACAACATAGCGCGCCAGGTGGCGGAGGTGCTCAGGCCCGGCTACACGGTCAACAGCATGGTCGAGAACAAGACCGGCGCGGGCGGCATGATCGCGGTGAATTACCTGAAGACGCTGCCCAAGGACGGCAGCAACATCTACGTGGGCGTGTCCTCGCCGATTACCGTCTATCCGGTGACCTACAAGAAGCTTTCCTATGATCCGGACAAGGACCTGATCGTGGTGGGCAGCCTGGGCTCGTTCGATCTGGCGCTGGCGGTGGGGCCGATGGTGCCCGAGAGCGTGAAGGATCTGAAGGGTTACTTCGAATGGAGCAAGAAGAACCCGGCGCAGGCCAATTTCGGCTCTCCGGGCGCGGGCTCGATGCCGCATTTCGTGGGCAGCATGACGGCGCGCATCGCGGGCGCCGAAGTCAACCACGTGCCGTATCGCGGCCCCGGCCCCGCCGTGCTCGATCTGCAGGGCGGGCTGGTGTCGGCGGTGGTCGTTCCGCTCGAGGACGTGGTGGAGTTTGCCGCCGCTGGAAAGATCCGCATCCTGGGCACGACGGGCGAGGAGCGCAGCCGTTTCGTGCCGCACGTGCCCACGTTCCATGAGCAGGGCTTTGGCGAATACGCGCGCAGCGTGTGGATCGCGGTGTTCGCCCCGGCCGGCACCCCGGACGCCACGGTGGCGCATCTGCGCAAGACGCTGCAACAGGCGCTGGCCGATCCCGCCATCCAGGCATCCATGGGCCGCCAGTTGCAGAAAGCCCAGTGGGGCGAGCCCGATGCGCTCAAGGCCACGATCACGCGGGAGCGGGCGAGCTGGAAGAAGGCGGTGCAGGCGCTGAATTTCACGCCGGATTCCTGATCGCGGCGGGCCGCGCCCGGAGCATGCGGCGGCGCGCGGCTCACTGCGCCCGCCGCTGCTCCTCGCGTCTTTGCTCGCGCAGCATGAACAGATACAGCCCCTCCACCTTGTCTCGCGCCCAGGGCGTCCTGCGCAGGAACTTGAGGCTCGACGATACGCTGGGGTCATGCGTGAAGCAGCGAACGGGAATGCGCTCGCCCAGCTCGCGCCAGCCGAAATAGGCGGCGAGATCGGTCACCATGCGCTCGAGGGTGACTCCGTGGAGCGGGTTGCGCGGCTGCTGGGGCGGGGAGGGCGGGGGCGTCGTCATCGCGTCATTGTCCCGCATGCGCCGGGTGTCCGGGGCGTTCCGCCGCAGCGGCTACGTGGCGGTCCCGCGGACGATGGCCGCGCGCACGTTCTGCACGTGGGCCATGGCGGCCTTGTCCGCCGCCGACGCATTGCCCGCGAGGATGGCATCGCACATGACCCGATAGTCGCGCATGCGCACCTTCTGCAGCGTGGCCGGGCGGTGCTGGGCATAGACGACGGGCATCTGGATGGCCGGGAAGAGGCGCCGCAGTTCCTGGCTGCCGCTGGTTTGCAGCAAGGCCCGGTAGAGGTTGCGCCGTCCGCGCGTGAATGCCTCGCCGTCGTGGGCCTGGTCGGCCCGTGAAAGATCGTCCAGCGCTGCCTCGATGGCGCCGCCGGGGTGGCCGTCCGCGATGCCCTGCGCCGCGCTGCGGGCGAGCAGTCCGGTCATGCGCTCGGCCACGTCGAGCACTTCCAGCGTCTGCCTGAGCGTGAGCGAGCGGATCGCCGCGCCCCGGTTGCGCGAGAGTTCCACCACGCCCTCGGCGGCGAGCCGCTGCAGGGCTTCGCGCACTGAATTGCGGCTCACGCCATATTGCGCGGCCAGATCCACCTCCACCAGCCGCTGGCCCGGAACGAAGGTGCGGGCCTCGAGCCCGCTCATGATGCCGTAGAAGACGCTGCCGGAAGCGCTGCGCGCGCCATCGGTGGCGGCGTGCGCCGCCTCATCGCTTTGCTCGATCATGGTGTCGTTCATAAAAATGCCGGATGGGAGTGGATGGCGCCCCGCCTCGCGCGGGGGCGCCGACAAGTATTCCGCAGAAAGGGTGTGCCAGAAAGGCGGGCTGTCGCCAACAGGATAGCTGGACAGGTGTTTGTTGTGCTCCAATATTGTTGAACAATCCAGGTTGAAATTCAGTTATGAATAATTGAACTTGCGCTGGCTCAATGACTGTCAATCCACCATGTCAGGAGGTCTTCATGGACTTTTCGCTTTCCCCGCAACTGCGTGAGCTGCAGGAAAAAACGCGGCGCTTCATCGCAGAGCAGGTGATTCCGCTGGAGCGTGATCCGCGCCAGTCGGCGCATGGCCCGAGCGAGGAACTGCGCCGCGAGCTGGTCGGCCGCGCCAGGGCCGCGGGGCTGCTCACGCCGCATGCGTCCAGGGAAATGGGCGGACTCGGGCTCACCCACATCGAGAAGGCGGTGGTGTTCGAGGAGGCCGGCTATTCGTGGCTTGGCCCGACGGCGATGAACATCCACGCGCCGGACGAAGGCAACATCCACCTGATGGAGGAGGTCGCCACGGCGGCGCAGAAGGAGCGCTGGCTGCGTCCGCAGGTCGCGGGCGAGACCCGTTCGTGCTTTGCGATGACCGAGCCCTCGCCGGGGGCGGGCGCCGATCCGTCGATGCTGGCGACCACGGCGGTCAGGGATGGCGACGACTACGTCATCAACGGCCTGAAGTGGTTCATCACCGGGGCCGAAGGCGCGGATTACGCGATCATCATGGCGCGCATGGAGGATGGCTCGGCGACGATGTTCCTCTCGGACATGGACCGCCCGGAGATCGTGCTGGAGCGCAGCATGGATGCCATGGATTCGTGCTTCACCGGCGGCCACGGCGTGCTGCGCCTGAACAACCTGCGCGTGCCCGCGAGCGACGTGCTCGGTGAGATCGGCAAGGGATTTCGCTATGCGCAGGTCCGCCTCGCGCCCGCGCGGCTCACGCACTGCATGCGCTGGCTCGGGCAGGCGCGCCGCGCGCATGAAACGGCGCTGGAATACACCCGCAAGCGCCATGCTTTCGGAAAGCCGCTGGCCGAGCACGAAGGCGTGGGCTTCATGCTGGCCGACAACGACATGGACCTGCACACCGCTCGCCTGAACATCTGGCACACCGCGTGGCTGCTGGATCAGGGGGAGAAGGGGAACTACGAGTCGAGCCGCGCGAAGGTGATCTGCTCCGAAGCCGAATGGCGCGTGGTCGATCGCAGCGTGCAGATGCTCGGAGGCCAGGGCGTGACCGGCGAGACGCCGGTGATGCGCATCTTCAGCGACATGCGCGCCTTCCGCATCTACGACGGCCCGAGCGAAGTGCATCGCTGGAGCATGGCGCGCAAGCTGGTCCACATGGCCGAGAAGGCGGCGGCGCTGGCGGAGGGTTCGGCATGAGCGGCGTTCTCGACAAATTCAGCCTGAGCGGCAAATGGGCGCTGGTGACGGGCGCATCCAGCGGCCTGGGCACGCATTTCGCGCGAATGCTGGCCTCCCAGGGAGCGAAGGTGGCGGTGGCCGCGCGGCGCGCGGACAAGCTGCAATCGGTGGTGGAGGACATCGTGCGCGCCGGCGGCGAGGCACGTGCGTTTTCGCTGGACGTGAGCAATGCGCGCAGCGTGAAGGACTGCTTTGACGCCGTTGGCGCATGGGGCGTGCCGGATGTGGTGGTCAACAATGCGGGCGTGACCGTGACGCGCGCGCTGCTCGAGCAGACGGAGGATGATTTCGACCAGGTGATCGATACCAATCTCAAGGGCAACTGGCTCGTCGCCACCGAGGGCGCGCGGCGCATGGTCGCCGCGAAAAAGGGAGGCGCGATCGTGAACGTGGCGTCGATCCTGGGCGAGCGCGTGGGCGGCGGGGTCGCTCCGTATGCGATCTCCAAGGCAGGGGTGATCCAGGCCACGAAGGCGATGGCGCTGGAGCTGGCACGCTACGGCATCCGGGTCAATGCGCTGCTGCCGGGATATGTGATCACCGATCTGAACCGGGACTTTCTCACCAGCGAGCCGGGCGAGAAGCTGCGCATGCGCATTCCGAGCCGCCGCTTCAGCGAGCTGAGCGATCTGGACGGGCCGCTGCTGCTGCTCGCGTCCGACGCGGGCGCGGCGATGTCGGGCTCCACCGTCGCCGTGGACGGCGCTCACCTGGTGAGCGGCCTATGAGCGCGCACGACATCGCCACGCAGTTGCCCGCCGAGGTGCTCGCCGCGTATTTGCGCGGCAAGGGGCTCGCGGATACCGATGCGATCGAGGTAAGCGTACTCGCCGGGGGGCAGTCCAATCCCACGTTCCGGATCCATGCGGGCAAGGACCGCCAGTACGTGCTGCGCAAGAAGCCGCCGGGAACGCTGATCGCATCGGCGCACGCCATCGACCGTGAATTCCGCGTGATGAAGGCGCTCGCCGGCACCGGCGTTCCGGTGCCGCGCATGCTCGACTATTGCGAGGATGCGAGCCTGATCGGCACGCCGTTCTATCTGATGGAGTTCCTGCAGGGCCGCGTGTTCATGGACCAGGCATTGCCCGGCATGGGCAACGCCGGGCGCGAGGCCATCTACCGCGAGATGAACCGCGTGATCGCCGCCCTGCATTCGGTCGACTACAAGGCCGTCGGCCTGGGCGACTATGGCAGGGAAGGCCAATACGTGAGCCGCCAGATCGCGCGCTGGACGCGCCAGTGCCGCGAGTCCACTCTGCCGGTCAATGCGTCCATGAACAGACTCATGGAGTGGCTGCCGGAGCATCTTCCGGCAGGCGACGAGACCACCCTGGTGCACGGCGACTACCGGCTCGACAACCTGGTGTTCCATCCCACGCAGCCGCGCGTGATCGGGGTGCTCGACTGGGAGCTCTCCACCCTGGGCCATCCGCTGGCCGATCTGGCATACCAGTGCATGGGCTGGCGCATTCCGCACGATCTCTGGCGCGGCATCGGCGGGCTCGATCTGGCCAGCCTCGGCATTCCGGATGAAGCGCAATACGTGAAATGGTATGGCGACGCGACCGGCCGTGACGCGGCGGGGCATTGGGATTTCTACATCGCCTACAACCTGTTTCGCATGGCGGCCATCCTGCACGGCATCGCGCAGCGCGCGGCCGATGGCAACGCAGCCGCCGACAATGCCGCGGAAACCGGCCGCAAGGCAGGGCCTCTGGCCGATCTGGGCTGGGAAGCCGCTCAACGCTACATGGCGCTGCGCTGAGCAGCGAAGAGGACGGCATCCGTCAGCGCAGGCATGATGACGCCGCCGTGGTCCAGGCCGGGGAACTCCTTGAAATCGACCGGGATGCGCCCGGCCGACAGGCGCGCCGCGAGGGTTTCGGCATGCTCGTTCATGAGCCGCTCGGACGCCTTGGCCGCGCGCTGCGGGTCATGCGAGCGGGCCGCGCGCTCCAGCGCGCCCACGCGCAGCTGGACCTGGGGCCGGTCCGCCGCCTCGGCGGGCGCGCGCGCGAGCCAGCCCTCGACGGTCTGAAGCGTTCTGCCGCCGTTCCACCACAGCGACGGGCTGGCGGCGGCGTACCGCGTGAACATCCGCGTGCGCGTGGCGAGCGCGTGAACCGCCAGCAGGCCGCCCAGCGAATGGCCGAACAGGGTCTGGCGCGATGCGTCCGTCGGCCACGCGGCCCGCAGCGCGGGCTGCAACTGCTTCTGGATGAAATCGAGGAATTCCTCGGCGCCGCCCGTTCCGGGCTCTGTGGCGGGCGGCGGCGTGTAGTCGCGCTTGCGGGCCTGCTGGTCCATGGAGGATTCGGTGGGATAGCCGATGCCGACGATCATCAGCGGATCGGGGCGCAATCCCGGAGGACGGTTGCCCATGTTGCGCGCGATCTGCGCGGCCATGACGAAGACCGCGTTCGCGTCGAGCACGTACAGCGTGGGGTGGCCGCCGTTCGGCGCGGGCTGTTCGGGCACCTGCACGAAGATGCGCCGCACATGCCCCGTCGCGGCGTCCCGCATATCCACCTGATGGCTGCGGGGAAGGCTCACGGGGGGCGCGTCGCGCAGCGGGTCGCCCGGCCTGCGGGCGGCCACGGAGCAGCCGCCGAGCAGGCTGCCGGCGCCAGCCGCGAGCAGCATGCGGCGGGAAAGGGTCTTGGGAGTCAAGCCAGCCATCCTTGTTCATGAATGAGAATGTGTCTCATCCATTATGCGTGCATCCACGCCGTTCGCATGGGCCGCGGCGCGTCACAGCCTGAAGTCATAGCCGACAGTGATCGGCGCATGGTCCGAGAACTTGCGCTCCTTGTAGATTTCCTCGGTGCGCGCCAGCGCCGCGAGCGCCGGTGTGGCCAGGTGGTAGTCCAGCCGCCACCCGACATTGTTCAGATACGCCTGGCCACGGTTGCTCCACCACGTGTAGCAGGTGTCGGTCGCGGTGGGCTGCAGGAGCCGGTACACGTCCACCAGCCCGCCGGTGGGATCAGTTGTGTGCAACAACTTTGTCATCCAGTCACGTTCCTCGGGCAGAAAACCGCTGTTTTTCTGGTTGCTGCGCCAGTTCTTCAGGTCGATCTGCTGGTGCGCGATATTGATGTCGCCGCAGAGAATGAACTCGCGTTCGCCCTTCAGCGCCATCAGATGCTGGTGGAATTCGAGCAGGAAACGGAATTTCGCCTGCTGGCGCAGATCCCCGGATGAGCCGCTGGGAAAGTAGGCGCTGATGATCGAGAGCTTGCGCGCGGGCGTGTCGAAGCGCGCCTCCACATAGCGGCCTTCGGCGTCGAATTCGCCGGATCCGTAGCCGATCACCACGTCGCTGGGCTCCTCGCGCGAGTACACGCCGACGCCGGAATAACCCTTTTTCTGCGCAAAGTGAAAGTGCCCGCGCAGACCCCCGATCGATTCGAACTTGTCGGCAATATCGGCGGCCTGAGCCTTGATTTCCTGTACGCAAATACAATCCGGGCGACTCTGGTCCAACCATTCCAGCACGCCTTTGGATGCTGCCGAGCGAATGCCGTTGAGGTTGAGGCTGGTTAACTTGAACAAGGATGAATTCATGATGGACAAAAGCGAAAAGACGGCAGAGCAGTCCCGGTTGGCGCTGGATTTCGTGCGTTTCGCAGTGCAATCCGGTGTTTTGCGCTTTGGGGAATTCAAAACCAAGGCCGGGCGGATGAGCCCCTATTTCTTCAATGCGGGGCTGTTCGATGATGGCGCCAAGATGGGCCGTCTCGCGGAATTCTATGCAAAAGCCATCCTGGCGAGCGGTATCGAGTTCGACATGGTCTTCGGCCCCGCCTACAAGGGCATCCCGCTGGCCGCCACGGTGGCCGTGGAACTGGCGCGCGCCGGCCGCAATGTGCCGTTCGCCTACAACCGCAAGGAGGCCAAGGATCACGGCGAGGGCGGCACGCTGGTGGGCGCTGCGCTCAAGGGGCGCGTGCTGATCATCGACGACGTGATGTCGGCCGGGACGGCGGCGCGCGAGTCGATCGCGCTGATCAAGGCGGCGGGCGCCGTGCCCCATGCCATCGCCATTGCGCTGGACCGCCAGGAAAAGGCCACCGAGAATGGACGCGACGTGGAGCACAGCGCCGTGCAGTACGTGCGCAGTGAGCTCGGCATGCAGGTATGCACCATCGCAAAGTTGGCAGACTTATTGCAGTATCTGGCGGCAAGTGGTGGCGATCAGGACATGAAGGCCCACCATGAAAGGGTTCTGGCCTACCGTGAGCGTTTCGGAGTCGGTGACCATTGATGGGGTATGCGCTCGCGCGCTCCATGACAACCAACCCATCGAGGGGGACGGCTTGAAAGCGGTCGCAAGGCATTTTCTTCCAGGATTCTTGATCTTCGGGCTATGGGCCGCGGCGCAAATGGCTGCCGCGCAGAATACCGTCTACACCTGTGTTGACAAAAATGGCCGGCGCCTGACGGCCGACCGCCCCATTGCCGAATGCATCGACCGCGAGCAGCGTGTGCTGGACCGCACGGGCACCGAGCGCCGCCGCATCGGGCCGACGCTCTCGGAAAACGAACGCGTGGAGCTGGAGGCGCAGCGCCGCGCGGAGGCCGAGCAGAAGGCGCGCGTGCAGGAGCAAAAGCGCCGTGAGCGCGCGCTCATTGCGCGCTACCCGGACGAGGCGGCGCACAACGTGGAACGCCAGGCGGCCATGGAGCCGCTCAATGACCTGATCCTGATGGCGAACAAGCGCATCGACCAGTTGCGCGCGGATCGCGCCAGCATCGACACCGAGCTGGAGTTCTACCAGAACGATCCCGCGAAGGCCCCTGTCAAGCTGCAGCGCCGCATCGCCGACAACGAGCGGGAGCTGGATGAACAGCGCCGCTACGTCGCTGCCCAGCAAGAGGAAAAGCGCCGCGTCTCCCAGCGTTTCGACGGCGAGCTGGCGCAGCTCAAGGCCCTGTGGGCCAGGGCGGGGGAGCAGGCCGCGCCAGCCGCGAGGGATTGATTGGCGCAGGGATGAATGGCGGTTGCGGGCCGCCATGCACGGGCCGCCGTGTGCGGGCTGGCGGGTGGCCTATGCCAGCGCCATCGACTCCAGCAGGCGCGCGGCGATGGCGTCGCCGCTGACGGCTTCGCTGAACAAATGTCCCTGGCCGATGCTGAAGCCTGCCGCCTCCAGCGCCCGGCACTGCTGCTCGGTCTCGATGCCCTCGGCCACCAGTTCGAGCGATAGCGCCGAGCCGATCTGGCCGATGGCGTTGACGACCGCCGTGACGGCGGGATCGGTGCCGAAATTGTTCACGAATCCGGCATCGATCTTCAGGCAGTCCACGGGAAAGTTCCGCAGCCGGGTGAGCGAGGAGTGGCCGGTGCCGAAATCATCCAGCGCCACGTGAATGCCTTCGCGCCGCAGCAGGGTGAGCGCGCGCACGACGTAATCGGCGCAGCGTTCATTCAGGGTGTGTTCGGTGACCTCCAGCTCGATGAGGTGCGGCGCGACGGCGGCCTTCTCCAGTTGCCCGAGCAGGAGCTCGGCATAGTTGTCGCGCATGAATTCCACCGGCGACGCGTTGATCGAGACGGGAACGACCTCCAGGCCCGCGCGAAGCCATTGCGCGATGTCGCTGAAGATGCGCGTGCGCAGCGCCTCCGCCATGCGGGTGGACAGGTCGAAATCACGAAACGCGGCCTGCACCATGGCCGGCATCTGCAGGCCGCCGTGCTCGGGATTCTGCGAGCGCAGCAGCGCCTCCATGCCCACGAGCTTGCGGTCGTGAAGGCGGATCTTGGGCTGATAGTACGGCTTCACCGAGCCATCGCGGACGATGCGGCGCGCGTGTTCGAGCTGCGCGGCGGCCTCCTCCAGCGGGCGCATCATGTTCGCGCGATAGACCCTCATGCCGCCACGTCCGCAGGCCTTCATGTCGTTGAGCGCGATGTCGGCCTGGCGCATCAGGACCACCGGATCGCGCGTATCGCGCGGGTAGAGCGCGCAGCCCATGCTCATGCCGCCGTTGATGCGTTTCCCGGCGTAATGGATGGGGGGGTCGAGCTGCGCCATCACGCGCGCGGCGGTGCGCTGCAGGGCTTCGTCGCCCTCGATGTCCTGCACGACGATGGCGAATTCGTCGCTCCCCACGCGCGCGATGTAGGCCGATTCGGGCAGGCAACCCTGGATACGCCGCGCCAGCACCTGCAGCAGATGGTCGCCGGCGGCGTGCCCCAGCGTCTCGTTGAGGTACTTGAAGTGATCGAGATTCAGGATCATCAGCAGCGCGGCGCTGCCGTTGTCGCGCGCTTGCCCGAGCGCGGGCCGCAGATGCTCGTTGAATGCACGCCGGTTGGGCAGCCCGGTGAGTTCATCCACCTCGCCGGCCCGGCGCAGGCGGTCTTCGGCCTGCTGCTGGAGTGTGACGTCGCGCGAGACGCAGAGAATGCAGATCGGCTGGCCGTCCTCGTCCATGATGGGCGAGAGCGTGTTCTCCCTGTATTGCGGCGCCGTGCCTGGAAACTCGCTCCTGCAGGAAAAGCGGGCCGTGCCGCCCTGCAGCGCCTGGCGCAGCGCGCGCTGGCCGGCAAGTCGGGCTTCGTGGGGGAACAGTTCGACCCATTTCATGCCGAACCCGGAATCCGGCGAGATGCCCAGCGCCCGGCAGCCCGCGAGATTCATGTGCGCCAGCGTGCCGTCGGGCCGCAGAATCTGGATGCAATCAACGGTGGCATTCAGCATCTGCTCGCGCATGCTCAGGCTCAGATGGAGCTCCTGGCGCGCCAGCGTCCGCTCGTGGATGTCGGTGGCGGTCAGGTACCAATGGCCGTTGGCCTGGTCCGCGCTCCTGCGAAACAGCGCGGCGACCAGGAACCAGCGATAGTCGCCGCTGCGCGTGCGCAGGCGAAGCTCTTCCTGGAAGTGGGTGCCATGCGCGAGCGCGGCCTCCCACAGTTCCCGGATGCTGTTCACGCTGTCGGGATGGATGGCCTGCAGCCAGTCGGTGGAGTCGATGCCGGTGACGTCCGTCCATGCGGAATTCCCCCAGCCGCTCTCGCAGGCGGAATCCGCCATCCAGACCAGGGGCTGCAGCGCGTCCAGCGTCGCGTGTGCCGGCTCGCAATCGCAGCGGTCATCCCTCGCCGCGATGTAGGGGATGGATTTTGATGTCGCCCTGTTCCTGGAAGCCTTCTTGAACTGTGTAGGCTGACTCATGCATGTCTTTCTGTTACAGGCAACGAATGTGATTGCATACGAGAAAGTGACCTGAGTATTTCAGTACCCGCGCCGGGTTGAATTTCTGGCAACGTTTTAAATTCTACTATTGAATTTTTCAATCATTCTTACCGCTTGATCTCAAATTGCAATTTTTAGAAAACATCTGAACTGCGGCCGTGAAGCGGTAAGAACGTGTTTACGATCTCTACGCAGCCGCGTTGGAGTGCAATCGGGATGAGTTCGAAGCGATGGTCCGCCGCTTGCACCGGGGTGCAAGCAAGGGCCAGCGCGCTGCAAATCGCCCGATTGCACACCAACCCTGCGGGACAGTGGCTTTGCGGGCGGTCTGCGGCGTTGCAAATCCTCGCAATAGCACGGCTATTGCTGCGGTATTGCGCCTTGCATCCCATCGCGCAAAGCCGCTGTCGCGGCGCGAGGAGATCGTAAACACGTTCTAAGAAAAGAAAAAACCATCGGTCCGAAGACGGATGGTTTTCTTCTGTATTTGGCCGCGCTGCCCGGGCAGCCGATCCTGGTGGAAAAAAGAGAAAAAGAGGGATCAGGCCAGTTTCGCCTTCAGCAGTTCGTTGACCTGTCCGGGGTTTGCCTTGCCCTTGGATGCTTTCATGACCTGTCCGACGAGCGCGTTGAACGCCTTGTCCTTGCCGGCCTTGTACTGCTCCACGTTGGCGGGGTTCGCGGCGATCACCTCGTCGATGATCTTCTCGAGCGCGCCCGTGTCGTTCATCTGCTTGAGCCCCTTGGCCTCGATCACGGCATCGACTTCGGAGCCTTCGCCGCTCCACAGCGCCTCGAACACCTGCCTGGCGGCGTTGTTGCTGATGGTGCCGTCCTGGATGCGCTGGATGAGCGCGCCCAATTGGGCGGCGGACACTTTCACCTGTTCCATGCCGATTTCTTCGAGGTTCAGGCGACGCGAGATTTCGCCCATCACCCAGTTGGACGCCAGCTTGGGTTGCCCACAGGCCTGGGCGGCGGCTTCGAAGTAGTCGGCCATGGCCTGGCTTTGCGTGAGCGTAGTGGCGTCGTATTCGGGCAGGCCGTATTGCCCGACGAAGCGCTCGGCGCGCTGGCGCGGCAGCTCCGGCATCCCGGATCTGACCTGCTCCACCCATTCGGCGGCCACGTGCAGCGGCGGCAGGTCGGGGTCGGGGAAGTAGCGGTAGTCCGCGCTGTCCTCCTTGGTGCGCATGGCGCGGGTCTCGCCGGTGTCGGGGTTGAACAGCACCGTCGCCTGTTGAATGGCGCGGCCGTCTTCGAGCTCCTCGATCTGCCAGCGGATTTCGTAGTCGATGGCGATCTGCATGTTCCTGAAGGAGTTCAGGTTCTTGATCTCCCGGCGCGTGCCCAGCGGCTGGCCGGGCTTGCGCACGGAGACGTTGGCGTCGCAGCGGAACGAGCCTTCCTGCATGTTGCCGTCGCAGATGCCGATCCAGGTGACGATCTTGTGCAGCTCCTTGGCGTACGCAACCGCTTCCTCGGTGCTGCCCATGTCGGGCTCGGTGACGATCTCCAGCAGAGGCGTGCCCGCGCGGTTCAGGTCGATGCCGGATTGGCCGATGAACTCATCGTGCACGGATTTGCCGGCGTCTTCCTCCAAGTGCGCGCGCACCAGGCGCACGGTCTTCTTCTCCTCGCCGACGAAGAAGCTCACCGAGCCGCCCTGCACCACGGGAATTTCAAACTGGCTGATCTGGTAGCCCTTGGGCAGATCGGGATAGAAATAGTTCTTGCGCGCGAAGATGCTCACGGGCGCGATGTGCGAGCCAAGCGCCAGGCCCAGCTTGATCGCGCATTCGACGGCCTTCCTGTTCATCACCGGCAACGTGCCGGGCAGCGCCAGGTCCACGGCGCAGGCCTGGGTGTTGGGCTCCGCGCCGAAGGCGGTGCTGGCGCGGCTGAATATCTTGGAATGGGTGGCGAGCTGGGTGTGGGTTTCAAAGCCAATCACCACTTCGTAGCCATTGATCAGCTTGATGGTCTTTTCGGTCATGTTCCTGTCGTCCTTCCTGCCGGTTACCGGGCCAGGCCCGTGGGCTGGCGCAGATGGAAATCGGTTGCCTGCTGCAGGCGGTGCGCCGCGTTGAGCAGGCGCGCCTCGCCGAAGTAGTTGCCGATGAGCTGCAGGCCGACGGGCATGCCGCCTTCGCCGAAGCCGGCGGGCACGCTCATGCCGGGCAGGCCGGCGAGCGAGGCGGGCAGGGTGTAGATGTCGGCCAGGTAATTGGCCAGGGGGTCGCTCTTGCCGCCCAGCGCCCACGCGACGGTGGGAGCGGCGGGACCGGCGATGATGTCGCATTCCCTGAAGGCGGCCTGGAAGTCGTCGGCGATCATGCGGCGGATCTTTTGCGCCTGCAGGTAGTAGGCGTCGTAGTAGCCGTGGCTGAGCACGTACGTGCCGATGATGATGCGGCGCTTGACCTCGTCGCCGAAGCCCTCGGCGCGGGTCTTCTTGTACATGCTCTCCAGGTCGGTGTAGTCCCTGGCGCGGTGGCCGAACTTCACGCCGTCGAAGCGCGAGAGGTTGGACGATGCTTCCGCGGGCGCGATGATGTAGTACACCGGGATCGACAGTTCGGTGCGCGGCAGGCTGATGGGCACGAGCCGGGCGCCGAGCTTTTCATACTCCTTGAGCGCGCCGTCGATGGCCGCGCGCACGTCGGCGGACAGGCCGTCGCCGAAGAACTCCTTGGGGATGCCGATGCGCAGGCCGTCCAGCGAGTCATTGAGCTTGAGCGTGAAGTCTTCGGCGGGTGTGTCCAGGCTGGTGGAGTCGCGGTCCGCATCGGGGCCGCACATGGCCGAGAGCATCAGCGCGCAGTCCTCGGCGGTGCGGGCCATCGGGCCGGCCTGGTCGAGGCTGGAAGCAAACGCGATCATGCCGTAGCGGCTGGCGCGGCCGTAGGTCGGCTTGATGCCGGTGATGCCGCAAAACGATGCCGGCTGGCGGATCGAGCCGCCGGTGTCGGTGCCGGTCGCGCCCGGAGCCAGGCGTGCCGCGATCGCCGCCGCCGACCCGCCCGAGGAGCCGCCGGGAACGCGTGTCCTGTCCCAAGGGTTGAGCACCTTGCCGATGGCCGAGTTCTCGTTGGCCGAGCCCATGGCGAACTCGTCCATGTTGAGCTTGCCCAGGGTGACGCAGCCGGCCTCGGCCAGCCGGGTCACCATGGTCGCGTCGAAGGGCGACTGGTAGCCGGCGAGCATCTTCGACGCGGCGGTGGTCGGGAACTCCCTGGTGACGAACAGATCCTTGTGCGCGATCGGCACGCCCGCCAGCCGGGCGTCGGTGCCCGCGGCGATCGCCGCGTCGGCGGCCCGGGCCTGCGCGAGCGTCACCTCTTCGTTGATATGGACGAATGCGCCCAGTTCGCCGTGGGCCTTGGCGCGGGCAAGAAAGTGCTGCGCTGTCTCGACGGAGGAAACCTCGCGTGCCCTGAGCCTGGCGGCCAGTTGGGCAAGGCTCAGATCATGCAATTCATGGGAAGAAGTGCTCATTGCGTTCTCGTATTCGTTGTGCGTTCGGCTCGATCGCCATGCTCACGTGGCGCCACGCCCCGCAGCGGTTTCGCGGAAATCGGATTTTTCCGACTCTGGCTCCCTTCGGGCCGGGATGCAGGCGCCGTATTACTCGATCACCTTGGGAACGAGGAACATGCCCTTTTCCACCGCCGGCGCGCTCTTCTGGTTGGCCTCGCGTTGATCGGACTCGCTCACGACGTCCTCTCGCAGGCGCAGTTCGATGTCCCTGACCGCGGCCACGGGGTGGGACAGGGGCGATACGCCGGACGTATCGACGGCGCGCATCTGCTCGACCACCTCGAAGAACTGGTTGAGACCCGAGAGCATGCGCTCACTCTCGTCGGGATTGAGTTCCAGCCGTGCCAGATTGGCAATGCGGGCAATGTCGTCTTGTGTCAGTGCCATAGAAGTCTTTTGCGGGAAGTCGACCCTGCCATCCACATGCGGGCGGCGCGGTGGATGCGTGCGGCCGTGGGATGGGCGAAGGGGAAGCTGCCTATTATCCCGCCTTTGCGCGCCGCGCCCGCCGCGTGGGGGCGCAAGGCCGCGATCCGTGCCCGGTCAAAGGCTGAAAATACCGGCGCCCCGCAGGGGATCGGGAACGGCCTGAGGCGCGCGCGGGGCATCGTCCGGCTGTTTTTCATCGATCCCCGTTTTGGTGCGGACGCCGTCATCCGTCGGGAAGGAAGCAATTGATGACGGTTCCCGGGCTTCCCATCGGCAAGGAAACTGTGTGTAAAGCCCAATCATGAGCAATTTAGAGGGAAGTTATTCACAGGTGTTGCGGTATTATTCCCGCTTTATCGCAATACCCTCCGCACAGTTGGTCATTGTGCGAAAAAGGCCAAAATTTCCCCGTATTTCCTGGCGACGGCACGCCGATGTTGCCTGCCGTGCCTGAGAGGATTCTTGAATGTTCGGAGCTTTCCGTCGGTACTTCTCCACCGACCTCGCCATTGATCTGGGCACTGCCAACACCCTGATCTTCGCCCGTGACAAGGGCATTGTTCTCGACGAACCCTCCGTTGTCGCCATCCGTCACGAGGGCGGCCCGCACGGCAAGAAGGTGATTCAGGCCGTCGGCCATGAAGCCAAGGCCATGCTCGGCAAGGTTCCCGGCAACATCGAGGCCATCCGTCCGATGAAGGACGGCGTGATCGCGGACTTCGTGATCACCGAGAACATGATCAAGCAGTTCATCAAGATGGTTCATCCGCGCTCGGTGCTCACGCCCAGCCCGCGCATCATCATCTGCGTGCCTTGCGGCTCCACCCAGGTGGAGCGCCGCGCCATCCGCGACGCCGCCGAAGCGGCGGGCGCGACCAGTGTCGACCTGATCGAGGAGCCCATGGCCGCGGGCATCGGCGCCGGCCTGCCGGTGTCCGAGGCGTCGGGCTCGATGGTGGTGGACATTGGCGGCGGCACCACCGAAGTGGGCGTGATCTCGCTGGGCGGCATGGTCTACAAGGGCTCCGTGCGTGTGGGCGGCGACAAGTTCGACGAAGCCATCATCAACTACATCCGCCGCAATTACGGCATGCTGATCGGCGAGCCTACCGCCGAATCGATCAAGAAGAACATCGGCTCCGCGTTCCCCGGCTCCGAAGTCCGCGAGATGGAGGTCAAGGGCCGCAACCTGTCCGAGGGCGTGCCGCGCAGCTTCACCATCTCCAGCAATGAGGTGCTGGAGGCGCTCACCGAGCCGCTCAACCAGATCGTCTCGGCTGTCAAGAACGCGCTGGAGCAGACGCCGCCCGAGCTGGGCGCGGACATCGCCGAGCGCGGCATGATGCTGACCGGCGGCGGCGCGCTGCTGCGCGACCTCGATCGCCTGCTGGCCGAGGAAACCGGCTTGCCGGTGCTGGTCGCCGAAGAGCCATTGACCTGCGTGGTGCGCGGCTGCGGCATTGCGCTGGAGCGCATGGATCGCCACGGCGGCATCTTCACCAACGAGTGACCGAAAGAGCGGTGAGCGTGGTGGACGCGGGCAGTGCAATCCGACGGAGCGGGCCATGCCACTAGGCACGCTCGACCGCAAGGCACCGTCACTCTTCAAGCACGGCCCTTCTCCGCTCGCACGCCTGACTTTCTACAGCGCCTTGGCGCTGTTTTTGATGGTGGCGGACGCCCGGTTCCACGTCACCGAACCCATCCGCAATGCGATCGGCACGGTGCTCATGCCCATCCAGTGGGTCATGCTCAAGCCGGTGGAGTTCGCTCAATATGGCGCGGGCTATTACCAGTCCCTCGAGGATGCGCAGCGGGGCCGCGACGAAGCCCAGAGCCGGATGGCGGCGATGTCGCAGCAGGCCAATCAGGTGGAGCTGCTTTTGCAGGAAAACACCCAGCTGCGCCAGTTGCTGGAGCTGCGCGAGCGCGTCCAGGCCGAGGGCATGGCCGCGCAGGTGGTGTACGACGCGGCCGATCCCTACACCCGCCGCGTCGTCATCGACCGGGGGCAGGTGGCGGGCGTGGTGCCCGGCTCCCCGGTCATCGACGCCTCGGGCGTGCTTGGGCAGGTCACGCGCGTTTTTCCGCTCTCCAGCGAGGTGACGCTGCTGATAGACCGCGACCAGGCGATTCCCGTGCGCAACATGCGCACAGGCGCGCGCGGCGTGGCCTATGGCGACCCGGTGATGAGCCATGGCGGCGGCATGGAGCTGCGCTTCATGCCCAGCAATGCCGATGTGCAGGAGGGCGACATGCTCAGCACCAGCGGCATGGACGGCGTCTACCAGCCGGGGCTGCCCGTGGCCCGCGTCACCAAGGTGGAAAAGCGTGCCGATTCCTCGTTCTCGCGCATCTATTGCCAGCCGCTGGCGCAGATGAGCGGCGCGCAATATGTCTCCGTTCTCAAACCGCTGACGGACGGCGTGCGAACGGAAGTCGAGGCGGAAGTGCCGGCGCCCAAGTCCGGCAAGGCCGACAAGCCGCAGGCGGCCAGGGATCTGCCCGGCCGGGCCTCGAAAGGGAGCAGGCCGTGATGCGGACGATGAGGACGATGACTTCGCGCGCCCTGCGCCGCGCATCCGCTCGGGAGGGCTTCGCATCATGATGCCCAAGGGCCAGCAACTGCTGCTTCCCGTCAGCCCGCTGTTCATCGTGGTGAGCTTTCTCGTGGGGCTCGCGGTCAATCTGCTGCCGCTCGGCCGCGTGGTCTGGACGCCCGACTGGCTGATGGTGCTGCTGGCATTCTGGGGAATTCACCAGCCGCAGCGGGTCGGCATGAGCGTGGCCTTCATCCTGGGGCTGTGCATGGACGTGAGCCAGTCGGCGCTGCTCGGCCAGCACGCGCTGGTGTACTGCCTGCTGATGTATGCGGCCCAGATGTCCAGCCGCCGCATGCTGTGGTTCAACGTGTGGCTGCAGGCGCTGCAGATGGTGCCGCTGTTCCTGGGCGCGCATGCGGTCGAGCTGGTGGTGCGCCTGATTTCGGGAGGAACTTTGCCTGGCATCGAGGGTCTGATCGCCCCTGCGCTCGAAGCGGTGCTGTGGCCATTCGCCACGTGGATCCTGCTTGCGCCGCAGCGGCGTCCGCCCGATCCGGACGAAAATCGTCCGCTTTGATGCGTCTGCCTCCCGCCCGGCCACCCATGGAATGCGCCCATCATGACTGAATTGCGAAACGTAGAGGCCGACGTCTCCCGCTTTCGTCTGCGGGTGATCGTCGTCGGGTTCCTGGTCCTGCTGGCATTCCTGCTCATCGTCGCGCGGCTGCTCGTGCTGCAGGTGGTGCGCCACGAGGATCTGGCCGAACAGGCCGAGAGCAATCGCACGGCCGTCGTGCCCATCGTTCCCAATCGCGGCCTGATCCTGGACCGCAACGGTGTCGTGCTCGCATCCAACTATTCAGCCTATACGCTGGAGATCACGCGCTCGAAGGTCTCCAACCTGGATGACACCATCGAGGATCTGTCGAAGATCGTCGACATCAGCTCGCGCGACCGGCGCAAGTTCCGCCGGCTCATGGACGACTCCAAGAGCTTCGAATCGATTCCGATCCGCACGCGCCTGACCGACGAGGAAGTGGCGCGCTTCGCGGCGCAGCGCTACCGTTTCCCGGGAGTGGACATCAAGGCGCGCCTGTTCCGCAGCTATCCGCTCGGCGAGACGGGAAGCCACCTGATCGGCTACATCGGCCGCATCAACCAGCGCGAGAAGGAGCGCATCGAGGACTCGGATGATTCGGCCAACTATCGGGGCACCGACTACATCGGCAAGCTCGGCGTGGAGTCGTCCTACGAGTCCACGCTGCATGGCCACACCGGCGTGGAGCGGCTCGAGACATCGGCGGGCGGCCACGCGGTGCGCCGCCTGGCCAGCTTCGCGGCGACACCGGGCGACACGGTGATGCTCTCGGTGGACATCAAGCTGCAGAAGCTGGTGGAGGACATGTTCGGCGACCGCCGTGGCGCGCTGGTGGCGATGGATCCGCGCAATGGCGAAATCCTGGCCCTGGTGAGCAAGCCCACGTTCGACCCCAACCTTTTCGTGGAAGGCATCGACCAGGAGAACTGGCAGGCGCTCAACGAGTCCATCAACAAACCGCTGCTCAACCGCGCGCTGCGCGGCACCTACCCGCCGGGCTCGACCTACAAGCCCTTCATGGGCCTGGCGGCGCTGCAGTTGCACAAGCGCTCGCCCACGCAGGTCTACAGCGACCCCGGCTATTTCAACTACGGCGGGCGTACCTTCCGCAGCCACGAGGGCGGCCTGGGCGGCGTGGACATGTACCGCGCGATCCAGTACTCGAGCAATACCTATTTCTATTCGCTTGCCGTGGACATGGGCGTGGACATGATCCACGACTTCATGAAGCCGCTGGGCTTCGGGCAGATCACCGGCATTGACCTCAATGGCGAGGTGCGCGGCACGCTGCCCAGCACGGAGTGGAAGCGCAACACCTACAAGCGCCCCGAGATGAAGCGCTGGTATTCGGGCGAGACGGTTTCGCTGGGCATCGGCCAGGGCTACAACAACTTCACCATCCTGCAGCTCGCGGCGGCCGAGGCCACGCTCGCCAACGGCGGCACGCGCTTCACGCCGCACATCGCCAAGGCCACCAAGGATGCGGTGACCGGCAAGGTCTCCGATATCCAGCAGCAGCCCGGCACACCGCTTGGCTACGATCCGAAGAACATCGACATCATCCACAAATCGCTGGGCCTGGTGAACAAGGTCGGAACCGGCGCGCGCCTGTTTGCCAGCGCGCAATACACCTCCGGCGGCAAGACAGGCACGGCGCAGGCGGTGAGCCTGGGGCAGAACGTGAAATACAACGCCAAGCTGATGGACGAGCACAAGCGCGACCATTCGCTGTTCGCAGCCTTCGCGCCGCTGGAGGAGCCACGCATCGCCGTCGCCGTGATCGTGGAGAACGCGGGCTTCGGCGCGGCGGCGGCGGGCCCCATCGTGCGGCGGGTGTTCGACTACTGGCTGATGGGCCAGTACCCGAGCGAGGCGGATCTGGCCGCGGTGTCCAAGGGCCAGGCCACCGCGCCGATCGGCACGCCGCGCCGGGCGGAAGACATCCCGGTTGCCTCCAACGAGCCGCCAATCCCCTGATGCCGCACTGACGGCAGGGGCGATATGCCCGGGTCAGCGCAGGAAAGCGTCGTAGCCGGTCTTCAGGATCAGCGCGCTCACCACGAGAATGAAGATGCCGCGCACGAAACCCGCGCCATGCTTGAGCGCGAGATGGGTTCCCGCCAGGCTTCCGATGACGTTGGAGACCGCCAGCGCAACGGCGTAGTGCCACCAGATATGTCCCTTGAGGCCGAACAGCACCAGCGCCGACGCATTGCTCGCCAGATTCATCAGCTTGGCCGACGCCGAGGCGTTCAGGAAGTCGTAGCCGAGAAGGCGAACGAACAGGAAAATGAAGAAGCTGCCGGTTCCAGGGCCGAAAAAACCATCGTAGGCGCCCACCGTCAGGCCGATGGCGCAGGCGATCGCCACTTCGCGGCGGCCTTCGAAGCGCGGCGCGTGGTTTTTGCCAAGCTCCTTCTTCGCCAGCGTGTACAGCAGCAGGCAGATCAGGATGAAGGGCAGCAGCTTGCGCAGGAATTCACCGGAAATCAACGTGACAGCCCATGCGCCCAGAAACGAGCCCACCAGGGCCGCCACGGCGGCCGGCCACATGGCGTGCCAGCGGATGCGCACCTTGCGGCTGTATTGCAATGTGGCAATGGCCGTGCCCCAGACGGAGCCGCTTTTGTTGGTGCCCAGCAAGGTCGCGGGCGGCGCGGCGGGAAAGGTGGCGAACAGCGCGGGCACGAGAATCAGTCCGCCGCCGCCCACGATAGCGTCCACGAAACCGGCCAGCATCGAGGCCAGCGAGACGATGATCCATTCCATTGGGAGGATTGTCTCACCGCCCGGCTGCGGAACATGGCCTATTGCGGAATTCCGCAACAGGCCCCAAAAAAAAGACGCCGGCTATGCGGCGTCTTGGTGAATTGGCATCTTATGGGGATGCTCCGAATAATTTGAATAGTGTTCTTTGAATTGTCGCGTCTCCTCGGTCCCCTCGCTGCGTGCCGAGGCGCGCTTTCGAGTAAGGTAACTGTAATCGTTGCACATTGATAGTGCATTGGTGATTTCCCCACCCTATTTTGGAGCGCGTCCGTCCCGACGCCACTCCATTCACGGAAGCGCCCGAGTGACAAGTCTTGGCATGACTTGTGCGATCTTGATTACATATCGTAATCATTGATACACGGTGAGTTATGACGAAGCACAAGAAGCATGGCGGCAAAAGCCGGGTTTTGTGGAGTTTTGGGGCTTGCGTTCTGGGTATTTTTCCATGTGAGCTGCCGGCAGCTCCTCTCAACGCTCCCGCGATGGCGCCATTGAGTGAAGTCAGTGCGGTCGATACGGCCTGGGTGATGACCGCCACTATTCTGGTGCTCCTCATGACGCTTCCCGGGATCGCGCTGTTCTACGCAGGAATGGTGCGCCGCAAGAACGTGCTCAACACGATGGCCGGCGTGGTGGCGATTGCCGCCCTGGTGAGCATTCTGTGGTTTGCGCTGGGGTATTCGCTGGCGTTCACCCCGGGCGGGGGCTGGATCGGTTCCGGCTCGCGTGCCTGGTTCGCCGGGCTGGACTTCAGCGCCATGCACCAGAAAGTGGCGGTCAGCCATCTTGCCCCCCATTTGCCGGAAGCGGCCTTCGCCACGTTCCAGCTGGCTTTTGCCGTGATCACGGCGGCCATTCTGGTGGGCGCCTGGGTGGAGCGCATGCGCTTCGGGGCGATGCTGGTGTTCGTGGGGCTGTGGAGCCTGCTCGTCTATGCGCCGATCGCGCATTGGGTCTGGGAGCCGGGCGGGTGGCTGGCCCGCATGGGAGCGCTTGATTTCGCGGGCGGCACGGTGGTCCACGTGAATGCGGGCATTGCGGGACTGGTCTGTGCGTGGATGCTCGGCGCGCGCCGCGGCTATGGCCGCGAGGCGTTCGAGCCCTGCAACCTGGGCTTCACCATGATGGGGGCGTCTCTTTTGTGGATCGGCTGGTTCGGCTTCAACGCCGGTTCTTCGTTGGCCGCCGACAGTCGCGCCGCGCTGGCGCTCTCCGTCACCCACATCGCCGCCAGCGCGGGCGCGTTGGGATGGATGGCGGCCGAGTACCTGGTGCGCGGCAAGACCTCGCTGCTGGGATTGTGCTCGGGGCTGGTCGCCGGGCTGGTGGCCATCACCCCGGCGGCGGGATTCGTCACGCCACGCTCGGCGCTCATCATCGGCGGGGTGGCTGGTGTGGCGTGCTACTGGGGTGCCACCAGCCTCAAGCGCATGCTGGGCGCTGACGATTCGCTGGATGTGTTCGGCGTGCACGGCGTGGGCGGCATTGTGGGTTCGCTGCTGACGGGCTTGTTCGCCGACGCCGACATTGCCGGTGTCCAGGGCAGCGTGGTCACGCAGGCTGTCGGCGTGCTGGCCGTGGGCGCCTTCACGCTGGTGGCGACGGCGGTGCTGTTCTGGCTGGTGGACAGCCTGATCGGCCTGCGAGTGGACGAGGAGGCCGAGCGTCTCGGGCTCGATCTCGCGCTGCACAGCGAGCGTGTCGGCTCCTGAGAGCACCATGCGGCCAGCTTGCCAGTTCCTGTCCTGTTCAATCAGCCTGGAGATATGACATGACCGAAAACAATCGCCTGGCCATTGCCGCGCATTTGCATGTCCTGCTGCGCAGGAACACCGGGCGCGTGACGGATACCGAGTGGATGGCCGCCAACGCCGAATACGCGTTGGCCATCATCACTCTCGCGCGTCAGCATGCGGAGAACCACGCCACGCCCGAGTTGCTGGAGTGGGCCTCGCGCCTGGAGAACGCCTGGCTGGAGGAGACCGACGCGCCACAGCGCGTCCCGCTGGTTCAGCGCGCGGGCGACATGCTCAGGCAGCGGCTTGATTCGCGGAAGTACATCGGCACGTTGCGTTGACACTTGTTTGCGAATTCCGCGCCCGGCAGCGCCTCCCAAAGCGCAAGCGTTCAATCCAACGCAAACTCCGTATCGTTTGTCGTCTTGTTCGGTCGAGATCGGCTGGATGCGGAAATTTCCGGCTGATACAGTCCGCGCGAAATCATCGAGAGGGCAATTCGCATGGACATGAAATTGACGGCAAAGATGTGCATCGCCGGGCTGGCATGGATGGGCTCCATGGCCATGGCCGCTTCCAACTTCACCGTCAGTCCCGGCAACTGGGTGGTGACGCAAGAGGTCAACGGTCAGCCGGGACGCGGCATGGGCATCGAGGTGCGCGACGGCACGCTGGTGATGGCCGTCTACAACTACGCGCCGACCGGCGAGGCCACGTTCCATCTTGCAGCCGGGGCGATGAACGGCAACAGTTTCAGCGGCCAGTTGATGGAATACAGAGGCGGGCGTTATCTGGGCGGGCCGGCGCTCGATGCGGCGGAGGTGGGCTCCGCGGGAGAAGTCCGGATCGATTTCAGCAGCGCAACCACGGGCACGATCAAGTTCCCAGGGGAGCCGGCCGTGGATATTTCCCGCTATGTGTTCGATGGCGTGCCGCAGGGGCGGTTCCTGCCGCCGGGCATGGGCGAGGTGTGGTTGCTCACGAAGAATATGGACGGCTATTTCACGGAGTCTTCCGGGGTCGCGATCAACGATGCGGACGGAAGAATGTGGTCCGACGACGGGGAATGCCAGGTGAATGCCGACACTGCGGCGGTCACCTGCCCGATGACGTGGGATAGCTGGTCGTCCGCCACGGTGACTCTCAAGCGCTATGGACAGCGCGTGGAGGGCACTGTTTCGAGGCGCGGTTCATCCAGCAAGGATCGGGTCGTCGGCGCGCGCCTGGCGCTTCTCAGGTTCCGAGGCGATATGGAATTGATGTTCGACACCGAAAGCATGGACTGGTTCACGGGTGAAGTGACCACCAGCAGCGTGCCGGAGGCCGGCCTGTGGATCATTTCCGGCGAGAACACGGGCAAGCCGGGGCGCGGCCTGACGATGGATCTGCAACTGGATACGCTGGTCGTGCAGCTCTATGGCTACGAGGCCGACGGAAGCCCCACTTTCCGCATCGGCTCGGGCAAGTACAAGGGCGGCTCATCCACCGTGGCGCTGCAGAAGGTGCGCGGGGGCCGTTACTACGGCAGCGACGCGCTCACCGGCATCGACGCGGGCTCGGACGGCAATGCGCAGATCCGTTTCACGTCCCCGACCACGGGCATGATTCTTCTGCCCGCGGAGCAATGGGTTCCCATGCAGAAATTCTCCGTGGGTGTGATGGCGCCGCAGCCCGAGTCGCTGTTGGGCAAGTGGGCGTTCTTCGTCGCCGGCGCAGGTGGCGGACGTGAACACACCGTATTCGACCTGACCAGGGTGGATGCCGGCCGGGCGAAGAATTCCAGCGGCTCCGCGCAGTGCTGGTATGAAACGACCCGGCACGGGACGGTACGCTGCACGGACTTCCGGGGCGAGTACCGTTTCACCCCCGCCTACAACGATGGCGCGATCATGGGCTGGGCCATGGAAACAGGTTTTCGCAACGAAGTCATCGAGAACGGCAATCATGGCCGGATTCCCGTGCAGCGCGTCGTCGACCGAACGGGCGTCATCAGCGGCTCGCTGCCGAGGTGAGGCATCGCAGGGGCGGCGCGCAAGACAGTGCTGCCCGCGCGAGGCGGAACAAAGGCCCGGAAGGGCCTTTTCGTTTCATGGAGGCGCCGCCGGCCTCATTTGCCCATCACTGCCCGCCGCGAATCCACTTCGCCGCCATCTCCGCGATCATCAGCGTGGGCGAGTTGGTGTTGCCGCTGGTGATGGTGGGCATCGCGCCCGCGTCCACCACGCGCAATCCTGCGATGCCGCGCACCCGCAGGTGCGAGTCGAGCACGGCCATGGGGTCGTCGTCGCGGCCCATGCGCGTCGTGCCGACCGGATGGAAGATAGTGGTGGCGATGTCGCCCGCGAGCCGCGCCAGATCCTCGTCGCTCTGGTACTGCGGGCCCGGCTTCCATTCCTGCGGCGAATACTTCGCCAGCGCCGGTTGCGCGACGATGCGGCGCGTCACGCGCAGGCTGTCGGCGGCCACCTTGCGGTCTTCGTCGGTGGAGAGGTAGTTCGGCGCGATCGCGGGGGCGGCCTTGAAGTCGGCATGCCTGATCGTCACCGAGCCCCGGCTGGTCGGGTTCAGGTTGCAGACGCTGGCGGTGAAGGCCGGGAAGCTGTGCAGCGGCTCACCGAAGGCGTCGAGCGACAGCGGCTGCACATGGTATTGGATGTTCGGGTGCGCCAGCTCCGGGCTGCTGCGCGTGAAAGCGCCCAACTGCGAGGGCGCCATGCTCATCGGCCCGCTGCGCCTGAGCGCGTATTCGAGCCCGATCTTCGCCTTGCCCACGAGGCTGCCGGCCATCACGTTGAGCGTAGGCACATCATCGACCTTGTAGACGGCGCGGATCTGCAGATGGTCCTGCAGGTTGGCGCCCACGCCGGGCAGGTCGCGCACCACATCGATGCCGTGCTTTTGCAGCAGCGCCGCCGGGCCGATGCCGGAGAGCTGCAGCAGTTGCGGCGAGTTCACCGCGCCCGCGCTCAGGATGACTTCCTGGTGCGCCTTCACGGTGATCATTTCCCTGCCGGTCCATACCTGCACGCCGGTGCAGCGCCGCGAACCGTCGGCCTGGGGCTCGACGATGAGCCTGGCTGCCTGCGCGTTGGTCCACATCTCGAAGTTCGGGCGTCCGTAGCACGTGGGGCGCAGGAACGCCTTGGCGGTATTCCAGCGCCAGCCGCTTTTCTGATTCACCTCGAAATAGCCCACGCCTTCGTTCGTGCCGCGGTTGAAGTCGTCGGTGGCGGGGATGCCGGCCTCGGCCGCCGCCCGCGCGAAGGCATCGAGGATGTCCCAGCGCAGGCGCTGCTTTTCCACGCGCCACTCGCCCGAGCCGCCGGTGCTCTTGCTGCCGTGCAATTGCTTGAACGCCTCGCTGGCCTTGGCCGGGTCGTCCAGGCGCCAGTGGTCCTCGTGGCGGCGAAAGGCGTCGAGCACGCTGCTCCATCGCCATTCGTCGTCACCCGTGACCTGCGCCCAGTGTTCATAGTCGCGCGCCTGGCCGCGCATGTAGATCATGCCGTTGATGCTGGAGCAGCCGCCCAGGGTCTTGCCGCGCGGATAGCGCAGCGTGCGGCCATTGAGCCCTGGATCGGGTTCGGTGTTGTAGAGCCAGTCGGTGCGCGGGTTGCCGATGCAGTACAGATAGCCCACCGGGATGTGGATCCAGTGGTAGTCGTCGCGGCGTCCCGCCTCGATGAGCAGCACGCTTTTCTGTTTGTCGGCGCTGAGCCGGTTGGAGAGCAGCGCGCCGGCCGTGCCGCCGCCGATGATGATGTAGTCGAATTCCGTGTTGTCGCTCATGGATGCCGGATGCCTTGCCTGAACAGGCCTGTGTGTCTCGTTCAGCCATTGTGCAAGAAGGCTTCCGGGTGTCGAGAGGGGAAGTGCTGATCTGCTATTGAATTTGTGGCGCGGGTTTGATGCGACCGGCGGCCAGCGCGGGATTTGTGATGTTTTCTCAAAGCGTCGGCAGCGCCCGCGGCCGTGCCGCGTTTGCAAGAGGTTGTTCACAAAAAGACCTGAAGGCGCGCGGGCGCCTTTTTTTATGGAATGATGGACGCCTTCCGGTGACGTGTTCCCGGCGTTCGCCACGGTGCCGCGCGGATGCGCGCGTTTTCCTGAACATCCCCGTGTCGTGCCGGACAGTCGCCAGGCGTGCAGAATCACCCTTTCCGAACGCGCGCCGCCAGGCACCGCGCCGCATATTCTTCTTTGACATGCAGACAACGAATCCGCCGTCGATACAGGCCGAACCAGGCACTGCCTCCAGCGTCAGGGCGCGGGGAGAGTGGGTGGCCGCCGCCTTCGCGGACCGGCATGCGTGGCGGCGGCTGCAGGACGAGCTCAGGCGCGCGGGCAACTCCGGTTCATGGGATCTGCGGGACATGGAGCGGTTCGACCATGTGGGCGCGCAGATCCTGTGGAACCATTGGGGCGGGCGCATGCCGCAGGGCTTGCAGGCCACGCCCGCGCAGCAGGACATCTTCGGGCAGTTGGCCAAGTTCAGCCGGGAGCAGACGTCATCCAAGGGGCCATCGTGGCTCTTCGCGCGGCTGGACCAGCTTGGCGTGGGCCTGTTCAGGGCCGCGGGCCATTTCAGGCATCTGGTGGAGCTGATCGGGCAGTTGATGTTCGATCTGCTGCGTCTGGCCGCGCAGCCGCGCAAGGGGCCCTGGCGCGATATTTCTGCGCACCTGTACCGCACGGGGGCGACGGCGCTGCCCATCACGGCGCTGGTGGGCTTCTTGATCGGCGTGGTGCTGGCTTACCTGATGTCGCTTCAATTGCGGCAGTTTGGCGCGGAAGCGTTCATCGTGAACATTCTTGGAATTTCGTTGATCCGCGAGCTGGGACCGATGCTGGGCGCCATTCTGGTGGCCGGCCGCTCGGGCTCGGCGATCACCGCGCAGATCGGCGTGATGCGTGTGACGGAAGAGCTGGATGCGCTGCGCGTGATGGGCATTTCGCATGGCTTTCGCCTCGTGATGCCGCGCGCGCTGGCGCTGGCCATAGCCATGCCGCTGGTGGCGCTGTGGACCACGCTGGCCGCCCTGGCGGGCGGGATGCTGGCCGCGGATGTGGCGATGAACATTTCGCCCGCTTATTTCGTCGAAGCGCTGCCGGCGGCGGTGAATCCTTCCAACCTGTGGCTGGCGATGAGCAAGTCGGCGGTGTTCGGCGTATTCATTGCGCTGATCGCCTGCCACTGGGGCCTGAGCGTCGAGCCGAACACGCAGAGCCTGGGCGAGGGAACGACCGCATCGGTGGTCAGCGCCATCACCATGGTCATCATCGTGGATGCGCTGTTCGCGGTCGCTTTCAAGAATGTGGGGTTCTGAACGATGAGCGCGGCCCGACAGCAGTACCTGGACGCCGGCGCGTCGCGGCCCGCGTTCACGCAGGCTCCGCCGCCGCCGCCCGAGGATGCGCCGGTGGTGGTCGACATCCGGAGCCTGTCCACCGTGTTCGGCTCGGGCGAGGACGCCTTCACGGTGCACAAGGACCTGAACCTCACGGTGCGGCGCGGCGAGATCGTGTCGCTCGTGGGCGGCTCGGGCACGGGCAAGACCGTGCTGCTGCGCCACATCCTGGGTCTGACCCGACCGACCACGGGCGAGGTGACGGTGCTGGGCAGTCCGGCGTCCGAGCTGAGCACCGAAGGCGCGGCAAGCCGTGTGGGCATGCTGTTCCAGCATGGCGCGCTGTTCTCGGCGTTCAACGTGATCGATAACATCGGCTTCGCGCTGCAGGAGCAGGGCACGCTGCCCCCCGGCCTGGTGCGCGACGCGGCCATGGTCAAGCTGCAGATGGTGGGCCTCAAGCCCGAGGTCGCCACGCGCATGCCGGCCGATCTCTCGGGCGGCATGATCAAGCGCGTGGCGCTCGCGCGCGCTCTCATCATGGACCCGCCGCTGCTGCTGCTCGACGAGCCCACCGCCGGGCTCGATCCCAATGGCTCGGACGAGTTCTGCGAACTCCTCAAGGACATGCACGCGACGCTGGGCCTGACAGTGATCATGGTCACGCACGACCTGGATTCGCTGTTCGCGCTATCGACCACCGTCGCCGTGCTGGCCGACAAGCGCGTGATCGTCGAGGGGCCGCCCGCCGAGGTGGTGCAGTTCGATCATCCTTTCATTCACCACTTTTTTCTCGGAGAACGCGGCCGCAGGGCGATGGCGGCGGCGCCCGCCGGGCCCGAGGAGCGAGCGGCGTCTCCCGCCAAGGAAATCTGATGGAAAACAAGTCACACGCACTGGCTGCGGGCATCTTCCTGATCGTGGTGGCGGCGCTGCTCGCCGGCCTCGGCCTCTGGCTCTCGCGCGACAAGACCGACTACAAGATATTCGAGCTGTCCAGCAAAGAGAGCGTCACCGGCCTGCAGCCGCAGGCGGCGGTGCGCTACAAGGGTGTTGCGGTGGGCAGGGTGACCTCGGTCGGCTTTGACCCTGAAGTGGCGGGCAACGTATTGATCCGCATCGCCGTGAACGAGAACGCGCCGATCACCAGCACCACATTCGCAACGCTCGGCTACCAGGGCGTCACGGGACTTGCGCACGTGCAGCTCGACGATGCGGAGTCGCCGCTGCAGCCCGTCGCGCCGGGCGCGGACGGCATTCCCCGCCTGCCGCTGCAGTCTTCGCAGTTCAGCCAGATCGCCGAGCAGATTCCGAACATCCTGGTGCAGGTCAACGACGCCACCCATCGCTTGAACACGCTGCTGGGCGACGACAACCAGAAGCGCTTCAGCAAGGCGCTCGATGAACTCGGCCAGGCGGCCGGCAGCGTGAATGTGCTGCTCAAGCGGATCGACAACACGGTGGCCACCAAGCTCGATCCCGCCCTGGCCTCCGTGCCCGCGCTTGCCAGCGATGCGCAGAAAACGCTGGCCTCCCTGCGCGCGGCGGGCGACAGCGCCGCGCGCGCGGCCGACGACATCGGCCAGACCGTGCAGGGCCTGAGCCAGGAGGGCGGGCCGGTCAGGGAGATCGCCGTCAGCGCACAATCGCTTGCCGCCGCCGCCGACCGTTTTGGCCGCGTGACGCTGCCGCGCCTGAACTACGCGGCCGAGCAGACCGGCCGCGCGGCGCAGCGCCTGGGCCGCACCGCCGACAGCATCAGTGACAACCCGCAATCGCTGATCTTCGGCGCCGGCGCGGGCACGGCAGGCCCCGGCGAACCTGGCTTCGTGGCACCCCGCGCCGTGCCGCAAGCGTCCCATTGAAGCCGAGAGATGAGAAGAGATGCCATGCCCATGATCGCCGCCACACCTTCCCGCGCCGCCAAGCCGCGCTCCGCGGAATCCTTGCAGGCACCGCGCCGCAGCCCGGCCGTCCGTGCGCCCGGCGCTGGCCTTGCCGCGCTGGCTCTGGCCGCGCTGCTGGCCGGCTGCGGCTCGATACTGCCCCAGCCGCCGCAGCGCGCCGATGTATACGACTTCGGCCCCGGCCTGACGACGGCGCGGGCCGCTGGTGCCGCTGCGCAGGAGCGCCAGCCCTTGCCGCCCATCGGCCTGGCCGACTTCGCCACGGCGGGGCCTCCCGATGGCCGCAGCGCGCTGTATTACCGGCTTGCATACGCGAATGCGCAGGTGCTGTACCCCTATACGCTCGCGCGCTGGAGCCAGGCGCCAGCGGCGCTCATGCAGATGGCCGTGCGCGACCGCCTGAGCGCCCAGAACCGCGCGGTGATCTTCGGCAGCGAGAACATCGACCAGCAGATCACCGGCGGCAGGTCGCCGACCATCCTGCGCGCGGAACTCGAGGAATTCAGCCAGGTGTTCAGCTCCGAGAAGGACAGCGTGGGGCTGGTGCGCGTGCGTGCCTCGCTGATCTCGTCGAGCAAATCGGGCGACGAGCTGATCGCGCAGCGCGTGTTCGTGGCGCAGCGCCCGGCCGCCTCCGCCGACGCGGCGGGCGGCGCGGGGGCTCTGTCGGACGCCGCCCTGCAGGTGGCTGATGACATCGCGCAATGGGTGGCGCAAAGCGGCCACTGAAACGCACCCGGACAACAATTGGACCCATGACCCGGCCGCATCGGCCGCGATGCGCGAGGACAGGATATGAACCAGCAAGCAGACATGAAGAACATCGATATCGCCCACATCAACGCCACGCTGGGCCGCGACGCCCAGGGCCTGGTCAACTGGGCGGCGGGCCTGGGCAAGACAGCCATCGTCACCACCAATTTCCGGCCGTTCGAGGCGGTGATCCTGCACATGTGCGTGCGCGCGCAGCCGGGCATGCGCGTGATCTGGATGGACAACGGCTACAACACAGAGGCGACGTATCGCTTTGCCGACGAGGTGACCCGGAAGCTGGACCTGAACCTGTCCATCTACCTGCCCCGCCGCAGCCGCGCGCACCGCGAGGCGGTGGAAGGCCCGGCGCCCGCGTTGGACGACCCGCGCCATGAGGCTTTCACCGAGGAGGTCAAGCTGGAGCCCTTCGCGCGCGCGCTGCGCGAGACCGCGCCCGAGGTCTGGTTCACCGCCCTGCGGGCGACGGACACGGCGGTGCGCGCGCAGATGGAGCCGGTGAGCATCAACCCGGACGGGTTGATCAAGGTCGCGCCGCTGCTGCACTGGAGTTCCAAGCAGCTCCATGAATATCTCGTCGAGCACGGACTGCCCAACAATTTCGACTACGTGGACCCCACCAAGGGCGAAGCCAACCGCGAATGCGGGCTGCATCTTTCGCATTGACGGATACGCCCCGGGAAAGCGGGGCTGCTGAAGCGCGGGAATATACGAAACGTATATTCAGCGTATCATCGCGGGCATGGGAATCGTCAAAATCTCCGACGAACTGCATGGCCAGATTCGTCTCTCCAGCGCCGCGCTCAGCCGCTCCATCAACGCCCAGGCCGAGCACTGGCTGCGCGTGGGCCAGATGGCGGAGCTTCATCCCGAGCTGAACTACGCGGGCATCTGCGCGCTGCTGCACGAGGCCGCCCGTGCCCTGCAGAACGGAGATGCCTGCCGCGATGACGGCGAACCCCAGGCGCCCGGCGGCCTGGTGCGCCTCGTCAAGGGAGGCCGCTCATGAGGCGCGGAAAACCTCGCGTCGTGCCGATCCGCTGCGCCGACGAGATCGCCCTCTCGCGCGAAGCGGGCGGCCTGGCCGCCAGGGTCCTGGCGATGCTGACGCCGCATGTGCAGCCGGGCGTGTCCACCGAACATCTCGACCAGCTGTGCCACGATTTCATCGTGGACGAGCTGCATTGCGTGCCCACCAACATAGGCTACGGCGGCTTCCCCAAGACCATTTGCACGTCGGTGAACCACGTCGTGTGCCACGGCATTCCCTCGTCCGGGGAAATCCTCAAGGATGGCGACATCGTGAACGTGGACGTGGCCGTCACCACGCCCCAGGGCTGGATCGGCGACACCAGCCGCATGTACTACGCCGGCCAGCCCGGCAATCAGGCGCGGCGGCTGGTGGATGCGACCTACGAGGCCTTGCTTGCCGGAATCCGCGCGGTCAAGCCCGGCGCGACCCTGGGGGACGTGGGTTTTGCGATTCAGAGCGTCGCCCAGCGCGAGCGTTTTGGCGTGGTGCGCGAGTATTGCGGCCACGGTATCGGCACGGTCTATCACGACGAGCCGCAGGTGCTGCACTATGGCGTGCCGGGCCAGGGGCTGGTCCTGGAGCCGGGCATGATCTTCACGATCGAGCCCATGCTGAACGCGGGCAAGGCCGCCACGCGCGAGCTCAGCGACGGCTGGACCGTGATCACCAACGACAAGTCGCTGTCCGCGCAGTGGGAGCACATGGTGGTGGTGACGGAGACGGGCCACGACGTCCTCACGCGCTGGCCCGATGGCACTGGCTGCTATCCGCCGCCCTAGGGTGAGGGGAGAAAGCACGCCGCGCCTCATTATTCATGCATGGCGAAAAAGCGATAGCTCCAATGGATTCTGATATGCATCAAGGTTGAGGCCGCGCCGCACTCCTACCCTGTCATGCCGCCCGGACACGCCGCCGTTTGCCGCCGCGTGGATGCCGGGCTCATGATGGAAGGAATGAACAGCCATGACAGCTTTGCAATGGTCTGATGAAATGGCGCTGGACCTGCCCTTGATGGACAGCACGCACAAGGAATTTATCGAATTGCTGCAGGCCGTCGAAGCGGCCGATGACGCTTCGCTGCTGACGGTGTGGAAAGAACTGGTGGAGCACACCGACGCGCATTTCGGGCAGGAAGACCGCTGGATGGCGGACACCCGGTTCGCATCCAGCAATTGCCACAGCGTTCAGCACAAGGTGGTCCTGAGGATCATGCGCGAAGGCCAGGAGCGCGCGGAAAAGGGCGAGCTGTTCGTGCTGCGCGAAATGGGCCGCGAGCTGCAGACCTGGGCGGTGCAGCACACGCAGCTGATGGATTCGGCGCTCGCGCTGCACCTGCGCCGCGTGGGCTACGACCCGCTGACGGGCGAGGTAGTGTCGCCGGACAACCTGCCCAAGGAACTCATCCACGGCTGCGCGGGTGCCTGTTCCTCGGGCGACGATGAGGTCGCGCTGGCTGGCGCGGAGCACTGAGCCGCCGCCGCCTTGCGTCAAAGCGGCGGGTAGCGGGTGGCCAGGACCGGGAACAGCTTGGTCAGGCCCACCGCCATGACCTCGACGGCCAGCGCCGCGAGGATCAGGCCCATCAACCGCGTCATCACATTGATGCCGGTCTTGCCCAGCACGCGCGAGATGGGCTCTGCCAGCGAGAAGCAGATCCAGACGGCGAGGGCCAGGACCAGGCCATAGCCCAGCAGCACCAGATGCTGCCAGATGGTGTGCGCCTGATTGGCATAGATCACGACGGTGGACATCGCCGCAGGCCCGGTGAGCAGCGGGATGGTCAGCGGCACGACGGCGATGCTGTTGCCCATGGCCGCCTTCTCCGCCCCCGCCTCGAACGTGGCGCTGTTGGGCCGGTCTTCCGCCGGGCGCGCGTTCAGCATGTTGATGGCGCTGATGAGCAGCAGCATGCCGCCGCCGACCTGGAAGCTCTGCAGCGATATGTTGAAGAAATCCAGTACCTGGAGACCGAGCAGCGCGCAGCCCGAAATCACCAGGAGCGTGCTGATGGCGGCGGTGCGCACCGTCTGCCGCTTTTGTTCTTCATTGAATCCCTGGGTGTAGTGGATGAAGAACGGCAGGATCGCCAGCGGATTGACGATGGCCAGCAGCGAGATGAGCGGTTTCAGATCCATCAACGGCCTCCGGAGATCTCCAGGAATGACATGGTGGTGAACGGTGAGGCGTCCGACATCAGCCAGACGATGCTTTGCGCCACTTCCTCGGCCGTTCCGCCGCGTCCCATGGGGACCGCGGGCACCAGTTCCTGCACGCGATTGGGGCGGCCGCCGCTGGCATGGATCTCCGTCTCGATGAACCCGGGGCGCACGGCGTTCACGCGGATGCCTTCCGCGGCCACCTCCTTGGCCAGGCCGACGGTCATCACGTCGATGGCGCCCTTGGCGGCGGCGTAGTCCACGTACTCATTGGGCGAACCCAGGCGCGAGGCGGCGCTGGACACGTTCACGATGCTGCCGCCTTCGCCGCCGTAGCGCGTGCTCATGCGGCGCACGGCCTCGCGCGCGCAGTAGAAGCTGCCCAGCACGTTGATGCTGAACATGCGGCGCAGGCGCTCGCCCATCATCTGGTCGACGCGCGATGCATGGTCGACCACGCCCGCGTTGTTCACCAGCGCCGACAGGCGGCCCATTTCATGGTCCAGCGTGTCGAACATGGTGATGACGTCCGCTTCGACGGACACATCGGCCTTGATGGTCATGGCCGTGCCGCCCGCATCGCGGATCTGGCGAGCCACGTCCTCGGCCGCGTGGGCGTGGCGTACATAGTTGATTGCCACGGCCCAGCCCTGGCTGGCGGCCAACAGGGCCGTCGCGGCGCCGATGCCCCGGCTGCCGCCGGTGATGAGTGCGACCTTGTTCAAGCTGATCTCCGTTGTTTATGCGAATATTGGATTCGATTGTCGCCAAAACCTTGGTTTTCCCGCGATCTATTCCAGCAGCCTGTGGTTTTCTTGATCCATACGGGTTGCCTATTCATCCACATCCAATCATTCGGAGACTTCATCGCATGAGCGCTTTCGTCAAAATCACCTCCGCGGACGGGTTCACCTTTCCCGCCTACGTTGCAAGGCCCGAGGGCCGGGCGCGCGGCGCGCTTGTGTTGCTGCAGGAAATCTTCGGCGTGAATTCGCACATCCGCTCGGTGGCGGATCGCTGGGCGGCGCGCGGCTATCTGGTGGTGGCTCCAGCCACTTTCTCGCGCGTGCAGGCGGATGTGGATCTTGGATATACCGGCGATGACATGAAGGCGGGAGTGGCGCTCAAGGCCAGGACCGAGGCCCTGCCGGGCGCGGGCGTGCTGCCCGACATACAGGCATGCATCGACTTTGCCGCCAGGGAGTCCGGCGGCGGGAAGGTCGGCATTTTCGGTTTCTGCTGGGGCGGGCTGCTCACCTGGCGCGCGGCAGCCGAGCTCAATGGGCTGTCGGCCGCCGTGCCGTACTATGGAGGCGGCATGACGACGGAAAAGGAAATCGCCCGCAGCCCCAAGGTGCCGCTGATGGCGCATTTCGGCGACAGGGATGCGCACATTTCGGTGGAGAGCGTGAAGGCGCTGGAGGCGGCGCACCCGCAAATCCAGGTGTACCTGTACGCCGCGGACCATGGGTTCAATTGCGACCAGCGCGGCTCCCATGACGCGGCGGCAGCCCGCCTGGCCGACGAGCGCACGCAGGCGTTTTTCGCGCAGCACCTGGGCTGATCGCGGGCGGGTATTCAGCCCTGCCCGGTGCGCGCCAGATAGCGCTTGCGCCAGAAAATGACCGTGAGCGCCAGCGCGATCAGCGCCATGGAGCCCAGCGCCCACCAGAAGCCCGCCGCCAGATGCACGAGAGGCGTGAACTCGAAGTTCATGCCGAAGATGCCCGCGATCAGGTTCAGCGGCAGGAACACGGCGGTGAGCGCGGTGAGCGTGCGCATGATGTCGTTGGTGCGGTTGCTTTGCAGCGAGAAATGCATCTGCACCGCGGTCTCCGCGCTTTGCTCCAGGCGGCGCACGTGGTGCACGACGCGCTCGATGTGTTCGAGCACGTCGCGGCTGCGGACCTTGAGCAGGTCGATCTCGCGCATGCCCGTGGCGCTCTCGGGCATGGGCCAGCCCTCGAGCGCGTCGATCCAGTCCTGCACGGCGGTACGCTGGTCTTCGCAGATTTCATCGAGCTGGTGCAGCGCCAGCCGGGATTCGAGCAGCGCGGTCCAGTTGATGCCGCGCGCCCTGGGCCGCAGCAGTTCGACCTGCCAGTGGTCGAGCTGGCGCGAAAGCTCCCGGCGCAGGTCGAGGTAGCCGTCGACAATCAGGTTCACCACGCGCAGCATGACATCGGCGGGGCTGGTGGGCATGCGCGCGGCGGTGAGCGGACCGGCGCGCTGGTCGCGCTGCGCGGTCTCCCGTGGGATGCCGGGGTCGGCGGCATCGGCGGCTGCCCGCGCGGCCGGTGTGCTGGATGCGGGCGAGTTCAGCGCCAGCAGGCGCGATGCATAGGCGTCGCGGACCGTGCAATCGTCAGGATGCACGGACAGCAGCACCTGATCGAAAACGACGAAGCCCACCGCGCCGGTGCGGATGCGGCGAAGCGGCCCGGCCGCCGGGCGCGCCTGCGCCTGTCTGGCGCTTGCGGAGGGTTCGGGCGCATCGCCCGGCAATTGCCTGCCGCCCGCCGCCAGGCGGCGGAACACCAGCACGTCGTATTGCGATGTGTAGTCGTAGTGCGATGGCAATTGCGCGTTGAGCAGATCGGAGACATGCAGCTCCTCGAGCTGCTGCCCCGAGATCGCGTGCAGCGCGGCCTGGATGTGCTGCAGATGCTCGCCAAGGAAGGCGCGCGTGCAGGCAATCCAGAAAAAGCCGGCCTCTGGCGCCGTGGCGGGCAGCTCGAACAGTTCATGCGCGGGCGCGCCGGGGCTCACCTGGAAGATGCGGAAGGCGGCGGGGCTGGATGCAGGCAACGTCAATGTCTCCGGCGCGGGTTGGATGGCTTGTTCGGCGCGGTTGCGGCCACGGATGGCTCCCGCCCATGGGGCGTCCGCCCTGCGGGCGAGCGCGCCTTGTTGGTTCAGCCGGCTTTCATCAGCTTCGCGGCATCGATCGCGAAGTAGGTCAGCACGCCGTCCGCGCCCGCGCGCTTGAAGGCGAGCAGCGCTTCCATCATCACCTTGTCATGGTCGAGCCAGCCATTGGCGGCGGCCGCCTTGAGCATGGCGTATTCGCCGCTGACCTGGTATGCGAAGGTGGGCACCTTGAATTCATCCTTGACGCGGCGCACGATGTCCAGATAGGGCATGCCGGGCTTGACCATCACCATGTCCGCGCCCTCGGCCAGATCGAGCGCCACTTCGCGCAGCGCCTCGTCGGAGTTGCCGGGATCCATCTGATAGACGTTCTTGTCGGCCTTGCCGAGCGCGCCGCGCGTGTTCACGGCATCGCGGAACGGGCCGTAGAAGGCGCTGGCGTACTTGGCGCTGTAGGCCATGATACGGGTGTGGATGTGGCCCTGGGCCTCGAGCGCTTCGCGGATCGCACCGATGCGCCCGTCCATCATGTCGCTGGGGGCGACGATGTCCACGCCGGCATCGGCATGCGTGAGCGCCTGGCCGACGAGGATCTCCACGGTGTCATCGTTGATGATATAGCCGGTCTCATCGAGCACGCCGTCCTGGCCGTGGCTGGTGTAGGGATCGAGCGCCACGTCGGTGAGCACGCCCAGGTCGGGGAACTCCTCCTTCAGCTTGCGCACCACGCGCGGAATCAGGCCGTCGGGGTTGAGCGCCTCCTTGCCGTCGGGCGTCTTGAGTTCCGGCTCGATCGAGGGGAACAGCGAGAGCACCGGAATGCCCAGCCGGACGCATTCCTCGGCCACCGGCAGGAGCAGATCCAGGCTCAGGCGGTCCACGCCGGGCATGGATGGCACGGACACGCGCTTGTTCGTGCCTTCGTGCACGAATACCGGATAGATCAGGTCGTGCGGCGTGAGCGTGTTCTCGCGCACCAGATTGCGGGTGAAGGCGTCGCGGCGCAGGCGGCGCGGACGGTTGACGGGAAAGGGAGTCGGATTGGAGAGATGCATCCCGAAATTGTGCTCCACATCGGGGAAAAGTGGTATTGCCCGTGGAGCCCGGCGCCGGCATTGCGGGGGGCAGGTGGCTTACACTGGAGCGATGCTCTGGGTCAAAGCCTTTCACATCGTCTTCATCGCCAGCTGGTTCGCCGGATTGTTCTATCTGCCGCGGATCTTTGTGAATCTCGCCATGGTTCCCGAAGGCTCGATCGCCGAGCGCGAGCGGCTGCTGCTGATGGCTCGCAAGCTGCTGCGCTTCACCACCATCATTGCCGTTCCGGCGATATTGCTGGGCCTGTGGCTGTGGCTGGGCTACGGCATCGGGCGCGGCCAGGGCTGGATGCATGCCAAGCTGCTGGTCGTGCTGCTGGTGGTGGGGTACCACCATGCCTGTTTGGTGATGCTGCGCAAGATCGAACGCGGCCAGTCCCGACGCTCACACGTGTGGTTCCGGTGGTTCAACGAAATACCGGTGTTCATGCTGCTGGCCGCCGTGCTGCTGGTCGTGGTCAAGCCCTTCTGACGCGGCGAGCGCGCGCGATCGTCCATGCACAAGACTTCTGCCTGGCCGCTGGCGCTGATCTACGCGGCGCTGATCGTCTTTGCCAGTCTGTTCCCTTTCGATGGCTGGCGCTCGCAGGGTGTCGATCCGCTTGTTTTTCTGTTTGCACGGATTCCTCCGCCCTATTGGACCTGGTTCGACGTCAACATCAATATCGCGGGCTATGCGCCGCTGGGATTCCTGCTCGCCCTGGCCCTGCTGAGAACGGGCTGGCCGCGCCTGGCGGTGCCGATGGCGTTCGTGGCGGGTACGCTGCTGTCGCTGTGCATGGAGTTCACGCAGATCTACCTGCCAAGGCGCGTGCCCTCCAACATGGACCTGGCGCTGAATGCCGTTGGCACGCTGGCGGGTGCATCGCTTGCGGCGCTGCTCGAGAAGATGGGCGCGATCTCTCGCTGGAGCCGCTTTCGTGAGCGCTGGTTCGTGCCGCAGGCGCGCGGCGGGCTGGTGCTGCTGGCGATGTGGCCGGTGGCCCTGCTGTTCCCGGCTTCGGTGCCGCTCGGGCTGGGCCAGATGTGGGAGCGCCTGGAGATGGCGCTCACCGAATGGCTGTCGGACACGCCTTTTCTCGAATGGCTGCCGGTCACCGATGACGTCATGGAGCCGCTCTCGCCTGGCGGCGAACTGGTTGCCGTCATGCTGGGGTTGCTGATTCCCTGTCTCCTGGGCTACTGCATCATTCGCGCGGGTGCGCGCCGCGTGATCTTTACCCTGGTGGTCACGGCGGTCGGCGTGCTGGTCACGGCGCTCACCTTCCTGCTGAGCTACGGACCCAGCCATGCCTGGGAGTGGCAAAGCGTTCCCACCCGCATCGGGCTGCTTCTGGGGATGGTCTCGGCCCTGCTGCTGGTGGCCGTGCCCAGGCGCGTCTGCGCGGCGCTGCTTTTGCTGGCGCTCATGCTGCACCTGAACCTGCTCAACCAGGCGCCGACCAGCGCCTATTTCGCCGAGACGCTGCAGGCGTGGGAGCAGGGACGCTTCATCCGCTTCTACGGGGTGGCGCAGTGGCTGGGCTGGGTCTGGCCCTACGCGGCCCTCGTGTATGTCGTGCTGAGGGTGTCGCGCCGCAACGACGACGCCTAGCCCCGCCCGCGCAGAGGCCTTGCGGCGCGATCCATGTGCGCCCCGCGCTCAGGCCCTAGAATGAATGCATGAGCGACAGCACCAAGACACCGGAAGGCAAGACCGGTTACTACCAGCGCCATATCTTCTTTTGCCTGAACGATCGCATCAATGGCGAGGAGAGTTGCGCGCATCACGGTGCGAAAGCCGCGTTCGATCGCTGCAAGGCGGCGGTCAAGGCCGCGGGGCTGGCTGGTCCGGGAAAGGTGCGGGTGAACAAATCCGGCTGCCTGGACCGGTGTGCCGGCGGCCCGATCGCCGTGGTCTATCCCGAGGGAACCTGGTACACCTATGTCGATGAAAGCGACATCGACGAAATCGTCGATTCGCACCTCAAGAATGGCAAGGTGGTCGAGCGCCTGCTGACGCCCCCGGACGTGGGGCGCTGAGATGCCGCTCATGCACGGGCCGGGCGCTGCCCGGCATCTCTCCTTTCTTTCAACACGCTGGCGCAGCCGTGCCATGCACGGCGCACATTCCTGAATCGACGTGAACGCTCAAACTGAACGCCTGACTCTCACGGGCCCCGCGGGGGCCATCGAAGCGTTGCGGGATCAGGCGGTTCCTGCCGCCGGCCAGACAGCCCGCGGCGTGGCCATCGTGGCGCATCCCCATCCTCTTTTCGGCGGCACCATGGACAACAAGGTGGTGCAGACGCTGGCGCGCGCCTTCGTGCAAAGCCGCTGGAATTGCGTGCGCTTCAATTTTCGCGGCGTCGGCGCCACCGAGGGCGTGCATGACAACGGCGTGGGCGAGCTTGAGGATCTGCTCTCGGTGATCGCGCAGGTGGCGCCCACCGGGCCGATCGCCCTCGCGGGCTTCTCTTTTGGATCGTTCGTGACCAGCCATGCGGTGGCGCGTCTTGCCGCGACACGCACGATCGAGCAGATCGTCTTTGTTGGAACGGCCGCCAGCCGATTCACCGTGGCTCCCGTTCCGCAGGAACTTCATGAGCGGACTTTGATCGTTCATGGCGAGGCGGACGATACGGTGGCGCTTTCATCGGTCATGGACTGGGCTCGCCCCCAGATACTCCCGGTTACTGTCGTACCGGGCGGCGGTCATTTCTTTCACGGACAATTGCCGTTGCTCAAGGGGCTGGTGCTCCGGCACCTGCGCTGCGGCGTGGCGGCTTGATGAGGGTGCCTGGAAGCGCTTCACGGCACTGCCGTTCGTTCGACTCCCGCTTTCCGGCGCCGTCGCCGGAGGGTTCGCCGCCTGTTTTTTTGTTTGTTTAGTCAGTCTCGATTGCCCGATCTCATGAAGTCATTTCTGTCTCAGATGCGAAATCTCGCATGTGCCGCCCTGTTGGCCCCTACGCTGGTGATGGCGCAGGTTCCTCAACCTCCTGAAATCGCCGCGCGCAACTACATGCTGGTGGATGTGACCGCGGGCCAGGTGTTGGCATCCAAGGACATCGACGCGCAGATCGAGCCAGCGTCGCTCACCAAGCTGATGACCGCCTACGTGGTGTTCGATGCGTTGCGTGCCAAGAAGGTCACGCTGGAGCAGACCCTGCCCGTGAGCGTCAAGGCATGGAAGATGCCCGGCTCGCGCATGTTCATCGATCCCAAGATGCAGGTGAAGGTGG
>NZ_JBEBOW010000001.1:0-96311 GCF_040396215.1 Diaphorobacter ruginosibacter | reverse complement strand
ACCAAAGGTTTGCGATCGAGACGAGGCGCGAAGCCGCAGGCAGTACAAGCGTACGACAAGGCGAAGCAACGACGTATCGAGGGTTGGGTTAGCGGCTCTAAAGCTCTAGCTCGTTCGCTTTGCAGTTGTATGTAACTGATTTGAAAGCCGCCTTCGGGCCAATGCCAGTCAGTTAAGACGACAGCGTGTCATAGGCGGGTAAAAAGGGAGCATGTTCATCACGCTCCCTTTTTCGTTTTGACCTCCGTAGTGCAAAACTCCCTGGATGAGACCTTGGCGGCGTCGCCCGCCAACGCGATGAGTGAGCTGGGTGCACTGATCGATCCGCAATGGATTGAGCAAGCGCTGCATGCCTATGTGGCAGGTGGCGCAAGCCCCGCAAAAATATTCTTCCAAGCAACGGCCTCGAACGGGGTCTGGTGCTATCCATGATCAAGTACACACCGCCATCAACCAGCGACCTCGCCACGCTGAAACATGAACTCGGGTATACCGCGAGCAAATGGCCGACTTGGCGGCCGTCGCCGGCGATCAGCAGTGGAGCAAGTACACCGGTGGGCAGCAGCCCCGCACGCTCAGCATTCACATACTATTTTCATTGCTTGATGACTGCTTTCATAGCTTCACCTCACAGATCTCGCCATTCGCATCCCCGCGCGTCTGCAGTCCGGGCAGCATGGTCTTGACGCTGTTGACCGTCCCCATGTTCCAGCGCGGGTTCTCGCGGCGCACGCCCACCACGTCGCCTGCGTTTGCCTTGCGCAGCAGCGTGGACGTGCTCAGCGCGCCCTCGCCCTTGTTGTGGATGAAGTCGAGAACACCGCGCTCTGCCAGTCGTTGTACGAACCCCAGAAACGAAAAAGCCGCTTCGCAGCGGCTTCGGATTGGATGTAGCGGGCTTTCTCAGGCCGGAAGCAGTCACCCGGTGAATACCAGCGCCCAGCGATCACCTGCGGGCCGGTGCTGCCGTTGCACACCGTGAGCGGCTGGCGTGTCGCCACGTCTCTACGAGTCAAGATCGGAATACAAGCTGGATCGGCGCGTGAACAAGGCTACATCGTCATTCGAGTTGACGGCCCGCTTTACAGGGCTCACGTCCTGGCGTTCCTGTACATGACCGGGACGATGCCAGAATCGCCAATCGACCATCGGGATGGAAAAACGCACAACAATAACGGAGAGCGCAGCTGCGAGTGAATGGGCGAAAAATGCACCTGGGCACATTCGATGCGTTCGAGAAGCAAACTCGGTCTATTGGGAGGAAAAGGCGCGGCGGCATACTAGCTGGAGTGGTCGCTAGTACCCTGACGGTTCCCCGAAATCAGGAGCGGAAATAAAAAAGCCTTCTAGACCGTTGATCTAGAAGGCTTTTACCAATGGTTAGTTGGTAGGCGCGATTGGACTCGAACCAGTTCGGGATGCCTTGTAGATCAACGCTCTAGAGGGCACGAGCGGGAAAAGTGCCCCCAATTTCCCCGCCTATCCCCCCGATTTCTCCCACGGAAATCTCCCATGCGATGACATACAAAAGTGCACCCACCCCAAGCTAAGAAGTATCGACACAAAGCTTCGTGATCTCCGGGTTGCGACTGATGGACTCACCACGACCTTACAGGTAGCCTCTCTTGCAAGAAAGGGAGTTATATGTTATTCAAGCTGCGCATTTCAACTATTTATTTTTTCCTGAGCGCTTTACTCAGCATACTAATCCCCAGTACGTCCACAGCCCAATCGTACTACTTCAATCTCCTTTGCAAAGAGTCTGGGAAACCCAGTGCTCAAAACACTTGTCACCCCGCAATTGAAGGAACTTGGCTCTATTCTGGTGGCAGCTATAACTATCAACATAGCACCCCTCAATACAACAGCGAAGAAGAAGTATCGCGAGATATGGAACAACATATCGGGGACGGCTGCAAACCGACACAAGTTTATGGGGTGGGAGGGTGGATTTTACAAGCAGACTACAGCAACTCAACCTCATATCGCCAAGATATGTTAATCAGCGTTGGAACCAAATACGGTGATGAGTGTCGCGATATTTCCGGAACCTATGCAAACGACTACAAAAAGATAAAATACTACACCTGTGAACAGGGCGCACAGGGCCCATATTTTGACGACAACAACAATCGATTTTGTGCGGCGCCGACAAACATGTGCACCACCACCCCCAATCCAATCGATATAAAAACCGGCATTAAAATATTCCCAGCAATATTTGACGACCCAATATTATCAGAACTAAATCTTTACCGATCCTACTTAAGTATTCCAAGCAATTCTGGAAGCGGGCCCATAAACCCCAAAAGAACGAACACCAACACAGAAATAGCATCTATTGGCAACAAAACTATTGGCTGGAAATTAAGTTATGAAGCGCGCGCAACCATATACCATAATATTGACACGAATCAAGATATTTACACCATTGATATACCAGGATCATCCCCAGCTGTTTTTATAAAGAAATTAAATTCATTCCAGCCAATGGAGGCTAGGACTCACAGTTTAAGCGAGACCTTAGATGGTCATCTCATGTATAGAACCGGAGATGGGAAGTTCTGGTACTTCAATGAGACTGGCAACTTAGTTTCAACGGGAGACCATCAGGGAAAGATAATCACAATTCAATCATCTCCTACACAAATTATTGCATCAAGTAATCAAAACAAAAATGCGATCATCCAAATAGACCCAGATGGCATCTCAAGAAAAGCCATCTTGAGCAATGGAACTGAATTAATTTATCAATTTGATGCCAATCGTAGACTATCAAAAGTCATCAAAGCCAACGCAGCGGAGTTCACACCTGTAAGCCAATACTTCCACGAAGACAATAGATTTCCTTGGGCAATTACTGGAATTGGAGATGACAGCGGCCTCAAGACAACAACTTATCAATACGACTCAGTTGGCAGAGCGGTTCAGAGCAACAACGCAGTTCTATCAGATGTTAACAAGTACTCCATATCCTACCCTGGCTCCATAGTAACAGATCCACTAGGAAACAGTCGCACTTACAAATTTCAAGGCCCAGTATTAACTAGCGTCAGCTCATACGATGCGAACTCTCAATATAACCATCGATATATACTTGACTCCAATCTTCGCCCTTTTGTTGAATATTTTCCGGACTACTCTCAAAGCTGCATTTTCTATGATGAAATGCAAAACAGAGTCAAGACAAAAGTCGAAGGTATCCCGTATGTAAGCGTTTGTGGAGGATATGATAATCTAAACGTACCCCTCCCCAACCCCTCCAGACGAACCACTTACGAATGGCATCCTGACTGGCCGTTTATCACAAAAATAGCGCAGCCACGCAAAGTAACAACTTTTATCTACAATGGGCAATTTGATCCTCAAATCAATGCGGTAAATTACTGCGCACCGGAAGATGCCAGACTTCCAGATGACAAGCCGATTGCTGTACTTTGCAAAATTATCGAACAAGCCACGTCAGACTTGCAAGGCAAATCAGGATTTGCCGCAACAATCACGAAAACCATAAAAACACAATCCTTCTCATACAACCGCGTTGGCAAGGTTTTATTTAGCAAGGACGACCTTACCCTCCAACCCAAGACATATACCTACTACACTGACAACACCTCCACTCACTCTACCAGCGACTTATCGACATTCAAGAATGAGGCTGGGCACACCTGGGTGTTTCTAGCATACAACAAACAAGGCAAACCCACATCCATTATCCACCCCAATCAATCTACGACAAATTACGAATTTGACCCCAGAGATAGATTAATTAACTACGGAACAAACAATTTACACACATCAATTACCTACACCGCATTCAACAGAATTTCAACTATATCCTCGCCAGAGGGACTAGTCATTAATTTTTTATATGACGGTGCACTTCGCTCTATTGGTTGGACAGATAACCGAGGAAACACAGCTACATATTTACTCGACAACGCAGGCAATAGAACAAGCGAATCAATCCAAGGGAATCCCTCCAACACTTTGCTCCTGGTTTCCAGAACAATAAACCATCTCAACTTGGTAGGTAGTGAAACAAGGGGTGAAAGTCAAACATCCTATACATATGATGCAATAGGCAACCTCACTAGTGCAACAAATGGTTTATCTGAAACCACAAAATATACGCACGATGAGTTATTACGCAAAAACAAGATAATCAATGCTGCTGGTGCTAGTGCTTTTCTTAACTACGACAAATTAGATGCAATTGTTCAGGCAAAGGATTTCAAAGGAATCGCATCTGATTTCACTCGTGATGAGGCTGGCAACATGCTTTTGGAGTCGGCTCTCGATACTGGGTCAACTAACTCTATTTATGATGCCCTCGGCAATTTAACCTCCAAAACCGACGCCACAGGCCGTATTCTCGGCATTGAGTATGACGCCCTTGGCCGCACCACCAAGCTCAGCTACAACGACAGCACCGCCTCATTGCTGAAGTACGACCTCACCGGCACCACATACAACACCGCCGACGCGCCCAATGCCAGCATCGGCAGCCTGAGCGAAGTCCAAGACCCTGGCGTTACCACGCAATATCAGCGCGACGCCTTGAGCCGCGTTGTGCGCAAGACGCAGACCCTGACCGGTGGCGAGACGCGCTCCACCAGCTACACCTATGTGCCAGCAGGTCAAGGCGGCGCAGGCAGCCTGCAATCCATCACATACCCCAGCGGCAAGACCCTCGCATACAACTACGACTCCACGGGCCTGATCACTGGCATGACGTGGAACGGTGCGCCGCTGGTCTCCGCTCTCAAATGGAGCCCGCTGGGCGTGCCTACGGCCTGGACATGGCCGGGCATCAAGATGTCGCCCTCCGATCCTTCGCCGCTGCTGGAGAGCCGTGAATACAACACAGCCGGTCAGCTCATCCACAGCGGTCTGCTGGACCTCACCTGGAATGCCGCAGGTCGCGTGACCGCCATTGCGCAGAGTCACATGATTCCGGGCAGCGGCAGCGATCCTGCGCAACGTGGCATGGTCTCCAGCAGCTTCAACTACAACTCCACTGGCAACCTCACGGCAAGCGCCCATGCGTTGATGGCCGTGCCCTCCGTCACCCTCCCCGCTGGTGTCACCTTGCCTGATCTGGTTGGCTACACCAGCCTGGGGTACAGCTACGACGCCAACGGCAACCGCACCAGCGGCGTGTTCACCAAGGCCACGGGCGTGGGGACTCCCGTCAAGCTCACGCGAACCTACACGACCACGACCGGCACCAACCGGCTGGCCAGTGTCACCACAGCCAGCAGCGCTGGCGGAGCGATTCCCGCCAAGACCTATGCGTACGATGCCACCGGTTCGCTCACCGGCGCCGCAGGCCAGTACCTGCACTATGGCCCCAATGGCCGTGTCGCCAAGCTGACAGGCACCTCCAGCAGCACCGACCCGCTCGCCGTAAGCTACGTCTACAACAGTTCCAGCCAGCGCGTGCTCAAGACCGATGCGCGCACTGCAGGGGTAGCAGTGACCGAGCATGCCTTCTACTCGGATGATGACGGCACCAGTCCCCTCGGCTTCTACAGCAGCCAGCGCAGCAGCAACTCGGCAGCACCGGCTGGAGAGAATGACTCGACCGAGCTCCTGTACCTGCCCACCGCCAACGGCCTGATGCCCATTGCCGCGCAGATCAACGGACGGATGTATGCCATCGACACGGACCACCTGAACACGCCCCGCCGCCTGACCAACGCTGACGGTCAGGTCGCATGGCAATGGCTGATCACCGGCTTCGGTGAAGTCACGCCGACCACCGGAGCGACTGGTTACCTGCAGCCTGGCAGTACCGCTACCGCCCCGAGCTATGCGCCCGCCGTAACGTTCAACCTGCGGTATCCCGGACAGCAGTGGGATCAAGAGACAGGGCTCGCCTACAACATCAATCGGTACTACGATGCGAGCAGTGGGCGGTACATTCAGGCTGACCCGATTGGATTGGATGGGGGGTGGAATCGGTTTGCCTATGTGGGCGGCAATCCAGTCTCCTTTGTTGATCCAGAGGGATTGCAGTTTCTAGACCTGACCACTATTGCGGGATTGCGCCGAAACACAACTCTTGATGAGGCTGTTCAGGCAGGTACTTGGACTAGGCAAATTACGTTGCCAATGATTACGGCTGGCCTTACCCCGTCAGCCATAGGACTAGTTGGTTCCGCTTCGGCACCATTGTTTTGTGCAGCTCCTGAAACTATTACCGTATCTCGCTGGGGGCGCGAAGGTCTTGAGGCAGGCGACTGGGTTATGAAGGGTGGCCAAAACTGGTGGACATACGCACGCTCTTTCAAATGGCAACCAGGGATGGGAAATCAATTTTCTCCATATAGCACAGGTGCCACTTATCAAATACCTGCAAATGCAGTTAGATGGCCGACGGGGCTAGGAATTGATGGTGCATGGAAAGGGATATTTGGTCAAAGGATTTATCTGCCATGATTATTTCTTTTATTTGCACGCTATCTCTCCTGGTTGGTATTTGGATTGCGCTGCTTAATTGGCGTTGCTTTTATATTGGTCTTGTAAAAAAGGCGTATTCACCCTCATGGATTCCTTTGCTTGGCGGAATTTTTATGTTTTTGGGTTTTTATTTCTTCCCAAACAATCCTGTCAAGCACATGGCTTTTATTGCATTTTTATTGGATTGGGGCTCTCTTCCTGGTATTGGGCATGCCATCATTTACCATCAACTCCACAATAAAAAATAATCAGTTTTAAATAGAAAAAGCCACCTGCAACCCCATGTCCGCCGCTGCGGCTGGGGGTTCAGGTGGCTTTGTCGTTGGTGCCAGCGTTGTGTATTCGCTACGAATTGTGCTGCGCCAACATCGCCTCAATCGCCCGTAGCAAACCGCCCCTGCTCCAGCACATCACGCCGCTTCTTCGGCAGATACACGCCGTCTTCCGCCTCGCGGATCCGCTTCTGCCGGTTGTGCACGCTCTGCGCCAACTGCATCGGCAGGATCCGGCGGTTCGGGTTCTTCTCGTTGAACTTGGCAATGGCCGCACGTGCATCGGCCTTGCCTTCGTCGTCCTTGGACATGACCGCCATGGCGAATTGCTCCACGAGCGCGCTGCGCCGCGCCTGCAGCGCCTTGTCATGGCTGACGATGGCGGACTTGCCCTCGTAGGCGTTGCGCACGTCGGAGGGTGAGAACCCGGCGACTTGGCCAAGCAGTGACGCCGCATCCACCTCGTCCTGAATCACGATGCCGCTCTTGTCCTTCACGCCCTCGGTGCCGTAGCGGAACGCCTTGAGCGGCCCGCGCAGCACAGTCGGCGCCATGGTCTCGAGGCCTCGGGCGTAGCGCCCTTGGCTCATCTCCTGCAGGCCCTTGAGCGCATTCACACCGATGGCCGCCACCGGGCCGAGTGCCGCAGTCATCGCCGCTTCGCCCAAGCGCTGGCCTTCGAGCCCTTCCTGCACGTCCGGGAAGATCAGCTTGTCAAGACCCACGCGGCCGGAGATGTCCCATGGGGTCAGGCGCGACAGGCCATGGGCCAGCACCTCAGCGGGCTTCTGCCCGAAGGTGTCGGCCAGCAGGTTCTGCAGTGCCACCTGCGCGTCCCAGGGCTCGTCATCATCACCGCCGAGCATCGAGGCCGCAGCGAGCAGCGTGGTAACCATCGGCAGGCCCAGCACGCCGGCGGCCATGGCATGCGTCGTCAACAGGCCGGCCAGCGTCTTGCGCGCCACCGCACGCTCCTCCGGAGAGGCCCCCTTCAGCGCCTGGTGGGCGCTGCGCGCAAAGGTGTAGACCATGTTCTGGCTGTACTGCTTGAAGAGCAGCAGCACCTTCTGCCAGTTGCCCTGCATGAAGCGTGGGCGGTTGTTGGCGCTGTAGTCGAAATGACCGTCGTATGTGGCCTGCACTGCGTCGGCGTAGGCCTTCTTCGAGTCGGCACCAGCCTCCCGCGCCAGCCGGTACGCGGCCACGAAGGTCACCTGCCGGTTGAACTTCTCAGCGTGGTGGAACATCCAGCTTGCCGCGCGCATCACCGGCGCCAGCTTGTGCGACACGTTCCGGTCTTCGCCCTGCGCGATGCCGGCGAGGTCGTGCGCCATCGTCACGTCCACGACGCCGGAACGCACCGCCTCATCGAATGCCGCGCGCTCGTCCGGGGTCAGCGCGCTGGTGATGTCGTTCTTCCCGCGGGCCGCCTCCTGGCTGGCTTTCAGCAGCGCGGCGCTGGACTTGCCGAAACCCCAACGTGCGCCCATGACCGGATAGGCCACCAGCGCGGTCTGAGTCAGGTTGACCATCGCGGATGCTGGCGACAGACCCAGATGGAAGATGAAGCCGAGGCTGGTGAGGAAGGTCGATACCTTGCTTGACTTCGGGTTCATCGCCGCGTCGTGGCGTTTCACCATCTCGTCGACGATGTGCTGGCCCTTCACGGAATCAAATGACTCGTCGTGCGCGGAAGCATCCACGCGCTCCTGCATGTCGGAGAGCTGCTCCTGCAGTTGGTCACCGTAGCGCAGCTTGGCCAGATAGCTGGCGCCATGGAACACGTTTTGCGCAAAGGCGCGGCGCGCGTCCTGGCTGAAGCCGGGAGTGCCCTTGCGGTGGATGCCGTGCTTTGCCCAGGACAGGTCAGGCAGCGACGACAGGTAGAGCTGGCCCAGCGCATCCTCGAGCTCGGCGCGCTGCTTGCCATCCATGCCCTGCTTGTCGATCACACCGTAGAGCTGCTCCATGAAGCCACGGCCCACGGTGTCGCGGTCGGCCACGAAGTCCTTAGCCTTGAGCACCTTGCCGACGCTGAATCCTCGCCCATTGGGAAATGCCAGTAGCAATTGACGGCGCGCTGCATCCGCCTCTGCCATGGTCTCGGCGCGGCTCACGTTGGCCACCTTGCCCTCGGCATCCTTGACCACCACCAGGTACTGGCCGAAGCGCGCCAGCGGGAAATACACGCCCTTGATGTGCCCGAAAAACTCGTTGTCCATGCGCTTGAGCATCTCCGCCTTGCGTTCGCTGCTCATCTCGGCTCGCTCGATGCGCTCCTTGATGGCGTTGCGCACGTCGCGCATATGCTTGCGGTAGGTGTCACGCGCCCGGGTGTAGATGTCCTTGGCCTCGGGCGAGAGCGAGTCGAAGCGGCGACGCAGCTCACCGTAGCGCACGGCGTTGTCACCCTGCTGGTACTCGCGCGTAGGGTCCATCTGCGCAAGGGTGGAGTCGTGCATGAGCTCGGCCAGCGCGCGCTCGTCCTTGAGCTTGCCCCACTCGGTCGCGAGCTGATCAGCACCAGCGCCCGCCTCGTTCTTGTCCGCATCCATGCGGGCCATAAGGTCGCTGTAGGTGCGCAGCTCGGGCAGCATGTCGCCATACACGTCGACAAGCTGGCGGCGGCCCAGCATCTGCAGGCCGAGATGGCGCAGATCGGCGGCCTTGAATCCGGCCTGCTTCTTGATGTTGGTGACGGTGACCGACTTGAGCATGTCGCCCACGCGCCGAGCGGCGGGCGTGTCGTCGGCCGAGCGGCTGAACCTTACGTCGTCGCCGCCTGCTTGCTCTTGGCCAGAATGGCTTTGATCCTGGCGCTCGCGTCCGCGTCGTCCTTCTTCAGTGATTCGATCTCGGAGTCGCTGAGACGGTTCGTATCGCGCCAGATAGCGGGCCTCCGACTCGGTGAGCGCGTCGAAGCCGTAGCCGGTAGCGGCGCGGAATTCGTGTTCGAGGTCACCATGTTTTTGCCGAAGAGAGGAAAGGATTGCAGACGAGGGCTGAATTTTCGCACTGTACTGTTTGCCGGTCAACGCAACCACGCCGGTGACCGTGCCGCCGCCCTCACGGATGTGGCTGGCCAGCGCGGCGAATGTGCCGCCCTGAGTCAACGTGTCATCCACAAGCAGATAGTCCCCGGGCGCAACGGTGCCGGCGAAGTCGACGGGCGCGAAGATGCGATCCAGCCCATCCAGTCCCGTGCGGTGCGCGCGATTGGCCTGCACGATGCCGCTGGCTGTCTCGAGTCCCAGACGCTGTGCCAAGACCTCTGCCGCAGCACGCGGAATTTTGTTGCGGCCGGCGGACTCTTCCGCCGCCACCGGGACAACTCGTGGGCGCGCATCGCCGATCGCTGCCCTCACCTTTGCGACCAGATCGGGCGTGACCAGATCCTGCGCGAGGCGAACGGCCGCTTCGACGTCGCCCGCCTTCGCTGCCGCGTAGTCAGGATGCTTCGAGGCTGCGCCCAGTGCGTCGCCAATGATGGCGTCTGGAAATTCGGTGGGCATGGAGTCGGATCGACTGAATGAAGCCTCAAGACTACCATTTGCTCCAGCGCCACCTCGAATCACCCACTCGCGCGCCGGCAGGATGTAGCTGCGGATGATCTCGCCGTCGGTCAGCTCCAGGTTCTTGAAACCGGGAACGTTTTCGCGTAGCCAGGTGCGGATGGCGGCCACCGCGCGGCGCACGAATCCCATCTCCGGATGCGTCTCGGCGAGGTTGGCCAACACCTCCTCGGCGGCGGCCCGGCGGTCCAGCCTGCTCACGCCGCGCAGACCATACTCCTTGATCTTAGCGTCCACATCCGATTTGCGCATGTTGGCTACCTGGTTGAGGACGGTGTCCAACTCCTTGCCGAAGCGACCGCGCAGACCGTGGTGGCCGAGCACCTCGTGGAAGAGCACGCGCGCGGCGTCCTGCGGCGTGTTCAGGCGCGACGCCATCAGGTACGTCTTGCCGCGGTAGTAGAAGCCCTCCGGCGCACCGCGCGCGCCGCCGCTGCGCTGCTTCAAATCCGCACGGCGGGCGCTCTCCGGCACCACGGGATCCTGCATGTCGAACGCCACGACCACATCGGCATTGCCGCCCCACGCCGCGCGGATGGCGTTCACTGTCTGCTCCACCGAGCGGACGGCCTGCATGCGCGCCTCCGGAGAGAAAGTGCTGGTGCTGCTACCCGTGCGACGGAACGGCACGTCCTCGAAAAAATCATCAGCCTTGGTCCCGGCTGTGTTCTCGGCAGTGTTCCCAGGCGAGGGGTTGGATTTCAGATCCGACCCTTGGGCCACGGGCTGCACCTTTGCTCGTGATGCAGACGCTGCCGGAGCTACAGCGGCAGCGCGTTCGCCGGAGCCAGTTGCATCAGGTACACCTTCTCGCACAGCGGCGCCATGCTCAGCGGAATCGACCCGTTTTCGAGTGCCGACAGCAGGAGACGGGCTTGCATCCGTCCGACCTGTCCAGTCTTGCGCAGCACTGCCAGCGCCTTGCGAGCGTTCATCTCGCAACCGTAGATTTCGTGGGGTGACATCATCATTCTGACCTCGTACTGCTTCGGCCTGAGCCGCATCCACCGCGTCAATCTCGGCGACGATCTGCGACACGCGCTTGCCACGCGGATTCAAACCGAGATCACGCGCCACCATTCCAGCCTGCATGGCATTCGTGCGCCAGGTCCGATGGCGAGGTGCGGCCTCGTTGGGCACACCCACGAATCCCAACGACTCATCGCCCTGGCTTGGCACGACTTGGTGTGTGCGGTTCAATCCCTGGCGCTGCAACTCCTCCTCGGCAGCCTTCCGAACGGGAAACGGCCTGCCGTCGGCCATGGTGATCGTGCCTGAGGCCGGCGCTGGCACCACGCGCGCGGCGACATCAATGACGTCGGCGGGTTGAGCACCTCCTGCAGACGCTGGTTGATGCGGCCTCCCGGCAACCGGCGTGATGCGAGTATGAGTGTCCAGGCCCAGCGCCGCCCGTTGTGCGCGCGCTTCTTCGAGGGCAATGCGGCGATCTCGCTCGGCATTGATCACCTGCATTCCCTCCGCGCGTGTCTCGGCCCGGACGCCGTCACCACCAGCGACCATGCGGCCCGAAGGGCGGCCGTCATAGCTCAGCGCGGCGGGCGCGGTCTGCGGCGTCGCATTGAGCTGCTCGGCGCCCAGGCGCACGGTAGGCTGAACGTCATAACCTCGGCCACTCGGGTGCGGAACAACCGTGGCCGGAACACCGGCATCGATCGAGCGGTTGCGCAGCGCGTGAGCTTCGTTCAGTCGCAGGGCCTGGCCGGGCTCCTTTCCGTCGGCCACTGCCAGCGCAGCAATTCGGGCCGCATATGGATCAGCGGCAGGCGCCTCCGTTGTGAAATCGACCTCGTTGCCGAAGCGCCGCTGCTCAAGAGGTTGCAGGGCGAGTGAAGCATCTGGCCCTGTTCTCGTATCGCGGGCATCAAACCCGCGCAGCACACGACCGCTCTCCATATCCTCCACGCCCGGTGCTACCGGGGCGGCGGCAGACGCAAGCGCGCGCGCCTCCTGCTCCCGAAACGCCCGCACGCCCGCAGGCAATTCCCCATTGGACAAATCCGCCTGCAGCATCTGCGCTTCACGCTGCTGCTCCGGCGTCAGGCGATCAATGGCATCACCCAACACCGTGCGCGCATTGGGTGCCACCGGCGCGGGTGCTTTCGGCATCAGCGACAGCTCAGCAGCCTGCGACGCCACCTTGGAGATGGGACCGTCGTTGGGGTTGATCGCCGGTGTAGCTGCCGCACTGCTGGTGGCTCCGGGCATTGCGTTTTCCGCAACTACCGGTGCGACTGATGCATCAGCGACACTCTCAGGAACCACGGCTGCAGATTCAGCCGACGATGCCGCGGACACGCCATCAACTGCGGCCTGAGCGGTATCAGCAGGCACCGCATTGGCGGGCGGCTGCTCGGCAGACTGTTGACCTCGGCCACGCACACGATCGGCAACGCCCGAAGCACCCCCCATCACACCGCCACCGATGCCACCCATGGCAGCCGCAAGAGCCGTATCCTCGATGTTCTCGGCCTTGGTCGGATCCTTGAACGCGCCCCATTGCTCGATGACGTTCTGGGCACCTTCGGTCGCGCCTTCCTTGAGCACGCCCTTCCCGACCTCCTTGAGGACAGTTCCCGCCGCACCGCCGGGCACGCCCTTGAGCACGCTGAGCGCCTTGCCCATACCCACGCGCTCGAGCGCCGTTGCCGGAATGGCCGCAGCGAGTGCACGAGCCTTGTCCTCTTGGCCGGTCTCTTGCTGCTCCTGGCGAATGCCGCCATATTCCTGCGTGAAGATGGGCGCCAGTCCACCGACTGCGCCGCCAACAGCACCACCGACAGCGGCACCAGCAGGCCCCAGCAAACGCCCCATGGCGCTGCCCGCCTTCGCACCTGCGAGGCCTCCGGCACCGGCCGCAGCGATCTGCGGTGCAAACTGCCCGACCGACTCCTTCACTGCCAGCCAAGGACTGTTGACCAGATCACGCAAGCTGCGAATGCCTGCGGGATTGCGGTCGATGATGCCCTGCCCCGTTTCCTGCATGGCGCGCGTGACGGCATTCGGGCCGGTGACGTCTTCAGCCGTGGTCGCTGCCGTGGTGAGCATCTGCCCCGCCGTGCGTTTGACCGTGGGAATGAACCCCGACTTCGCCTCTTCGACCGGCTCGTACTGCGACCAATCAACAGCAGATGCTGGTGCTGGTACTGGTGCAGCCGGCTTACCAGACGAATCCTCGATTACCGTGTAGTCGTTCCAGTTCACATTGCTCATGCTCAGCCTCCCACTGGAACGGGCTGGCCGTTCTTGATCACATACACCTGACCATCCTTGCCACGCACCTTCGTGCCATCTGGTGGTGCAGCTTGCTGAGTCGGTTGCGTCTGCAGGCGGCGCATCTCGCCGGTACGACGATTGACTGCAGCGAGCACGCTGTCGGTCTTATTACCCTGGGCATCCATGCCGCCTTGAAGTGCCACGCCCTGCCAATGGTCATCGTCTGTCTTGCCCATCATGGCCAGCAGCCGTTGACGCGCGTTGTGCTGCTCATCTGGCGTCTTCGCGTTTTCGAGATCGATTTGCGCCTTTTCCTGACGCTGAGCCACACGATTCTGGAAAGCGGCTGCGCCCTGCTTGATCGCGAGTTCGCCGCGGGCGATGGCATTCGCATCGTCATAGTGACGTGCTCCGATTTGGGCTCGTTCAGTCGCGCCCGCCTGCTGCATCCCTTCGCGGCCCGTGGCGGCGTTCTCACGCATGCCCGCCTGATCCATACCCGGCTGCGCCTGCTTCAATGCCTGGTCGGTCTGGAGCATGGCCTGGTAGGCGGCGACCGCCGGTGGCGTGGTGGCCTGGCCGTTGTTGCTGAACCGGCCCATGCCGGTGCCCTGCCACGTTGGGCGGTTCATGATGCTTCCGGCAGCCGTCGCCGCGTTCTGCAGATCCTTGCGTGCCTGCCAGTCATTGCCGGAATGGGCCACGACAGGAGCGTCAACGCCACCGGATCCAACCGCCATCAGCCGAGCCTGAGCATCGCCACCACTGCCCCCTGCTGCGCCGTCGTTCGACGCGGGCGCGACGCCAGCCTGATTCAATCGCTGGTCATACGCAGGGTTGTAGTCCACAGGTGTCGGGCTGCTGATCAGCCCAGCCTGAAACGCTTGCTCAGGTGACATGCCCACGGGCGACTGCGTGCCAGCATTCAACAGCCGTGAAGCCGCGCTGCCACCATTGGCACCACCGCCGCTTGTCGCGAAAGCGTAGTTGCCGTTGTCATCCATGGACACACGCGAACCATTAGGCGCCACATCAACCCGCCCAAAGCCACGGCCATTCAGTCCGCCACCTGGCAATGCGTCACCTTTGGCATTGGTGTACGAGACCGGGCCGGAGACGTCACCGCCGCTGAAAGACATCGTGCCATTGGCCTGACGCTGCACGGCCACCTTGCCCTGAGGATTCATGGCGCCGACCTCGGCATTGGTCATGCCGGCTCGATCCCACGAAGGCTTCGCCGGAGCTGGTGCGGCCGCCGGCGATGTGGAGGTAGGATGAGGCTGGTTGGGATCTGCGAAGGCGGGATTGATCTGCCCACGTCCAGCACCCGCGCCCACAGCAACCGAACGGGGAGCGGGAGCATTCGAGGCGGCAGAGGCCAGGCTCGGAAGCGCAGCAGATGTGGCTGCAGTGGACATGCCTGCATCCATCAGCCGAGACGCAGCATTGATCCCCTTGGAGATCAATCCTCCCGTTTGCGCGACGGCGGGTAGCGCTCCCGAGACACCAGGCAGCGCCATGGCCGAGTTGTAGACATTGCGGCCAAGCTCCGTGTCAGTCCAACTGTCGCCGACTCTTCGCCCTGCCGTGATGGATGGCCCGTCATCCTTTGGAATCTGCGCAATCAACTCCTCGCGGGAAAAATCCTTGGCAGGAGCGGTGCCAGTCGATGCAGCAGGAGCAGACGCCGCAGCAGGTAACGGCTGCGTGACCGTTGTCCCGGGAGTGCTGGCACCTGCAGCAGCATCGCCAAAGCTGTTAGGTTTCTGCCGCTCTTCGTCCACCATGCCGCCGTCAGCAAAGCGCCGACGGTGGCGCGGCCTTCCGGTAGGCCTGTGCGTTGCAGACACCAGATCACGAAGAGATTTGATGCCCACCGCTCGCACGGTGTCTGCGGGCAGCACGAACTCATCGCGCGAGAGCTTTGCATCGACGGAGTCGGATGTTGGAGTTCCTGGACCTCGAACAAGGCCGCCATCACGGAATCGAGGAGCTGAGCGCGCGGCGCCCAGAAGCCGCTTCGCCGCGGCAGACAGTGGTTGAGACATGAGGATCCCTTCTGGATTGACCAGAAGAGTCTCAGGCTGGCCACCGAAATTGACTAACCCTAGAGGGGAGCGCTACCAGCTGCTGCGAACCAGTGGCGGCGCGCGGTCGCTGCGCTTGCGCTGCACGTTGGCGTCGGGTCGCTCACCAAAGACGCTGATGAACAAGGCCTCATACTCAAGCGCCTTGACCTTGTCAAAGCTGTCCGCGTCGCTCTTCAGGTATGCGCAGCGATAGACCCAATGGCGCAGATCTTCATGGAATCGCGCAGGGATCTCTGGTCGATCCGACTGGCGATCTTCGGAGAGCTGCTTGAGCGGGCCGCGATACACGATCAGCGAGAGCGTGTCGGCAACCGTTGGTGTGGGCACAACGCACATGCATGGTGCCTTCGCGCCGGTAGCCGGGATGAACACGAAGAAGCGTGGCTTCCCCGTGCGTGACTCCCAGCCGGGCGACTCGCGGTCCAGATCTTCGACGCTGGTTTCGTCAATAACCTGCCCGAGCACCGTCATGCGCTTCACCTCCAGCACGCTTGCATGCAGGTCATAGGTCGCCTGGCCTGGAACGAGCTGGATGCTGCACACGGCGGGCGTGAATCGATCCTCGATCAGCCTGGCTCGCTCGCACGCCTCCTGCACCGCGCTGTTCAGGTATCGCACCAGATCAGCATCGGACCAGAAATACGGCGTGACCTCATCATGGAGGTCAGAGCGGAATGCGGCGAGGAGCTGATCGACGGTCATTGCTTCAGTTCTGCGGCAACTTCATCGAACGCAGCATCGGCTTCTTCGCGCGTGACGGGGAAGCCGGTCTTGGCCTTCAGGCGCACCAGGTTGGGCTTGCCGTCCGCGGTGAAGTCATCCTTGTCGGCGCCCTTGATCATCGCTTCGAGCGTCTCGCGCAGCACGATCTGGCGATTGAGGGTCTGCGTGCGAACCTCGGCAGTACCTTCATCGGTCAGCACAGCGCCGCGCGCCATCGCTTCACGCTGAAAAATGACCGGGACTTCGATGCCCTTGTCGTCGGCGGTAATGACCATCGTATGGCCGGAGGTCAGTGCGACGTGCAAAGGTTCGTTGGTAGGAGAGCGGAATTTCACGATAAGGTCCTTGCAAAAAGTGCCCCGCAGCATGTAGCTGCGAGGGCAAAGCGGGCCGTGAGGGCCCGACCACTGAGAAACAGTCAGCCTTGCGTGAAGGCCGAGCGACCTTCAACGAAGTACTGGATGGTGATGCGCGCGCTGCCGGCGGTGGCCGCGGCGCCCGTCTGCGCGGCCAGCACATTCAGGGCTTCGGCCACGGTGTGCTTGTAGCCGGTCAGCGTCAGCGCCGTGCGCCCGGGCGTCTTCAAGTTGACGGCTGTCGAGGTGTAGCGGTCATCGTCGACTGCATCGCCGAGCTTGAGCGTGGCGGTGGTCTCGCTGTCCCATGCCGTGGTGACCACCACGTCGCCGCCGACCAGCACAGCGTTACCCGGCAGGTCGAAAGCGGCCTCGGCGGTGCCGTAGGCTGCGATGTCGGCAAAGCCGATGGTGAGGTGCGCCACGATCAACTCTTGGCGCGAGGGATTTTTCTTGATGGACATGATGTGCTCCGTTCAGCAACAGGGAGGAAAGGAAGGGGCAGGACAAGCGCCCTGCCCTGGCCTGCTTACTGCAGGTAGTGGTCAATAGCGACGAGACCAAAGTCCTCGACCGACTTGTCGTAGATCGAATAGAACTGAGGTTTCAGCAGTCCCAGCATCTTGTCGACGTTGATGCCCCAGCGGCTGTCGTACTGGAAGAGCTTCTCGGCCCACTCCGCCGTCTTGATGTCACCCATCGCCAGCGCCTGGGCACCGCACAGCAGCGTGCGCGTGCCGTTGACCAGACCACCCGCGCCCCACTTCGCACCAGCAGCCGCGCCTTTGGTGTTATAGACGAGGTTGAACTCGTGGATCACAGCACCATCGACGGTAACCGTGGCCCCGGTGAACCATGGCGAATCCATGCCCGCTTTGGTCGCGACCGCCACGACGGCTTCACGGTATGCCTGATCCTTCTTCAGCGCCGCGAGCGTGCCCGGTGCCACGAACATCACGTAGTACGGCTTTCCGCCGGCCATGAGCGGCTTCACGCGGTGTTCCTTGGCGTAGGCCACCGCGTCGACGATCATGTCGTACTTGGGCACAAACGCCGTCGTGATCGCCGAGGTGTCGGACAGATCCAGCGAGGAACCCGTCCACATCAGCGAACGCTTGGGCGACGGTGCCGTCACCAGCCCTGCGAAATCCAGCGACGGGAAAATCGAGTTCAGTCGCGGGGATCCGTCGTTGTTGAACGCGTAGCTGATGCCCGACATCGTGAGGAACGCAAGCTGATCGCCACGGTTGGCCAGCCAGTAGGACAGCTTGTCCTTGCCATGGGCGCGGGCGTCGATGGTCGAGCGTTGATCCGACAGCTTGCCCTTGTTTGTGATGCCGTGGCTGATCAGGTCGCACTCGATGATCTGCGAGTGCGACTCCATGGCTTCTTCGTTGCCCTCGCGCTCGTTGTCACCCTTGACGCCGTCGCCCACCAGATCCGCCACCAGTTGGATCACGCACTTCGTGCCCTTGTTGGTCTCGGTCAGTTCGGTCACGCGCTGGATGACGTTGTTGTCCCCCTTCCCCGTGAAGTTCTTGATGAACATCTGGTCGCGCGCCGCGCCCCAGACTTCTCGGCCCCAGTTGATCTTTTCAACCGGAGACAGTGCTGCAAAATTGGTTTCCATGTCCTGCTCCAAAGAGATGAATTGCTTCGGGACATGACGCCGCCCACTGCGAGAAACATGGCTTGGGCGGCCAAGAGCGCCAGATGCTTAACGCCTTCCCAGGCGACAACCCGTTGGAGTGACGGCCGGCTTGGTGGGTGAGACCAAACCGGCCCTGCGTGTCAGATCACATCGCCGCGCAGCTTCTTGCGCTCAGCTTCCGGAAGAGCCATGTACTCGTCGTCCGACAGCTTCGATGCATCGATCTTCTGAGGTGCTGCCCGATTTCCCATGCCGGCCTGCAAGGCAGCAGGTTGGAGCATCGAATCGGCGGCACCACGCTCATTGGCACGCTGTACCCGAATATCACCAGATGCACCACCATCGCGTCCAGCCCTAGAGGGGGAGCCCGCCGAAGCAAAGCGCGGAGCAATCAGGTTCACGGACTCGACCGTGGCCTGCTCGCGCGACATGCCGCGCTGCATGCGGATGAACACCGCCCCCTCGATCGCGTCGAGCGCTTCCTGCCCGTCAGCAGTATCGAGCCATGGGTATTGCTCGAGCAGTTGGCCCACCGTTGCCGCCATCTTCGACTGTTCCTGCTGGGCCGCGCTTTCCTGTGCAAACCGCGCATAGGCTTGGTCATGCAGGGCCTGGTTGATTTGAAGGCGCAGAGCCGACGCCGCTTTGCCATCGCCCTCCAGCATGAACTGCGTGTACTGCTCCTCTGCCTCGGCGATGTTGAACTCCTGCTGTTGAGGAGTCGAGGCTGAGGCTGGAGATTGGGCTGTCGCGCTACGCTCGGCAATCTGCGCGCGCAAGGCCTCATTCTCGGCTTCCAGTGCCTTGCGGCGGTCGTTGATCTCGTTGAAGCGGGCGCGCGGAATGCCGCCGCCCTTCTCCGCGCCCGTGTCGTCGGGGTCGGGCTCCGGCGTCGCCGCCGCGCCCGTCGTGGTGCCGGTATCCGCGGACGGTGCGGGTGCTGCAGCTGGTGCCGCTGGTGCCGCTGGTGCAGGTGTCGGCGATTCCTGGCCGCCGACCTGATCACCGCGCAGGCGAGCACGCTCTTCCTCCGGGAGGCTGAAATACGCGTCATCGTCGAGCACCGCCGTCTCGGTCGCGCCGGTGTCGGTGCCTGCGGCATCCGCGCCATCATCACCAGCAGGTGCCATGCAGCGGATCAGAAAGTTCTTGAGGTTCATGGTTGCTTCCTTCAGTGGTTACTCAGCCCGAACACCATCGGGCGCGAGGGTTTCAATTCCCGCCTCCTGGCCGCGTGCTGGGCTGGCCGGGGTGAACGGATCGGTGTTTTGTGGCAGCGCAACGGGCTGCATGGCGCCGGACGGCTGCGGCACGATCGGTGCGGCGTCGTGGTCGACAGCGCCAGCCGAGCGCAGCAGGCCGTCGGCCAGCGCTGCAGTGGCGGGCGTTTGCGCGATCACCTGCGCTGTCTGCACGCTGCTGTATTGGGTCTTCACCGCAATGTCCGTCGATTGGGTATCGGTCTTGCGTGTCTGCGCGTCGAGCAAGCGCACACGGGCATCGACCGTTGGATCGGCCGGCGGCTTGTTGCCCTCGATGGTCGACAGGATTTCTTCCTTGTCCGCGAGGTTGGAATAGCGGATGAGGATTGCGGGCGGGATCGGTGCGCCAGCCTTCAGCATCTCCAGCGCCTGCTGGAACTGGCTGTTCTGGAACGTCACCTGCATTGGCTGCTCGGTGATTACCACGTCATAGGTGCCCACGGTCACGTCGTTGAAGTAGCTGCCGGTGAGCGGATCGAGCCGGTTGATCTCGACGCGCTCCTCCTTCGGCTTGCCCGTCATTGCATCGGTCTCGGTGATCCGGAAAATGCGATAGCTGTCGTAGTAGCGCTGGATCAGCTTGAGGATGCGACGGGCCAGAAGCTGGCGCGTGTAGGCCAGGTTGTCGAGTGGCACGGCGAGCTGTTGCTGGCTTGCGAACTGCTTGGACTGGATGGCCACGCCCGAGATCTCCGGGCCCGCGCTGCCGCGCATGGCGTCGGGCACCGTCACATCCTTGAGTGCCTTGTCCACGCGGTCGATGAATCGGTCGACGCCGGTCGGAATCTGGTTGGGCTGGATCTTCTGCGGACGCTTTGCCATGTCCTTGACCTCGATGTGCAGGCCAGTCTGCGCACCGCGCTTCTCCAGTTCGCCCGAATCCATGTTGGTGATGGAGTTCTGATCCGTGATCCAGCCGCTGTTCGCGCTCGTGTTGACGATGTGCACGAACTGGCTCATGGCCTTGTTGAGCGCCTCCTGCGGGCCCATGGCGTCGTCGACCATCCCTGCCGTCTTGCCGCGACGGAAATAGGCGAAGTACGGCACGATGGTGAAGTGCTCGTACGGGCTGTAGGTGTCGTGCAGCGTGGCGGTGAACGTGGTGACCGTCCACTTCACGCGCCGCTGCATGCGCCTGGCGCGCACCGCGCCGTGGGCCAGCGCATCCGCGATGGAGTCCTGCGCCATCACTGCCTCAACCTGAATGTCGCCGGTGGTGGGCCAGACGATGCACGGGGTGAGCTCGTAGATGAAGCGCTGGCGGTCGATGATCCGGTAGCGCTCGAGCCCGTCATCCTTCTTGGCGTGGGCATCAAGCCACCCCGAACGGTTGCCAGCGGCGAACTTGCTGCGTTCCGGCTCGTCGTCCATGTCCCCAAAGTCCACGCCCGCGTCGTTGCTCTCGGCTGCCTTGTCGCGTGCCTTCTTGCCATAGACCTGCTCGATCTCGCCGAGCGTAAGCCAGCGGGTGATGATTACGTCACCCCACTGGTCCGGGTCGTAGGACTTCGAGTCCGGGTCCGGGATCACATCCATGGGATCGCGGTTGCTGACGTCGATTTCGCCCTGAATGTTGCAGTCGAAGTTCATGCGCACCTCGAAATACCCGCGCTGCTGGATCAGGCCATCGCTGAATACCTGGGTTTCATGCCAGTGCAGGTTGCAGAGATCCGCGACCTGCATGGCGACCTTGGAGAGGATGGTGGCCGTGTTCAGGTCCGAATCACCACCGCGCGGCTTGAACGCGATGTCCATCCGATTGTGGATCTGGTAGCCGATCGCGCTGTTGATCGACGGCTTGATCTCGTTGAACTCGTAGGCCGGGCGGCGTTCCTTGGCAAGCTGAGCCCGCTGCTCGGGTGTCCACTGCCGGCCACCGCCGAGGTACATGTCCTCGCAGCGCGCGGCATGCGGCATGTAGTCGAGGTGGCCACGATTCTTGCCGTATTCGTAGCGCGCCCAGTTCTCGCGCGCCGCGTCGTCGCCCGTGCCGGTGATGGGGGATGTGTTATTCATGATCATGCTGTGGCTTGGTCCCAGTGGCCGGAGTTGCCGCTGGAATAGCGGTCGCGCCAACTCGGTTTGCGGTGCGAGAGAACGGGAGGTGGAAGATCCGCGACGAAGGTCATGGCCACGCTGTCGCCCTTGTCTGGTGACCGCCCCAGCGTTTCCCGGATCTCGTCCTTGCTGTTGATCTGGATGGCGGCACCCTTGCCCATGGTCACCACCTTGTATCGGGGCGCCGTGAGGTCGCCGAGCAACTCCGTATCGGGCGGCAGCGCGATCGGATCGGGGTTCGTTGGATCGAGCGCCTCCCTCAGGTGCCAGTACATCTCCGCGCGCTTATTGCGAAAGTGAAGCTGTCCGGCTTTATCCATCAGGCTGCTCGCCTCCGAGCCGACCACCGGATGCACGTTGAGGCCCAGCCCGATGAGGAAATCCAGTGCGCTGGAGCCGATGCCGATGGCATCCACAGCGATGGTTGCGCCATCACGCACAAGGGGTGTGACGAATGCGGCAGCCGTAGGGCCATTGGTGGTGACGCTGCCAGGCACTGTTTCCAGTCTGTCGAACCAGTTGCTGTGGCGCCGGGCTGCTGACGACTTGTCCAGACCGCCGCGCGACGGGTCAAAGCCCAACGCGGTCATTGGCCCCTTCTGCTCGCGCGCTGTCCAGCGAGCCTGCGCAGCCTTCACCCAATCGGTAGGGATGAGCTGCCACACAGGATCAGCGGATCCCGCATTGAAGTCGCCGCGAAGCATCTGAGAGCGCAGAGGCTCGGGCAGCGACTGCAGCGTGGCCTTGTAGCCTGTCGCCATCAGGAACAGGTTGTCATCCACGCGTGATGGGATGAAGGTGCGGCTCTTCGGCTTCAGCCACTCTTCGCCCGCCTGCACCGGTTCGGGTCCCGGCACCTCTTGATCCTCACCCTTCTCGTTCGTGATGTACCAACGCAGCTCACCTGGCTTGGCCGGGTTCGGGTGGTGCGGATCAAGCCATGGTGCCCAGAACCGTTTTACCCATTCGCCTTCCGCGTCGGTGGGCGGGTTGCCTGCTGCAACGACGCGCTGACGCACTTCCGGATTGTCCGTGCGCATCCAGCCTATCAACGTGCGGAACTGCAACTCGGTGAAGTGGGTGATCTCGTCGAAGCCCTTGAGATCATGCGGGCGACCTTGGTACTTCACCCAGTCGCCGGGCTCGTTGACACTACCCAGTTCGAGCAGCTTCTCGCCTGGCAGGCGCCAGAGATGATCCTGACCGTTGTATCCGTCGCGAGAGCCGAGGATCTTCTCCATGCGCGTCTCAAGGCCCTTGAGCTGCACACCTTGGCGGCGGAAGATGATGCTGTTCTCCTGCTCTGTGAGGCTCAGGCCAAGCAGCAAATCTGTCTTGCCACCGCCCGCGCTCCCGCCATAGAACAGGATGTCGGCCGTGGAGTAGAACGCCACGCTCTGCGGCCCAGGCTGCGGCACCCAGATAGATGGATCGACCATGCGCAGGAACACATCCAGCTCGGCGCGCTGGCCTTCGGGCAGCTGCTTCAGGCGGCGCAGCAGCTCGGTGGATGTGGGTTTGGCGCGCATCACTCTGCACCTCCGCCCAGAATGCGCCCGAGTGTTTCCATCAGGGCGGGGTTGTCGTCGAGGACACGCTGCATGCGCACCACACGTTCGGCATCCGACATTGAGCGCAGCGCCAGCGGATCGGAGCGCTGCAGGTTGTCCTTGGCGTACAGCCCGAGATGCTTGGCCAGCTTCTCCCAAGCCTCCATCTGCGAGTGCATCTGGATCTCGATGCCGTACTTGGTCTGCTTGGCACCGGCATAGAGTGCGGCGGCCTGCGGGCTCAGATAGCGCGTGTCCTTGAGCACTGTGCGCGACTCACCGTCACCACCGCAGTTCGGGCACTCGGGATGAGGCTGCAGCAGAGGATTGAAGCCGATACCGCCAGCCTCGTCGAAGTCCTCGGGCGGCTTGCCCTTTGCAGCCCACTGCTCACGGTCAGTCGCCATCTCGCGCTGCGTGCGCTGGAATTTGTGGCCCTCGCCATGACAGCAACGGCAGCAACCGGTTTTGACCTCGACCAGTTCGCGCGGGTCGGCCGTTGCAATCAGGGCCAGAGACTTCACCACACGTTCGGCACTGATCTCCAGCTTGGATTGCAGCTTCTTCTGGCCTTCCTCGACCGCCAAACGCACCTTGCCGTTTGCTAACAATCGGCTTGCCTGTTCGTGCGCAGTCCTCACGCTGTACCCGGCGCGGATGGCCGCCTGGGTGCCATTCATGTCGACCAGGTATTCCTGAACGAAGAGCTGTTGCCGTGGTTCCAAAGCCGCGAGTTTCGCGGTTACCGGCTTTTCCTTCTCCGGCCGCACCCATCCCTGCCTCTTGGCGCGCTTGGTGATCGCGGCATGCGTCACACGCTGCTTCAGGCCGATTTCGCGCAGGGAGATGGTGGTCGTGGTGTAGGCGTGCTCAATCGCCACCCAGTCGATGGACCGTGGCGGCGATGGATTGGCATTTTGAGGAGGAGGGTTGTCATTGGTATCCACATCCCCGATGGTTCCCAGAACTCGGGTGCAATGGAAACCCTAGAGGGGGACTGGCACAATGTCCTCAAAGCAACTGCCATTCGTTGGAAATGATCAAAAAGGCAAATGATCCGTACCTTGATGCTCTCGGCTCCACTGAGGTCGCGAGCATGGCGAGAATGATTGGAGAGCTCAAGCTGGATGTCCGAGAATTGGCAGGGGACCTGTTCACCAGTCCCCTTGACGAACTGGAGAAGAATCAATTCAAGGCGGTTCAAGAGGCTCAAGTTCGCGCGCTTGGCATCCTGCCTGACCCAACGGATGAATGGAAGAAGTCATTGCAAGGCCCAGACCCAGCGTCCGCCGTGAATGATTACATCGGCGCAGCGCGAATCCTGGGTACTTCAGGACTCAACTCCTACACAATAAGTAGTGAACTTGCCAAAGAGCAGCACGACGCAATTTTGGGCATGAACCGAAGCACACTCGAAGCGCAGACACCCAACGACCAGTCACTGCTTCAATCCATCAAGGAGTCCAGCATAGGGGACTTTGATTTTGAGGCGGCAGAAGAAGAATGGAAGCGAAACGAGAATCGGAAACGTCTCGATGGGTCCATGGAGATTCATCAGCACATCCAACGACAACATGCGGAGCATACGCAGCGCCAGCGGGATACTGCCGAAAACACGCGACGTGCGGCTGAAGCCACTGAGCGCTCCATTGAAATAGCGCTCCAGAATGCCGACGAAGCAAAGCTTGCGGCATCTGATGCAAAGAGAGAATCGAGGTTCCAGCGACGTTTGGCTGTTGCCGGATTTATTGTCGCGGCAGTCAGCCTCGTTGTTGCTGTTGCTGCACTCTGGGTAAGCGTCATACCGCTCCTCAAGCAGTAGTCACTAGGGATGGGCGCATCCACCCCAACCTCTTGGCCCTCTTGAGCACCGAGGTGCAGCACACGCCATACTTCTCAGCGAGCGCTACAACCGAGACATCCGACGTTGAGTATTCGCGCTCCAGCTCTGCCCACTCGTCGCCGATCCCCAGATTGCACGGGATGCCCGGAATCTTCCGCTGCTGCCGGGCCCACCGCACGGCCGCCTTCCCTCGGTTGAGCTTCTTGGCCACCTCGGCATCCGTCATGGTGCCGAGCAGTGCCACCTCCTCCGGGGTCCATCGGCGCTGAGCTTCGAAGGCATCTATCCCAAAGCGCTGGCGCGCGGACGCAATCGCACCTTGGTGGATTCCGAGTCTTGCTCCGATTTCTGCATCTGATGCGGATCCCAATTGCGCAATTACTTCTGGCGTCCACTTCAACCAGCCTTCTCTGACTTGGGAAGCAGCAATGCCCAGCGTCTTGCGCTTGAAAAATACTTGCGCCACCGTCAAACCGAGCTGGTTCGCAAGCGTCTGATCGGCCATGGTCCCTAACAGGGCGATTTTTTCCGGCGTCCAACGAAATCGATGACTCACGTCACGCGCCTCCCAGATCGCGCTTGAGCTGGCGCAGCTCGCGTTGCACCTGGCTCACCTTGCCGTCCAGTTCCCGGCCGGCCTGCAGGTTGCTCACCTGGACAGCATCGCCGAGCAGCATGTTGGCCAAGGTGCGGCGCTCGTGCGGATACAGGTCAACGCAGAACTCCCCGACCTCGATCTTCGAGAGACCACCGGGCAGCACTGTGACGGAGATAGCACGCGGCTCATGCACGCTTTCGGAGACCTCGTAAACGCCGTCGACCACACGAGTCAGGTATCCCTCTTCGATCCATCTGCTGACGTGGTCGTCGATCTTCGTGTAGGTCAGGCCCGTCAACTCCCCAAGCCGCTGGCGGCTGATGGCCAGGCCGAGTGCGCGCATCTCCAAGATCGCCCCCCAGATGATGTGGCTTGTCGGGCTCTTGGAGGCCGGATTCCAGTTCGGCGGCGTGGCCATTGGAGACCGTCGGGCGATGGATTTTTCGATGTCGATGGGTTCGGTCATGGCCGTGTTCTCCTCGAGGTTGCGTGTCCGTTCACTGACGATGGCTTGCCCATGTGCACCGCAGGACCTGCGCACCTTCTCGCAAGCGATCAAACGATCGCTCTCCAAGCGCCGAGCGTATGCCCGAGGTATTCAGGTTGCTGATCAGGACCGTCGGCAGGCTGTGCTTGTAGCGCAGATCGATGATGTCGAAGAGCTGCGTGCGCTCGCCATCGCTGTTGAAGCTCGAGCCTATCTCATCAAGGACCAAAAGTCCTGCTGTGCCCAGATACTCGACCAGCTCGTCTTCCGTCTGTGACATCCACCAGCGTGCATCCTCCATGTCACCCTGCTTCCGCCCCCAGGACGCGCGCAGCATGCGAACCAACTCTCGGGCACTGTAAATGCAAGCCCGCTTACGCTCGACGTTGATGACATGGGAAACCATGGCACTGCCGAGATGCGTTTTGCCGGTGCCCGGCAGGCCCAGCAACCAGAGGCCGCCGCCGGTTTCAGACACGAGCGGCGTGACGAAGGATCGGCATGTGTCACGAACCAATCGATGCCCATCGGACTGCGCTTCGAAGTTGTCAAAGGTGTGGGCATGCATGCGGCCGACTAGGCCGCTGATCTCCATCCGATTGACCCGAATCCGCTCAGCTCTCTGCGTTTCCTCGTGCTGGCGCGCTGCGGCCTCGTCCGCGAGCTGCTGAGCAGTACGTTCTTCAGAACAGGTTGGGCAACCGGTCCAGTTCCTCGATCCCGGGTAGAACTCGGTGGCCGTGAAAGGACCATGGCGATCACAGTGCTTCTCGCGCTGTCTGGCGGGCGCATGACCTGCGGGGCGCTGTGACGTCGGCGAACCAGCGGGGATAGGTTGTTGGTCGTCAGATGATGCGTCCATTTTTGTCGACTCCTTCGCTGTAATCCATTTGGTCAAATCCTGAATGTCTCGATGCGCGGTTGCTACTCGGAGCGGTCCAGTCGCTCAGGTAGTGCTCGCTGGGGCCGAAGAAGGTCGCTGCGTGCTTGACGAACTGCGGATCTTTCTGGGAAGCCTTGATGTAGGCCGCATATCGCTTCACGCCCTCCAAAATCTGACTCGCTGGAACACCGGCTCGAATGCGTGCATTCCACGCCTTCCACGCTTCCTGCTTCGAATGGTTTGGACGATCGGGGTAGGCGCTCCACGCGGCTTCGAACTCCGCGCTGTACGCCGACTTGCCGGACCGCTGCTTCACCGCGACAGAACCAGGACTCGCATTTCCGTCGAGCAAAAAACCCGGCGCGTCAAAAGCTCCCTCCTCCCCCTCGGGGGGTAAGGGGGGTATTTCTTTATGGTGATTGGTGTCTGGTGATTGGAGTCTGGGGACGGGCGCGCGGTGCATACCGTTCGCATTGCGTTCGGAATGCGTTGGTTCATCATCCGTATATGCGGTCGGTATGCGTTCGCATTGCGTTCGCATATCACCGGCGGATGCGTCCGCATTGCCTTCGGATTGCGAAGGCTTTGCTCCCCATCGTGCGCTCGCACTACGTTTCGCCTTGGTCTGCTTGTCCAAATAGCGCTCAATTTCCCGTTCGCAGCGTTGCTGAACCCACCCTTGCTCAGATCGCGTGAAAAACTCTTCAAGTACGACTTGCAATGCTTCACGCTCCTCGATGGAGCGTGCGCCCACGAGCCGAGCCGCCTGATCGTCAGGAATGGCCGCCTCGCGCGTGTAGTACACATCCATGAGCCTCGTGTAGACGCCGTGCTCAAGCAGCGACAAGTGCGCCGTGTCTTTCAGATAGTCGCCAATATGGCGTTCGTAGTAGTTCACGAGATGCGCCTCCCTGCTCGGCACTCACCGATCAATCGGGGAAATTCAATACCCGCGCACGTAGACGCCATCAGCGCATCGACAATCACCGAGGTTTTCGGAGACCGACACAAATTCGCGTGGCTCTTGATCCAATCGCTCGCCATGTCTATTCCCAATTTTGACGAGCCAAACGCTTGAATTCGACAAGCATCTCGATCACTGCATCCACGTTCGTCACGTGGATACGAATGCGCTGCTCATCTTCATCCAAAGGGGAAGTGACAAGGTGCACATACCCGTGGCTTTCGGCGCTCACGTAAATCTCATCTTGGTGCCGAATCAGACCCACAAGGCCCGTTCCTGCTTGCACATTTTTGGGAGACTGAACTGAGTTCATACTTCCGCCTTTCTGGACAAACCATCACACTTTTGAGAGAAGAAACCACAGGCAGGCGGGAAAGGTGGAAACCGCTTTTCGGATTTGGGAGCTACCCGTAACCTAGCCGTGGCTGGAAACATCACGCGCCCCTGATCGGGGCCGGGCCGCCGCGCAAGATGGACTCGGCGTACTCGAGGCGCTTCATCAACTCGGCGTTGCGCTCGTTCGCCTCACGAAGCTGGCGTTCGTATTCCGATTCACGCTTGCGCAGATAGCCGAGGTCATACCCACGGCTGTGCAAGAGCCACAGCAGCGGCGCCTCGTTGCCAGCCTGATCCATGAAGCGGTTGAGCTGGTCCTGGGGGAAGTTGTGCTGGCCCGAGCTCATGATGCGGCTCCACTGCGCGGCATCCTTCACCACGCCGCCGGCGCCGATGAACGACTTGTCATCGCGCCCGCTGAGGGTCTGGCAAAGCTGCAGGGCCTTGGTCATGGACGGCTGTCGGGCAATCAATGCAGGGTCGATTGGTTGCATGTCGGGCCGCTCCAAAATTTCGAATTGAGTCATCGGATCAAAACGAGACAAATTTCTTGACTCGTGTTGTCTCGTTCTTTTGGAGATAGTCGATCCCCATGAACACACAACACACCACACCACCCAACGCTCTGGCCCGGCACATCACGTTCCACAGGAGCACGCGCACCTGGCTGAGCGAGTCGATCGAGGCCGCCATCAACTGGCAGACGAAGCGCCTGCACAACAGCACGCTCGAACTGAGTTGGCGCGACGGCATGCTGCACATTCGCTTCAAGGCGACGGAAGTGACTGTGCGCGGGCCGGTGGAGCTGATGCGGAACCGGCGCCCAATGCCGAGGAACATGCGATGAACCCGACCATCGAAGAACGGCGCCTTCGGCCGCGCCTGCAGGTGACGTTGCGCGCCAGCGCAAAAGGCGCCCACCGTCTCTCGGGGCAAAATGGCTGTTCCCCAACAACCGACCCTGAGAGAGGCAGACAAAATGGACCCATCACATCTCACCATTGCCGCGACCTCCTTGAGCGTCGCGAAGGACATGGTCACCGCAATGATGGGAGTCCGAGACTTCAATCTCGTCGCCGAAAAAACAGCCGCTATTCGCGACCAGGTTCTCCAAGCTCAGGACGCGCTCTTCGCTCACCAAACCCGTCTTTTCGAGCTCTTGAACGAGAATTTCAAAATGAGCGAGGAGATTCGAGCACTGAAGGAAGCCACGCGCGAGAGCAGTTGCTATCCGCTTGTCGACGTCGGGAATGGGCAATCGGCGTATTGGGTGAATGTCCCCCCAGAGGAGAGCGGGACCGAGAAGCCAAGCCCCTCGAAAGCGTCGTATTTCCTTTGCCAGTCGTGCTTGAGCAATGGAGTCAAGTCTGTGTTGCAGCCCAGATTCGAGCACGGGAACAATATCGGGTTGCAATGCAGAGGCTGCGGACACACCCTTCTCAACACCGAAGGAATCAAATACGCCGGAACCAAGCTCGTCGGCCCCAATGGAATCTCCCACTACCCCAAGATCTGAGCTGGAAGGAGTGCTCCTGGTGTGGTTAGACATCTCCGTAGCGCCACACCAGTTGTCACCACAAGGAATGAGGTGCGATTTCTTATCCATCGACGGCCTCCTTGAGTTGAGTTGCGGACGCGGATGTATGGCTTTTCTGCTGCAAACGCCACAGCGCAGCCTGTATGCGAACTACAAGACGAGGCGGCAACTTCAGCGCCTGCAGGGCATGAAAGTGTTCGAGAAAGGCTTGGTCAGCAGCAGAGTCAATTGGATTGAGTGCACCGGTATGCAGACGCAGGCCTACGTCAGCGGCTTCTCTGGCATGCTTCATGCTAAAACACAGAGCGAAACCAAAATTAGACATGACCGCCCCGGGAAATTGGTGAATTTGCGACATCGATTAGCGGGCGTCCTCCAGGATGAGGCCACAAGGGATCAGGTACACGGAGCCAAACCGTTTGAGGGCAAAGTTCTTCAACTGAAACCCCCGTTTCTTTTTCAATTGCTGGGGCATAGTCGCAAGGCAATCCATTGGCAAGCCAGTGCGAGACATGCCCTTGAGCCTTGTTCACAATCGACGCCAACTTCTTCTGGCTGCCCGATATCTGGATAGCCAAACGTAGGGACGGAAGTTGTTGAGGTGAAATTTTGGCTTTTTTCATACAAATTGCTTTGTACATAAAAACAAATCAATTTGCAACACCAATAACAAGTAAATTTGTAGGATTGAGGCATGTCAGATCAACCATCTTCAGGCTTCGCAGATCGACTCAGACTGGCCATGAAAACTGCCGGCGACATGAGTCAAAGCGAGCTCGCACGGGCTATCGGAGTTCGTCCCCAAGCCATTCAATACCTACTCAATCCCGCCAACCAAGCACAGGGAAGCAAGCACTTGGTTGCAATTGCAAATGCGTTGGATGTGTCTCCACAATGGCTGGCTGGCAGTTCCGCTGCGGCCATGCTGCTGGGCACACTTCCGGAACCACATTTTCTTTCGTCCCAACAGCTTGTAGAACAATTGGCAGAACTACTGCGTGACCGCCCGGAGCGAGAACTATCCGAGATTGCCAAGTTGCTCCATGCTCTATGCGTAGCTCCTGATAGCGAAATTGTCAAAAGGAGATTGGCTCGAAAACTCGATGGCGACAAGTAACAACAATCACGATCTACAAATTAATTTGTTGACAAGAAATACAAATTAACTTGTAATTACTCCACTGCCTCTCTTACGAGCAATGGAGTGAAGATGTTCCCTACCGCCTATTCCGCGAAACCAGAATGCCGACAGCACGACGCAGCCAACGACCTGCTGCCCGTCGGTGAACCCACCCTTCAATCCCTCGAAGCTGGATTGATCGCCCTGGCCCATGGCCTCGGCCGCGAACACGCCATGCGCGTGCGCCGCGCAATGAATTGCGTGCTTCTTCAGAGCACAGCGCCCACCACCAATCCCCTGCCACTCGAGGCCTCGCGCCTCGGCCATTCGCTCGACAGCGACAGCCTCGAACAGGCGGACGCAGCATGAGCACGCTCCGCACATTCATTCGCCTCACCAGCATGCGCCGCAAGGAAGGCTTGGTGCTTTCTGCGCGCTGGGCTGCTGGCCTCATCTGGAACAGCTACCAATCCAGCGCTCGCCAAGCGAAGCGCTGATCTCCCCTCGCCTGTCTTTTCATCAACCCTCAGGAGCTCATATGCCCTCGAACAAATACATCATCACCACCCGCACTGGCGATGGGCCGGTCATGGCCGTTGACCTGCGCACGCTGCCGCAAGAAGTCACGCTTTCCATCGTCAATGCGGCGGTTGGCGTGAGCACCTTGTTCCAAGGCGGTGGCATGGGAAGCCTGCCTGACGACGGCCCTGCCGAAGAGGTGCTGGTGGATCTGATGGTCGCAGCGGAAGCGATCGAGCCCTTCATGACGCCGACGACGCCTGGTATCCGTGCAATCCGCAGCAACGAGCTTCTGCACTCCTATTCCGTGATTCGCCACGGAGCGGAAGTGATCGTTCCTGTTCTCGAGATGACCGAGCTTGAGATTGAAGCCACGATCCTTCGCATACACAGTGAAGAGTTGGCGGCCAAGGACCGCATCGAAGCGCTCAAGAGCATCTTGGCGTCTGGCAAATCAGCCGCCGACAAGGTGACCGCATGACCGCGCAATGGCAATGCCTGCACTGCAAGCAGGAGATATCGAACGCCCACACCGGCGGCTGCTGTGATGACTGCTTTTTGGTTGTCATAGGAAAGGGGGATATCGCAATCTGTCAGATTGCCCTGAATCGGAAGCTAATCCTCAAAAACCCCGACCATGTCGCGTTGCAGCAAAAGCACGAGAAGTTCATGGCCGCAGCGAAGGCTCTCTTGGATCACCGTGAGAAGCATCCAAAGGACTATCGACACCGTCCAGAAGGCGCTGCGCTTTTCCTTGAATTCCTCAATCATGCCCCACCCGAGGTACTGAAGGAATTTCACGACAAGGCTGTCGAATGCGACTTCATGCCCGAGACCAAGTTCGTGAACGACGCCGGCGAGCCCGTGTATTCCGCTGAGCAGATTGCCGAGAAATTCGGTGTGCCTGTCGAGCAAGTCGAAAAAGACCTCAGCAGGCTGTTCGGCGAGCAACTCGAAAACAGCAACGTGCACCGCGTGCAGTGAGATCGGCATGACAACAGACAATCAAGCATTCCGCGCACTGTTCACGCTGCCACCGCTGCCGTTGAGTAGCAGCACCGCCCTTACTGTGCCAGAGACGCCAGCGCCCAAGACAGTGACTGGAGACCGCGAACTCGACGCGATTCTGTGGCTGCGTGACTGCATCGAGACCGGCCACCAGGCATTGATTACCCCGGCGCTGGAGGCGTTCAAGCGGGTCACAACCCCAGCCAAGGAGTTGAACGATCGCTACTGCGCGTGGCTGCGCGCAACCAGTGGCGACAACCCTTTCGCGGTCATCTTCGGAGGCTTTGGCTTCGCGGATCTGGAAGGTCTCGCCAAGGACTCCATCAAGAGCAAGGCTCGGCGCGATGAAGCAATGGCCCGCTTCGGTACCGAAGAAGAACTATTCAAGTTGACGCCCGCAGAAGACCTGTGCAAGAAGGCGCTGCGAGGCCTCAAGCGCTCAAAAGACTGGGACGAGTATGACGCCGAGGCGGCAGAAGAACGCTTCGCAAAGCGGCCCGTGCTGGTGCCCCACACACTCAGCGACTGCCTGCATGAGCAGGACTACTGGGACTCGCTCTACTGGCTGCGCAATGAGATAGACATGTACGCCAGCGATGCAGATCCAGCCGCCCGCGCCCATGATGACTACTGCTTCGCCATGCTGGCCAAGATCGCTCCGCGTTCGAAAGAAGAAGCGCTGCAGGTCTACCAGCACCTGAGGGATAAGGACGGACTCGACCGCACGGAGACGCCGGACATCCTGCGCAATCTGATCTCCGGAGGATGGCAATGATCTCCGCGCACATCAAACACACACCAGTGCACGCGCCGGCTGCGGTCGAGAAAATGATCTGCTCAGGCGTGCGCCGCGGGCTGTACGCTGATTTGCAGGCCAAGTGCGTGCATCACTTTCATGACGGTGGCAAAACTCGGATTGCCCTGGCCGCTGAGCGCCTTGTACAGCCCTTCGCGGGACAGGCCCGAATCGCGCGCGACTTGCGACATGCCCCGCGCCTTGGCCACATCACCCAACGCAGCGGCGAGCAGCTCAGGGTCACCATCCTCCAGCACCACGGAGAGGTACTCGGCGCAGTCCTGCTCCGACTTCAGGTAGTCGGTCGCGTCAAACACCGGCAGATCGGCGAGCTTGATTTTCTTGTCCATGGGTCACTCCTTCTTCCCGCCCTCTTCGGGCTCCAAAGTTGCGGCCAATGCTTTGGCGGCGTCGATGTCACGTTGCTGCGAGGACTTGTCGCCTCCGCCCAGCATCACGATCACAACAGCGCCACGCTGCACGTAATACATGCGCCAGCCCGGGCCGAAGAACTCGCGCATTTCGTACACGCCTTCGCCAACGGACTTCACATCGCCGAGATTGCCCAGAGATGCCTTGCGCAGTCTGGCAACCAATCGGCGCTGGGTCATGCCATCACGCAGGCTGCCAAACCATGCATCGAATTGCGGCATTCGGAGAATCGTGTACACGGACGAATTGTAATCCATAGTTCACAAATGCGCATCCGAAGACGAACGCCGGAAAAGGCGAAGCCGGTAAGCGATTGGTCCCGCAAACCGGCTTCTAGATCAAAAAACCATGTGCAATCAAGGAGTCAGATCCATGTCTGAGGTTATCACACGCCCCGCCGCGGGCAAAACGAAGAGCCCGAAAGCCGCACGCCCACACGTGCCGAAGGCACCAAACACCACTACGCAAAACAGTGCTGTCGACGCCGCACTGAAGGACCCTATCGTCATCCTTCAAACACTGCTGGTGCGCGCAACACAGAGCATTCAGGATACTGCGTTCCCGGCCATTCCTGAACTGGATGATGCTGACGCCGTTTTTTCCCATCTACAAGATCCTGCTGGTTATGACCCAATCAAGGGAACGCCAGGAGATATCACTGGCCAGTTGAGGGTGGGACACGGCTTGCTTGACGCGGCCATCTCGCGGATCAATGACTTCGCGGACAACGATGTGGGGGTCGCACTCCATCTCAACATCCTCGCGAGCCAAGCTCGAGCGCTGGCTCATCACGTTCTCGTCGCCTACGACGCCGGCGACATTCATGAATTGCAGCTGCTCACGGACTTCGTGTATCTGGTCGGCATGCACACCAACGCAGCGCGAGCAAAAGACACCACAACGAAACGTACCCCAGCCACGCGTACTGCAAAGCCCGTTGTTGCCCTTACAGCCGAAACACCAACATCGGCGGCGGGCGATGCCGGTACCAGCTTGATGATGGATGCCACGTATCTCATCGATGAAATGGCAAGCGAAATCATCTCCCTGGGAGCGGAGTGTCGAGCTGACAGCGATCACCGCCTGTGGGGGATGCTCAATTGCTATGGGCATAGGATCAGCGATCTGAACGGCATGGTCATGAACCATTTCGACAACGATGGCCTCCCCATGGTTCAAGCCCACAGCAAGATACACGGCTGCACCAAAGCATTCAATCTCGGCAAAGGAGTTCAAGCATGAGCGTCGTCATTCAACAGACGGCGCCAGCACGCCGCGCCACCCGCAAAGCAGCCCTTGTGATCAACGCTGAACCGGAGGTTCCGGAGCGCACTCCCTCCGCACTCAAAGCAGCGTTAGCACGCGTTGCAGACTCGCTCGAGAGAGCAGCAGGTATTGAAGAAGACCACGCCTGGAGCGGCGACTCAGATCGGATTCTGGCGATTGCCGCCTGGGACATCGAACGCCATGGACAAGAGGTCGAAACATCTACGGAGGCCCGACTCTATGGACTGGATGCCGTGGCGCTCATCAAAGCGGCCCGGCTGGTACCAGGCGATGTTGAATCTCCAGAGCGCACCGAGCTTCTCGAACAGGCTGCTCGCGAGCTTTGCTGGATTATCGGCAGTGAATCACCACATTCGGAGTTGATTGATCCCGGGGTCTCGCGCCTAAGCCCTCTCATCACACCCTCCAAGGCGCAGCCGAAAAACTGCCCGGCAGCATTTGCAGCCATGGAACGGATCGACTTTCTGGCCGGCAGCCTTGCTCACTCGAACTCGGTGCTTACGGTACTGGTCGACATGTTCAGCCGCTCTGTCCCAGTCAAAGATCCATTGCGGATTGCGGGCACATTGAAGTACCTGGCCGATTCCCTTGCGGGTGCAGAAGATGCGGTTGAGCAATTGCCTGCCAATATGCTGCCTTCTGCTGCTTGCACGGCCATCTCTCACGCCCGCTCCCTCTCCGAGTTGCTCCACAGTCTGCTGAATGAAGAGCACTTCGATTGCAACTATGCCAACGGCGTATACAGCGACTATTTCAACGCGATCGCTCACGCTGTGCGCTCCGCCATCCAACTCATGGAGGCAAGGAACCATGACTGAGGCACGCACAAAACTAAACCTGCCCACGCGCCGGCCGTCCAGGCAAGTCACTTCGCCCGACGTCACGGTGGAGCGGGTCGACTTTGCAGCATGGTACGAGCGCCACGAGCACTTCCTGAACAGCCTCCTGCACATGTCGGCCCGCGCGGTCCGCAATAGCCAAGCGGAATTCTCGGCGGTCGACGCGAAGCACATCGCCGAGGCATTCGATGCCCTGCGTGCGCATGCCAAGGTCCTGGCCAGGGACAACATACCAATCGTGCTCACGCGCGATGGCAAACGCACCATCCCGTTCGACCAGTTGACCAAGGTCCGGGCCGAGGTCCATGCCCTCCGGTTCGAGCTGAATGAGGCACGGGCCGCCGTCTCTCTGCAGGCAGACCCCATCCCCGCTGTTCGGTCGGGCACTGGCTCGGGCAACGCCCTCGCCGCGCTTCAGTCGCCAGCGGCCACCATACTGAGCTGGTCCCCGAGCCTTCACAACCGCGGGCTCACGCGCAGCTACAAGACGGAATGGCATCGACATGACATGGGGCCCGGCACCAAGCTGTTCACCGAGCAGCAACTGCGCACGGTGGTGGCACAGGCTTTAGGGGCATCGTCGGGAAATACGGAGTCAAAAAATGGCTGAACCAGCAGTTCTGATGGCGCCCGCCAGATTCGTCCGTATCAGGCTCGCGGCCGTGATCATGGGACTCACAGAGAAGGCCATCCGTCGCAAGATTGAGCGCGGCGTGTGGCTCGAGGGTAAGCATTGGCGCCGCGCAGATGGCGGCATCTACATCGACACGAAGGCGGTAGAAAAATGGGTCGAACTGGCACAGGGGTAGAAGCCCGAGATAAGTCCATCCGCGTGAATTTCACGCTTGATGGCGCATGGCAGCGTGTTCGCCTGGGCATCCCACCAACTCCGGTGAACATGCGGCACGCCGAGCGTCTGGTGAAGCAGGTCAATCAGGCCATTGCACGCGGCACCTTCACATGGGAGGAATACTTCCCCGATGCCCCGCAGGCGAAGAAGGCGAAGGCTGCTCACTCTTTCGGCGAATGGTGCGACTTGTGGCTCGCGACCAGAGGGCGCCTGGCCACCAAGACGCTTAATCAGTACCGGAATGCGCTGACGATCTGGAAGGAGATGTTCGGCGCCGAGTCGGCTATCGAGCAACTGACGCACGCCAAGGTGGCAGCCAAGATCGGGAGCACACCGTGGAAGTCTGCCAAGCTGCTCAACAACTACCTGATCACGCTGCGCGGCGTATTCGCCTTGGCCGGGCGCGACCTCAAGGTCGACGATCCCATGGATGGCATCGAGAACAGCAAGCACCAAAAGCCACAGCCGGATCCGCTCACCTTCGACGAGATGGAAGAGGTTCTCGCCCACATGCAAAAGCATTGCGATCCGCGGATGTGGGCCTACTTCGAAGTTGCGTTCTTCACCGGCATGCGACCGGAGGAGCTGATCGGACTGCGTTGGGGAGATGTGGATTGGAACAACCAGACGATCCGCGTTGAACGGGCTCGGACGGCCGGCGAATTGAAGCCGCTCAAAACGTACAACGCCCGGGACGTGGATCTGGTCAGCCGGGCATTGACCGCGCTTCACTCCATGAAGTCCTGGACGATGATGGGCGGCATGGAAGCCGAGATCTTCCAGAACGTGGAGACGAACAGACCGCTTCACGACGAACGCAGTCAGCGGGACCACTTCTGGACTCCGACATTGCGAAAATTGGGGATTCGCCACCGCCGGGCCTATCAGACCCGACACACCTACGCCACGAACTCGCTGGCGGCCGGAGCGAACCCTGCCTATATTGCCCGGCAAATGGGCCACAAGAACGCCAAGATGTTCTTCACGGTCTACGCGAAGTGGATCGACGGTGCTGATCGAGGGCGGGAGAAAGCGAAAGTGGAGGCGATGCTCGGGAATGAAAACAGCCGGAAGAAGGCCGGAAATCTCCCATAAATCTCCCGGACGATGAAGCCGGAAATAAGAAAGCCTTCCAGACCGTTGATCTAGAAGGCTTTTACCAATGGTTAGTTGGTAGGCGCGATTGGACTCGAACCAACGACCCCCACCATGTCAAGGTGGTGCTCTAACCAGCTGAGCTACGCGCCTGTTGTCTGTTCGAGAAGCTGGAATTGTAGCAGCAAAAATTTCCCATTTTCCGAATTTCGAGATTTTTTCAATCTTCCCGAAATTCCTGCCACTGGAAAAGCGTGCTGCAACGCCTTGCTTCTTCCAAGCCTTTGATTATGACATATTTTCAGCGCCTTCTTGCCGAGCGTACGCCATGCACGCAGGCAACCTGGCCGAGCACCTTGTTCAAACGGCCCGAGTCAGAGACTTCAACGGTGAAGGTCATCCAGGCCGTTCCCTTGACCGATTGGGTCTGGACTCCGATGACGTTGGTCTTTTCCCGCGCGAAGACTTCCGAGATGTCTCGTAGCAGGCCCTGGCGATCGTGCGCTTCCACGGCAACGTCCACTGGATAGACCGCGCTTTCCTTTTGCGGCTTGGGAGCGCCCCATTCGACTTCGATGACGCGTTCCGCGTTGCGCGCGGCCATTTCCCTGAAATTGCTGCAGTCGGAGCGGTGCACGCTCACGCCTTTGCCCCGGGTGACGAAGCCGCGGATTTCGTCTGGCGGCGCGGGCTTGCAGCATTTGGCCAGTTGCGTCATGAGCGAATCGATGCCGACCACCAGCACGCCGCCCTTCGAGCCTGCGTCGCTTGCGCGGCTGCGGCGGGTGCGGTTGAGGTCTTCCTCTGTGAGCTCGGCGGGGGCCGGAGCCGGCCTGAGCAGCATTTCGATGGAGCGCAGCGAGAGTTCGTCCTTGCCGACCACCTCGAACAATGCGTCCGCCGATTTCAGGCCCAGTTGCGCGGCCAGATCATCGTGCTTCATCGATGTCTTGCCTTCACGCTGCAGGAGTTTTTCTACCGCTTCCCTGCCCTTGGCAATCGTCTCGTGCGTGGCCTGCGCATTGAACCAGGCACGCACCTTTGCGCGTGCACGGTTGCTTGTGAGGTAGCCAAGCTCCGGGTTGAGCCAGTCGCGGGAGGGACGGCCTTCCTTCACCGTGGTGATCTCGACGGTCTGGCCGTTTTCAAGCGGCGTGTTCAACGTCACCATGTTGCCGTCCACCTTGGCGCCTCGGCAGCGATGCCCGACGTTGGTGTGCACGGCGTAGGCGAAGTCCACCGGGGTCGCTCCGCGCGGAAGTTCGATCACCGCGGCGTCCGGGGTCAGCACATAGATGCGGTCATCGAACAGGCCGCTGCGGCTGACCGCGCCGGTCATGTCGCGCTCCCATGCGAGCAATTGGCGCAGCACCGCGATCTTCGCGTCGTATTCGCTGCTCGCGGACACGCCCGCATAGCCCTTGGTGCCTGCCTCCTTGTACGCCCAGTGCGCAGCCACGCCGCTTTCCGCATGGTCATCCATGGCTTGTGTGCGGATCTGGATTTCGATGGCCTTGCCCGCCTCGTCGCGCACCACGGTGTGCAGGGACTGATAGCCGTTGGGCTTGGGGCGCGCGATGTAGTCGTCGAACTCCGCCTCTATCGGCTGGAAGTGCGAATGCACCCAGGACAGCGCGGCGTAGCAATCCTTCACGCTCGGCACGATGACACGCAGCGCGCGGATGTCGAATACCTGGTCGAAGTTGAGCGACTTGCCGCGCATCTTCTTGACGATGCTGTAGATGTGCTTGGGCCGGCCCTTGACCGTCGCGCTGATGCTTCGCGCGCGCAACTCGGATTCGAGCCGTCCCCGCAACTGCTCCATGTAGAGCTCGCGCTCCGCGCGTTTTTCGTCGAGCAGGCGGGCGATTTCCTTGTAGGTGTCCGGCTCCAAAAAGCGGAACGACAGGTCTTCCAGCTCCCACTTGATCTGCCAGATTCCCAGGCGGTTGGCCAGCGGCGCGAAGACCTGCAGCGCCTCGCGCGCCATCCCGGGCGACACGGGCCGCTTCGTGGCGGCGTAAAAGCGCAGCGTCTGAAGGCGCGAGGCAAGCCGCAGCAGCACCACCCGCAGATCCTTGGAGAACGCCAGCAGCATCTTGCGCACGTTCTCCGTCTGCGTGGCGACGTCATCCACCTGATGGCCCGCGACCTGGGCGGCGCGCGCCTGTTCCTGCACGCGCATGAGCTTGGTGGTTTCGCAGGCCAGATCGGCGAAGTTCTCACCGAAAGCCTTGGTGATGACCTCTTCCGGCTTGTTCAGATGGGTCGATGCATAGACCAGGTACACCGCGGCCTGAAGCGTCTCCGAGCTGCCGATGTGCTTGAGGATGGATGCCACCGCGTCGGCATGGGCGAGCGTGTTCTCGCCGGTCTCCAGCACTTCGCCCGTGAGCAATGGGATCGCGAAAGCCCGTACCTTCTCAAGCGATCCCACATGTTCTGGCGCAACCTCGGAGGTGGCCGAAATCAGTTGCGGAATGGCATCCGCGGAGGATGCGGCAGAGCCCGGCACTGCTCCTCCGCCTTCATTGAGGGACGTGCCGATTGCACTGGTTTTCATGGACTCTCCGATCAGTTCCGCTGTTTGCCGCTATTCGTTGCTAGTCACCGCACAGGAACCGCTCGACCACACTGCCCTGCTCCGGTGCCACCAATGTGGGGGCGTGTCCGACAAATTCAAACTCCCTGAGTTGCGCGCGCGGGCCTGTCTGCGTCATGCGCTGCGCCGTCTGTCTGGACAGCAGGTCGGATTGCGCGCCGCGCAGCAGCAGCACGCGCGCGGTGATCTGTTCATAGAGCTTCCACAGATAGCGCTCGCCGCCCTCGGCCGCCTCTTCTGTCATCTTGCGCATGGGCGCCGCGATGCCCGGGTCGTAATGCAGGCGCCAGCGTTCATGCGCCGCGCGGCTCACCATGGGCCGGGAGAGCTCAAGCCATTCTTCACTGGAATGCGGGCCGAAACCCTGCGAGATCCGGCGAAGTTCATCGGCCGCCGCCTGTATCGAATCGAATCGCAGCGGCCTGCCAAGATAGGAGCCGATGCGCCGCAGCGCATCCCATTGCACCGAGGGCCCCACGTCATTGAGCACCAGGGAATGCACCGGCACGGGCAACGGCAGTTCCTTCTGGCCCGCGACCACCATGCCGATGATGCCGCCCATGCTGGTGCCCACCCAGTCGAGCTGCGTGATCGGCGCCCGTGCATGCAGTTGCTCGATGAGCGCCAGCATGTCGCCCACGTAAGCGGGAATCTGATAGCCCCTGGGATCGGCCAGCCAGTCGCTCTGACCACGCCCCACGACATCGGGGCAGACCACGCGCGCATGGCGACTCATGCGCCGCGCGAATACATCGAAATCACGACCCTGGCGTGAAAGACCATGCACGCACATGAGCACGTGCGGATGCTGGGGATTTCCCGTATCGTTCCATTCCCAATAGGCCATGCGGTGTCCTGCGGCATCCATGGGGCTGGTGGCCGGCAGGCCGGGACAAGGTACGTAATTCAGCGTAGGTTCAATCATGGGAATCAGCTTTGTCTCTTGCCCTCGATAATGTTTGCATCGTAATTGATTTGGAGAGACTTTTATGCTCAATGACAAGACGGCGCTCGTCACCGGTTCCACCAGCGGCATTGGACTGGGCATCGCCAAGGCCCTGGCCCGCCAGGGCGCGAACATCGTGCTCAACGGCTTCGGGGATGTCGACGGTTCGCGCGCCGCGGTGCTCGAAGCAGGCAAGGCCCACAACGTCAAGGTGGCCTACCACGGCGCGGACATGAGCCGCCCCGCGGAAATCGAGGACATGATGAAGTACGCTGGCGGGCAGTTCGGCCATGTCGACATCCTGGTGAACAACGCCGGTATCCAGCACGTGGCGCCGGTGCAGGACTTCCCGGTCGAGAAATGGGATTCGATCATCGCCATCAACCTGTCGAGCGCGTTCCACACCACGCGCCTGGCGCTGCCGGCCATGCAGGCGGCCAAGTGGGGCCGCATCATCAACATCGCATCGGTGCACGGCCTCGTCGGGTCCGCGCAGAAGGCGGCCTATGTCGCGGCCAAGCACGGCATCGTCGGGCTGACCAAGGTGACCGCGCTGGAAAACGCCGCCATCGGCGTGACCTGCAACGCCATCTGTCCGGGCTGGGTGCTCACGCCGCTGGTGCAAAAACAGATCGATGCCAAGGCAGCGGAGCAAGGCATTTCGGTGGCCGAGGCCCAAAAGCAGCTGCTGAGCGAGAAAGAGCCATCGCTGCGCTTCACCACGCCCGAGGAGCTGGGCGAGCTGGCGGTGTTCTTCTGCTCGCCCGCGGGCAGCAATATCTGCGGCGTCGCCTGGAACATGGACGGCGGCTGGGCTGCGCAATAAGAGCTGCTAACACGACCCAGCAAACCGAAGGTTTGCGATCGAGACGAGGCGCGAAGCCGCAGGCAGTACAAGCGTACGACAAGGCGAAGCAACGACGTATCGAGGGTTGTGTTAACGGCTCTAAACAGGGCCGGCGCGGCGGCTCTCCCGAAGAATCCTCCGCGCCCTGAAAACAGGAAGTCCCCGTGCCACCTCAATGGCGGCCGGGGACTGCTATCGGATGACGGCCTATCTATTCATTCATAGGAGCCCGCATCCGATACTCGCCACGCCATTGTGACGCTTCCGCGCAGAAAAACAACCGTGCACGGCAACATGGCGGCTCTTCGGCTGCGGCCGGTCACCGCATTTGAACCGTTCCGGACACGACGACTTCGACGCGCGTCTTGCCCGCTTCCACCGGCAGGGGCGCGTCCGACTTCATCATGGAGACGCCCGCGTTGGCCATGCGCGGCATCGCAAAGGAATTCTGGTCATTCACCGCAACCTCGCGCAGGGTGTAGCCAGAGAACCCGAAACTCCTGGCGATCTCCAGGGCCCGGGTCTTGAACGCCTCGATCGCCTTGGCCTGCGCCTCGCCCTCGACGCGGCTGCGCGCTTCCTGCGACAGATCGAACTGCATCGACCCGACGCTCATGCTCTGCAGTTCCCCCACCGCCGAGCCGATGCGCGCGAAGTCACGGCCCTCGACGATGAGATCGGCCCGCCCCTGCCAGCCCGAGATCTTTCCGTCGCGGTTATGGCGCGGGAAAAGCGAGAAGTCGCCGGAGCGCACGTCCATCTGCCCGGGCTGGGCATTGCGCTTGGCCTGGGTGAGCGCGGCATCCAGCGCCTGCTTGAGCTGCGCCTGCACGGAAGCCGCATCCGCCGCCTCCTTGGTGGTGGAAAGGCGCACCACGAGAAGATCCTGCTGCACCTCCACCGAGCCCTTTGCAGAGAGTTGCAGCACGTTCTGCGCAGCGCCAGCGGTTGCACTCCCGTTTTGAGCAAGAACCGATCCGGCGCACAGCAATGCGGCGGTCGCCGCCATGGTTTTTACAGTCAGCTTTGGCATATCACCTTTCACGAATCAATGGGTACGCAATACATGACAAACCGTATTCAAACCTCCGTATGAACAAATGGAGTGTCTCTTGTGTAAAGGGCTGCGACGCGGTAGGCGTTTTCAAGCAATATTTGTAACATTGGGTCAGAACCGAGGAAAAAATCAAACATTCCCGGCGCAAGGTAGTCAGAATCGGCTCTGTTACAAATTGGACTGAGGAAAGTTATGGTCACAACAACCAATCGTACCGACAAAGTTCTCGTGGTTGATGACGACGCCCGCATCCGCGACCTGCTGCGCCGTTATCTTACTCAGGAAGGGTTCGAGGTGATGGTTGCCGAAGATGGCAAGGCTCTCAACCGCATCCTGCTTCGGGAGACAGTGGACCTGATCGTGCTCGACCTGATGATGCCCGGGGAAGACGGCCTGTCCATTTGCCGCCGCCTGCGCGCGGCCAACGACCGCACACCCATCATCATGCTCACCGCCAAGGGCGAGGATGTCGATCGCATCGTCGGACTGGAAGTCGGCGCGGACGACTACCTCGGCAAGCCTTTCAACCCACGCGAACTGCTGGCGCGCATTCACGCCGTGCTGCGCCGCCGCCCTCCGCAGGAAGCGCCTGGCGCACCCTCGGGCGACAATGAAGTCGTGACCTTCGGTCCCTTCACCTTCGACCTGGGCACGCGCGCCCTACAGAAGAATGGAGAAGAACTGCCGCTCACCACGGGCGAATTCGCCATGCTGAAGGCGCTGGTGCGTCATCCGCGCCAACCGCTGTCGCGTGAAAAGCTGGCGCTGCTGGCGCGTGGCCGCGAATTCGAGCCATTCGACCGCAGCCTGGACGTGCAGATCTCGCGCCTGCGCAAACTGGTGGAGGTGGACGCCGCAGCGCCCCGGTACATCCAGACCGTCTGGGGAGTGGGCTATGTGTTCGTTCCGGACGGGACGAGCTGAGCCGCCTGGCAAGCCGATGCCCGGGGCCGCAACCCGGCCGCGCCGGTTTCATCACCGTGCCCGGACAGAGCGATCCGCTCATGGCACGGCTTTCGCAGCCCCTGCATGCAGCGCATGAGGATATCCCTGCACGACAGGCGCGAATCAGGGCGCCGCGGCCTTTCCGTGCCGGCACCCTGCGCGTTCAACCCCTAGAGATTGCGGCCTTCAATGAGTGCCAATCGCCAAGAGCGCGTCTATCCCGACGCCACTAGCCCCGCGCCGCTGGAGGCGCCCAGCAAGCGCCCCGCGCCTCCGCGCCCAAGGGTGGGCCTGAATCTTTTCTGGCGCACCTTCTTCCTGCTGGCCCTGCTGCTGGTGGGGAGCATTCTCACGTGGCTGCAGACGCTGCGCGCGCTGGAGCTGGAGCCCCGTACGCTGCAAACCGCGCAGCAGATCGCCTCGCTGGTCAACCTGAGCCGTGCGGCGCTCGTGCATGCCGACGCCATCGCACGCGTCTCGCTGATCAAGACCATGGCCGACCAGGAGGGCGTGCGCATCCTGCCACGCGAGCCCGGCGACAAATTCGAGCATCTCCCCCAGTCGGCGCTGGGAGCGCGGCTGACCGAAGAGCTCACCCGCCGGCTGGGCCCCGGCACCATCCTGGCGAGCAGCGTCAACAACGAGGCGGGGCTCTGGGTCGGTTTCACCATCAACGGCGACCCCAACTGGCTGCTCATGGACCGCTCGCGCCTGTCAGCCGCCAGCGGCAAGACCTGGCTGATCTGGCTGATCACGGCGGGCGCGCTGTCGCTCGCGGGCGCCGCCGTGATAGCGCGGCTGATCAACCGGCCGCTCAAGCAGCTCTCGTATGCCGCCAACAGGGTCAAGGATGGCGACTTCGCCGCCAGCCAGCTCGACGAGGAGGCCGTGACCAGCGAAATCCGCGAGGTGAACATCGGCTTCAACCGCATGGCGCAAAAACTGGCCAAACTCGAACAGGACCGCGCCGTGATGCTCGCTGGAATTTCGCACGACCTGCGCACTCCGCTTGCCCGGCTACGCCTGGAAACCGAGATGAGCGTGAGCGACGATGTCGCCCGCGAGCACATGGTGGCCGACATCGTGCAGCTCGACGCCACGATCGACAAATTCCTCGACTATGCACGGCCCGACGCGGTGACCCTCACGCCGGTCAATCTCTACGGCGTGGTCTCATCCTGCGTGTATGCGGTGCAGGACCACAGGGAGCTGCAGATCAGCATGTCGGTTCCGGACAACCTGAACGTCCTGGTCGATGAAATCGAGCTGGCCCGCGTGATCTCCAACCTGCTGGAAAACGCACGCCGCTATGGCAAGAACAAGGAGACTGGCGTGACGAACGTGGATATCAGCGCCAAGCCCTGGGACAAATGGGTGCTGATCAAGCTACGCGACCATGGCAAGGGCGTGCCGCCCGAGCAGCTCGCCAATCTGACCAAGCCATTTTTCCGTAGCGACTCCGCGCGCACCGCTGCGGCTGGCGCGGGCCTGGGACTGGCCATCGTGGACAAGACCGTGCAGCGCATGGGCGGAATCTTCGCACTGGCCAACGCGGCCTCGGGCGGGCTGGTTGCGCACATCCAGCTGCAACGCGTGGCCGAGTTGCCTGACGGCGCGGATCACAAGCAGCGGCTGCAGCGCCCCCAGGTCAAAAGGCACCTGCCGCCCCGGCCTGGAGAGGAAGCCCGCAGCGATTCGCAGGCCGCGCCGCTGCGCAAGGACTGAGGCTCAGGCTGGCTGGAAGAAAGAAGGTCCCCGCCAGCCGCACCGGCAGCCGGGTCAGGCCCTGAACAGCAGCGCGGCAGCCCGCGCCTCGATGGCCAGCCCCTGCCCCACGGGCCCCATCCGCTCCGCCGTCTTGGCCTTCACGTTGACCTGCCCGGCGCTCAAACCCAAGGTCTGCGCTATGCACTCGCACATCGATGCGATGTGCGGGGCGAGCCGCGGAGCCTGGGCGATCACGGTGCTGTCCACATTCCCGATCTCATACCCTGCGTCGCGAACCCGCCTTGCGGCCTCGGCCAGGAGCGCCATCGAATTCGCGCCCTTGAACTGTGGATCGTGATCGGGGAAATGCCTGCCGATATCGCCCAGCGCGGCCGCGCCAAGCAGCGCATCGGTGATCGCATGCAGCAGCACGTCGGCATCGGAATGTCCGAGCAGGCCCGCCACATGCGGCACTTGCACGCCGCCGATGATCAGCTGGCGGCCCGGCACGAGCGCGTGAACATCCCAGCCTTCGCCGATGCGAAACGGGGGAAATCTGGAGTCGGTTGTCGCCATATCTTTTCTACGGGATTCAGGATGCGGAGCCGGATTGCCCGCGCTGCAGAAGAACCGCTTCCGCCAGCGCGAAATCCTCGGGATAGGTCACTTTGAAATTCTGCGCGCTGCCGGGAACGAGCAAGGGCTTCAGCCCCTGCGCCTCGATGGCGCTGGCTTCATCCGTGATTCCGGCGAAGCCGCTTTGCGCGTGTCTTGCAAGCGCCTCATGCAGAGCGCCGGCGCGAAACATCTGCGGTGTCTGCGCCAGCCATTTGTCGCCGCGCGCAATGGTCTGCGTCGCGCGGCCGTCGACCGACAGCTTCAGCGTGTCCGGCAGCGGCAGCGCAAGCAGACCGCCCACCGCGTCCTGCAGGCACGCGTCGATGAGTGCGTCGATCTGCGCGGGCGACACCAGGCAGCGCGCCGCGTCATGCACCAGAATCCAGTCGCCGGGCCGCACATCCCCAACGTCCAGCAGATGCGTGAGGCCGTTGAACACGGAGTCCGCCCGCGTCGCTCCGCCCTTTTCAATCACGTTCCAGTACGCGCCGGGCCGGCGCAGGGTCTCGTCGCCAGCGGCCACCACCACGTTCACGCTCGCGATGCGCGCCACGCCCGCAAAGGCCGCCAGCGTGTGCTCGACCAACAATCTGCCGGCCAGCGGCTGATATTGCTTGGGCTGCGCCGTGCCGGCTCGCGCGCCCACGCCCGCGCTCGGCAGCAGCGCATGGCAGCGCACGCCTGCGGCATCCGCCCGGATTTGTATTTCTTGCATGTTGGCGGCGATTGTAGAAGCTCTACCGACGCCGCCGCGCGTGGCGAACGTACCGCCGCGCCCAGAAGACACCACGCGCACGCGTGGCGCATGGCATCCGTAAAATATAGGGTTCCCCGCCGCACGCGCCGCGGGGTTTTGTCGTTTCTCCCTGTTTATCGCGCTGGCGCGCAAGATCGATCTGCCACCATGGATTTGCCCAAACTCACGCCCGGAAAACGCTTTGCCATGCCCCGCCCCGCCGGTTCGGCAGATGCGCTGCTGCTCGCGAAACTGGCCGAGCGCGAGAAAGCCGGCAAACGCATCGTCGCCATCGTCACGGCGGATGCGTCGGACGCCCGGCGGCTCATCGACGAGATGGCGTTCTTCGCTCCGGCCTTGCGCTGCTCGCTCTTTCCCGACTGGGAAACACTGCCCTACGACACCTTCTCCCCGCACCAGGACCTGATCAGCGAGCGCCTTGCCACGCTCTGGAGCATCTCCCAGGGCGAAGCCGATGTGGTGCTGGTGCCGGCCACCACGGCGCTGTATCGCGTTGCGCCGCCGGCGTTCCTGGCTGGCTACACCTTTCACTTCAAGACCGGCCAGAAGCTCGACGAATCCCGGCTGCGCGCGCAGCTCACGCTGGCGGGCTATTCGCACGTGTCACAGGTCGTCAGCCATGGCGAATACGCGGTGCGCGGAGGGCTGATCGACCTGTTTCCGATGGGCTCGCACGTTCCGTATCGCGTCGATCTGTTCGACGACGAGATCGATTCGATACGCACCTTCGACCCCGACACGCAGCGCAGCCTGTACCCGGTGCCGGAAGTGCGCCTGCTGCCGGGGCGCGAGTTCCCGATGGACGACGAGGCGCGCGCCAAGTTCCGCCACCGCTGGCGCGAGATGCTCGAGGGCGACCCCACCAAGAGCCGTATCTACAAGGACATGGGCAACGGCGTCGCCACCGCCGGCATCGAGTATTACCTGCCCCTGTTCTTCGACGAAACCGCCACGGTGTTCGACTATCTGGGAGGCGATTCGACCGTCGTGCTGCATGGCGATCTGGAGGCCTCGTTTCACCGTTTCTGGCAGGACACCAGGGAGCGCTTCCGGCTGGTGCAGGGCGATCCGGAACGCCCCGTGCTGCCGCCCGAGGCATTGTTCCTGAACGCCGAGCAGTTCTATACCTGCGCCAGGGAACATGCCCAGCTCGCGCTGCGCCCGGGTGTCGAGGACGTCGCGGACAATGCGCACTTCCAGAAGCTCGACGATCTCGGCGTCATCCGCGGCGCGGAGGACCCGCTGGCCAAGCTGCATGCGCACATACTGTCCACGCGGCATCGCGTTCTGCTGCTTGCCGAAAGCGATGGCCGCCGGGAAAGCCTGCTGGATTTCCTGCGCGCCTCGAGGCTCGACCCACCGGCTTTCGACTCGCTGCAGGAGTTCCAGGACGCCGCCGATGAAAAGGTCGGTATCGCCACGGCCAACCTGTTCAACGGCTTCAACTGGGTCGAGGGCGGCATCGATTTCGTCACCGAGACCGAGCTGTTCGCCGGTACGTCGACTTCGCGCAGGCGCCGCAAGCAGGAGCAGGTCAGCGACGTCGATGCGCTGATCAAGGATCTCTCCGAGCTCAAGGTGGGCGACCCGGTGGTGCACAGCGCGCACGGCATCGGCCGCTATCTCGGACTGATCAACATGGACATCGGCCAGAAGAACCCGGACGGCAGCCCCGCGATGCAGGAATTCCTGCACCTGGAATATGCCGACAAGGCCGCGCTCTACGTGCCCGTCAGCCAGTTGCACCTGATCAGCCGCTACACCGGTGTTTCCTCCGACGAGGCGCCGCTGCACAAGCTGGGCAGCGGACAGTGGGAAAAGGCCAAGCGCAAGGCCGCCGAACAGGTCCGCGACTCCGCCGCGGAGCTGCTCAACATCTACGCACGCCGCGCGGCGCGCCAGGGTTATGCATTCCGCTTCAATGCGCAGGATTACGAGCAGTTCGCCAATGATTTCGGATTCGAGGAAACAGCCGACCAGAAGGCCGCCATCCACGCCGTCATCCAGGACATGATCAGTCCCCGTCCCATGGACCGGCTGGTCTGCGGCGACGTGGGTTTCGGCAAGACCGAGGTGGCGTTGCGGGCCGCCTTCGTCGCGGCCATGGGCGGCAAGCAGGTGGCGCTTCTGGCGCCCACCACGCTGCTGGCGGAGCAGCATTTCCAGACCCTGGTGGACCGCTTTTCCAAGTGGCCCATCAAGGTGGCGGAAGTCTCGCGCTTTCGCTCCGGCAAGGAGATCACCGCGGCCGTCAAGGGTATCGCAGAAGGCACGATCGACATCGTGGTCGGCACGCACAAGCTGCTCTCGGAATCCACCCGCTTCAAGAATCTCGGGCTGCTCATCATCGATGAGGAGCACCGCTTCGGCGTGCGCCACAAGGAGGCGATGAAGGCCATGCGCGCCGAGGTGGATGTGCTGACCCTCACCGCCACGCCGATTCCGCGCACCATGGGCATGGCGCTGGAGGGGCTGCGCGATCTGTCGGTGATCGCCACAGCCCCGCAGCGGCGCCTGGCCATCAAGACCTTTGTGCGCAACGAGGGCACGGGCGTGATTCGCGAAGCCGTGCTGCGCGAGCTCAAGCGCGGCGGTCAGATCTACTTCCTGCACAACGAGGTCGAGACCATAGAGAACCGCAAGCAAAAGCTGGAGGAAATCCTGCCCGAGGCCCGCATCGCCGTGGCCCACGGCCAGATGCCCGAGCGCGAGCTCGAACGCGTGATGCGCGACTTCGTGGCCCAGCGCTACAACATCCTGCTGTGCTCGACCATCATCGAGACCGGCATCGACGTGCCGACCGCCAACACCATCCTCATCAGCCGTGCCGACAAGTTCGGCCTCGCGCAGTTGCACCAGTTGCGTGGGCGCGTGGGCCGCTCGCACCACCAGGCCTATGCCTACCTGATGGTGCCGGAGATCGACGGGCTCACCAAGCAGGCCGCGCAGCGCCTGGACGCCATCCAGCAGATGGAGGAACTCGGCTCGGGTTTCTATCTTGCGATGCACGACCTGGAGATCCGCGGCGCTGGCGAAGTGCTGGGCGAAAACCAGAGCGGCAACATGATGGAGATCGGCTTTCAGCTCTACAACGAGATGCTCTGCGAAGCCGTCGCTTCGCTCAAGGCGGGCAAGGAGCCCGACCTGCTGTCGCCGCTGTCCGTCACCACCGACATCAACCTGCATTCGCCCGCCTTGCTGCCCGACGACTATTGCGGCGACGTGCACCTGCGCCTGTCGTTCTACAAGAAACTGGCGACCGCCAAGACGACGGACCAAATCGATGCGCTGCTCGAAGAGATCGTGGACCGCTTTGGCAAACTGCCCGCGCAGACGCAGACGCTGATCGACGTGCACCGCCTGCGCGTGATGAGCCAGCCTTATGGCGTCATCAAGGTGGATGCCGCGCCGGGCATCATCAACATCACCTTCAAGCCGCAGCCGCCGGTCGATCCGATGAACATCATTCAGCTCGTCCAGAAGAACAAGCACGTCAAGCTGGCCGGCAACGACAAGCTGCGCATCGAGCGGGAATTGCCCGACCCCAAGGATCGCGCGCATCTGGTGCGCGACATCCTGCGCAGCCTCGGAAAACCGACCACGGCCGCCGTGGCCTGAGATAGAGTGGCGGCATCATGTTCGAATTGGAAACCGCCATCAGCCTGATCGCATTGGCCGTTGCGCTGTGGCTCAGGCCCTGGCGCATGCTGGCCTCCACGACACGGCGCACCGCGCAGGGGCCGCAGCGCAAGATCTCGCCGCTGATCACGCCGCTGCTGGCGGGCCTGGTGCTCCTGCCCTGGTTCTGGGCGCTGCCCACGCTGGTCCACATGCCCTTGCCGCTGCAGCTCTCGGGAGCCTGCCTGCTGGTACTTACCTTGGGCTGGCCGCTGGCCATCCCCTCGTTCTGGCTGATCGGACTGGCAGCCGCGCTGCTCTCCCCGGCCATGCGGTGGGAAGCCGCCATGAGCGCCATCACCTGGCTTGGCGTGGTGCCGGCGACACTGGCGCTGCTGCTGGGCGCGGCCATCCGCCGACTCACCGGCACGCGCATGTTTGTCTACGTGCTGGGCAGAGCCTTTCTCGGCACGGTGGCGTGCATGTTCATCTCGGGCGCACTGGCCCAGGTCACCGGCCACGCCATCGCCGCGCAGATCGACGAGGGCCTGTCCATGGTGGCCCGCTGGCTCATGGCCTGGAGCGATGGGCTGCTCACCGGCATGCTGACCGCCATATTCGTCGCCTTCAAGCCCGAATGGCTGGCGACATGGTCGGATCTGCTGTACCTGCCCAAGCCTCCGTCAGACAATCCATCGCGCTGACCGCGCCGCGCAGCCTGCGGCAGGCCCGACGCACCCTCTCCTCGCAGAGCCTGCCGTGGATTGATGCAGCGCAACATGTAATTCCCCTTCTGGAATCATAGTCTTTCATCCGATCCACCTGTAAAAGGAAATCCGTATGAAGGCACTAAGCGATTTGTTTTCCACCGACTACGGGCTCATGTCCATCATCGGCATCGGTTTCATGCTCTGCATGGCCGGGTTCTTTGCCTGGCTCTTCACTCGCAAGCCGCCGGAAGGCTCGTCCAGGTAAGCCATCCGCGACTTATCCCATCCATTGATCTTCGAGGGGCGGCCACCACCGGGCCGCCCCTCGTGCTTTTCGTCCGGGCCCGGCATTCGCACTTACCATTACGGCTTTCCAATATCTGCATTGCGCACCGGTACAAAGACATGCCCCAAGCCACAGAATTTGCCCCCGGCCTCGTCCTGCGCGGCATCACGGCCCCGCTCAGGCTCGCGGACTACAAGCTGATCGCGTTCGACATGGACTCCACGCTGATCAATATCGAATGCGTTGACGAAATCGCCGACGCCGTGGGGCGCAAGGCCGAAGTGGCCGCCATCACCGAGGCCGCCATGCAGGGCGTCATTGCCGACTACAAGGAAAGCCTGCGCCAGCGCGTGGCCCTGCTCAAAGGTGTGACCACGGACGACCTGGACCGCGTTTTCCGCGAGCGCCTGCAGTTCAACCCAGGAGCGAAGGAGCTGATCGCCGCCGCCAGGGCGGCCGGGCTCCGGACGCTGCTGGTCTCGGGCGGCTTCACTTATTTCTCGGACCGTGTGAAATCACATCTCGGCATCGACTTCGCGCGCTCGAACGTGCTCGAGATCGACAACGGCGTGTTGACCGGCCGCATGGTCGATCAGGCCTGGGGCGACATCTGCGACGGAGCGGAAAAGCGCCGCACGCTGCTCGAGATGGCATCGCTCCTGGGCATAGACCCTGCTGAAACCATCGCCGTCGGCGATGGCGCCAACGACCTGCCGATGATGGGCGAAGCCGGCCTGTCGGTCGCCTTTCACGCCAAGCCCGCCGTGCGCGCGCAGGCCAAGGTGGCAATCAACCAGGGTGGGCTTGATCGGCTGCTGGAGGTGCTTCGCTGAACGGCCGAAGATGGATTGTTATAAAACATCCACTTCTTATATGGATATGAAAATAAAAGAGATGCAAAGGACAGCGGGACGATTTACACTCGCGTTCTGCCATCGACCGCCCGCCGGGCCTGCAGCGGCCCCGGATTCCGGGCGCGATCAATAAGAGCCGCTAACCCAACCCTCGATACGTCGTTGCTTCGCCTTGTCGTACGCTTGTACTGCCTGCGGCTTCGCGCCTCGTCTCGATCGCAAACCTTCGGTTTGCTGGGTCGTGTTAGCAGCTCTAAGAACTTCTTTTGAGGATCATTTAGACATGTTGAAGAAATCTCTCACTGCCTTCGCCCTGGCCGCGTTTGCCCTGGGCGCCCATGCGGCCGACGTTCTCAAGGTCGGGGCGACGGCGGTGCCGCACGCTGAAATCCTTAACTTCGTGAAGCCCCAGCTCAAGGCCGAAGGCGTGGACCTGCAGATCAAGGAATTCAGCGACTACGTTCAGCCCAACGCCGCGGTCGAAGACAAGCAGCTCGACGCCAACTTCTTCCAGCACAAGCCCTACCTGGACAGCTACAACAAGGACCGCAAGAGCTCCCTGGTCGAAGTCCCCAACGGCAAGGTGCATGTGGAGCCCTTCGGCGCCTATTCCAGCAAGATCAAGAACATCAAGGATCTGAAGGACGGCGCAACCATTGCGATTCCGAACGACCCATCCAACGGCGGCCGCGCGCTGCTCCTGCTGGCCAAGCAAGGCCTCATCGGGCTGAAGGACCCTGCCAGCCTCACGCCCACGCCGCTCGACGTGGTGAAGAACCCCAAGAAGCTGAAGTTCAAGGAACTCGAAGCCCCCTTGCTGCCGCGCGCGCTTGCCGACGTGGATGTCGCCCTGATCAACACCAACTATGCGATCGAAGCCAAGCTCAACCCCACCAAGGATGCGCTGTTCATCGAAGGCGCCGATTCGCCCTACACCAACATCGTCGCGGCGCGCGCGGACCGTGCGAACGATCCCATCATCGCCAAGCTGATGAAGGCGCTGCACTCCGCCGAGGTGAAGAAGTTCATCGAGGAAAAGTACAAGGGCGCCGTGGTTCCCGCGTTCTGATTTCCGTGTGATGCGGCCATCGGCCCCAACGCAGAAAGCGCCGTCATCGAACGGCGCTTTCTGCTTTCAGTCTCCCATTCCTGTTCCTTGATAGACCCACCAGGCCAGCACGAACATCATCACGCCCGTGACTGCATCCAGCACACGCCATGCCCTTGGGTCGGCGAACACGCTTTGAAGCCTGCGGCCCGCAAACGCCAGCACCAGGAACCACGTGAGGCTGGCGCTGGCCGATCCGACCACGAAGAACCATCTGGCCAGGCCCTCCTGCTGGGCGCCGATGGAGCCGATCAGCACCACCGTGTCGAGGTACACATGCGGATTGGCAAGCGTGATCACCGCCAGCGCGCTCAAGACGGTCAACAGGCTGCGCTCTGCCTTTGCGCCCGATGTTTCCATTTTCCGGTCATCCGCGAACAATGCGCGATGCCACGAAAACAACCCATAGGCGAACAGGAAAAGCGCCCCGCCCAACGTCAGATAGTGCGCCAGCGCAGGCGAGCGCCCCAGGAGCCTGGCCATGCCCAGCACCCCGGCCGACACCAGCACCACATCGCTCAGCACGCACCATGCCACGCAGGCGCGTACGTGCCGTCCCTGCACCGCCTGCCGCAGAACGTACAGGTTCTGCGCGCCGATGGACACGATGAGGGACAGGCAGACGGTAAAGCCTGCGAGCCAGGATGAGGATGCGGCGGTATGGAACATGGGCTGATTTTCAGCCCCTCCAATATTTAAGTAAACTTAAAACGTCTTAATCATATTAAGGATTGCTAAATGCTGGACTACGCTGGACTGGAAGCCCTGGCCGCTGTCGTGCGCGAAGGCAGCTTCGAGCGCGCCGCGCGCAAGCTGCACGTCACCTCGTCAGCCGTTTCACAGCGTGTGAAGCAACTGGAGGAACGCGTCGGACAGGTGCTCATCCTGCGCGGCTCGCCCTGTACCGGAACCGACGCAGGCAAACGGCTGTGCCTGCACACGGAGCAGGTCGCACTGCTGGAAAACGAGCTTCGCCGCAGCAATCCGGAGCTTCTGATCGGCAGCCCCGTTCCCACGCTCAAGCTCGCCGTGAACGCCGATTCGCTGTCCACCTGGTTCATGGACGCCATGGCCGAATTCACCGCCGGCGGTAACGAGCTTCTGGACCTGCGCATCGACGATCAGGACCACACCGCGCAGCGGCTCAGGGAGGGCGAGGTGATCGGCGCGGTCACCGCCACCGGCACCCAGATCACGGGCTGCAATACCTGGCCCCTGGGCACGATGCGCTATGTCGCAGCCGCGAGCCCGCGTTTCACCGAACAGTACTTCGTGGACGGCGTGACGCCAGAATCCCTGGCGCTCGCGCCGATCATGACCTACGACCGCAACGACAGGCTGCAGGAGCAGTGGATGCACCGATACGATCTCGCCACGCCGCGCGCGGCGCCACCGCGGCACTTCATTCCGTCCAACCAGGGCTACGTGCGCGCCTGCGAAGCCGGCATGGGCTGGGGAATGCACCCCACCGTTTTGATCGAGCAGCAGCTCGCGCAGGGCACACTCGTTGAATTGCAGCACCGCAAGCCGCTGGACGTTCCGATGTATTGGGCGCACCCACGCTCGGCCCAGGCGTCTCTGGAACGGCTGACGCAATGCGTGATGGCGGCCGCCAAGCGATGGCTGGAGGCGGTATGAGGCGCTATTGAAGCGTCATTGAAGCGCACGAAAAAATGAAGCGGGGCCCCCGAAAAAAGCAACGGCCCCGCTTCCCTCTACCAAGGCTGTCCGCACCTTTCGGCGCATGAGCCTTTTCTTTCTGCTTCCCAACACTGCCCAGCGCTTTCTTGTTCGCTTGACCGACCGTTGAATGCCGATGTCCTCGCATTGCGCAGCCGTCTCGTGAACATGCTGCGGGGCCGTTGGAGTCTCACCACCCTCTTGTTGTATGCCTTGCCGGAGCGCGCCTGCGGAAACCGAAGGCTTGCTCCCTCAATCAGCCATGGCTGCCATTGGTTCAGCCATGGTCCGCGTCTCCACGAGCCGCATGTTTCCGGGGAAATGCCGCTGCTCCCGCAGCTTGCGCGCAACCGACTCACGCAGCCGTTCACCGATCCGCTCGCAGACGCCGTCCACATCCGCCAAGCCGCTGGCTTGCGGCTCCACGCGGAAATCGGTCACCAGACCATCGTCGTCACGGTCCACATGCACTGCCGACTGCTGCATGGCGGCCAATAGCTGCGCCACGCGCTGCAGGCCTGTCAACCCATAGGTGAGCACGTACTTTGGATCGGGATCCACGAGCGACAGCGAAGTGCGCTCCCTCTCATGCCTGGCATACATGAAGTGCGCTGCGTTCACTGCGCTCACCCAGCGTGATGCCAATGCGTCCAGCACGCCATCGAGACGCGCCATGACGTCTTCATAGACTGGCACGTCGCCAGTGAACGCCTCGCGATTCCTGATCACCAGATAGCCGCTGATCTCGTCCACGCCGCCATTGACGGACAACAGCAGCGCCTTGTTCAGGTTGATGTGGGCGCCGCCATGGGATACAGCAAGGTCCGGACATCCGCCGCCGGGCGCCCTCCCAACGGAACATCGGTGCTTTGCCGCAGATTCGCAGAATATCCTGAATCCCTGCGGCAGTACGTCACCATCCCGAACCATCGGCGCCAGTTCCGGCACCGGCCCGAGCTGATACAGGGCGTGGAGCAGCCTGAAGCTCGTACGGGTCACCCGTGTGCGTGAGCGCGCTTCTTCTTGCAGAACCGCATCGCCCATGCTCTCGGCGTCATCGAGATGCAAAGGCTGGACGCCCGCATCGGGTTGCGCGGCGATCAAGCGCACCACGCGGACCCGCGCCAGCAAACGCTCTACAAGCTCCTGCGCCTCTCCTTCCGTAAGCACGCCGCCTTCCATGTCTCTTTGAATGTAGATATCCAGGAATGCGCAAAGAGACCCCAACTGCACTGCCGCGCCGCCCTGCTCAGCTACGGCGGCAAGGTGGGCATGCAATATCCATTCGACGGCCTCGCGCGCGTTTGACGCAGGCCGGCTGAAATCCAGCCCCTGGCGCGCGCCCATGCGGGTAAAGTCCCTCAACGCATCCAACTGCGAGTGCAGTCTGTCGCGCTGCCGGATGACCTCATCGGTGAACTCGAGCGCATCCAGGGCCTTGATCTGACGAAGACGTTCTGCACGGAGAAATTCAGTGCCGTAGAGCGCCACGCGCCGGTAATCGCCCAGCACCTGGCGCGGGATGGAGTGGCCGTCCCGCGCACTGACGAACACCCCCGCATCAAAGGCGGACCTGATCTCCAGCGAGAACAGCCTGTCCTGGTGAACGCCCGGCGCAGGGCGCACGAAATAGCCGGACTCATTCAACCCCGTGGGTAATGTGCCGCCGACGGATGCCAATGCCTCTCGCAAGAGATGGAGGGGGTTGGTTCGTGGAACCTCGGCAACGCGCTCTCGCACAACCGAGAGCATTTTCCAGATTTTCCGGCTCCTCTCTCCGGAGGGTGCCAGAAAGACCGCATCGCCCGTATAGGGGCTGTAGTTCAACCCAACAAACTGATTGACATCACTTCTGTTCTTCCAGGTTCCCGATCTGAAAAGCCGCCATGGTTCGGTATGGGTTGGACAGTGTGCAGCCGTTAGCATCGAGATCTCGTTTTGGGAATGATGGATGGGAATAAAATCAAAGTTTGAAGAGGTTATTCGCCCAACCCATATAATCTCACAACATAAATCAATCAAAAAGTCGCATTAACACTGATTAACATTCATAATAAATTTAAAAGATAAATGTAATTATTAAAATATGAATATATTTACGATTAATTGATTGAATTTGAATGAACATGAAGACGCCGTAAACGCAAGCCTTCCGATCCAGAATACATTGCCATGACCAGCGGGCGATTAAACTGGGGCTGCTTGACTCATACACTTTGTCAAAATCCAGGCATTGCGGCGCTTTCATCCGCCATCCGACAAACATCACCTTCCCACGACGGCTCAGAGAGCCCGTTCCTCGACCATGCCACAAGCCTCCAGCATTGACGCTCCTGCGGAACCGGAAAATGACTCCGGCAGCCCGCCCGAGCCGCTGACCCCGGACAGCATTGCAAAGCTGGTTCGCAGCTTCTACGGCGACGTGCTGGCCCACCCGCTGCTCGGCCCGGTGTTCCGCGCGGAAATCGGCGAGCATTGGGACGCCCATCTGCAGCGCATGGTGGATTTCTGGATGACAGTGATGCTGGGCAGCAAATGCTTTCGCGGCAATCTCGTGCACAGGCACATGCAGCTGCGCGATGTGACTCCCGCGCATTTCAATGCCTGGATCCAGTTATGGACCCTGCATACTGCCGACCGCTTCGACAGCTCGACGACCTACAAGCTGCGGCGCGTGGCGCATGACATCGGGCGGCAGCTGTTTGCCAGCTATTTCGACAAGGAACGAAAGCCCGACGCCAGAGACCGAGACCTCGAGACTCATTGACGCAACGGCTTGAGCAGATCCTGCAAGCCGTTGTGATCGATCTCGAACATCAGCTCGAGCAACCGGCCAATACGCCCCTTGGGAAACCCCTCTTTGGCAAACCAGTGCAGATAATTGGCGGGCAGGTCCGCGATCATCGTTCCCTGATGCTTTCCGAAGGGCATGGGGGTGATGAGAAGTTGTTCGAGATCTTCAGGTTTCATGGGCCAGCGCTCCATCCAGCCCGGCGAGTCGCGGGCAGGTCGATTCTTCAGTGACGGCGCGGGTGCAGCGGATAGGCCGGGTCGGTGTACCCGGGCGTCGACGGGTGGCCCGGCGGCACCAGCGCATCAACCAGCCCATCATCCTCCGGCGTGACCACATAGTCGAGCGCGGGAAAGTAATCCTGCCACTGAGCCAGGGTACGCGGCCCGGCGATCACGGAACTCACCGCCCGATGCGCGAGCACCCATGCCGTCGCAAACTGCGCCAGCGAAACACCCGCCTCGGCCACATGCGCCTTGAGCTTCTGCGCTATGACGAGCGACTCTTCCCGGAACTCCGTTTCCGTGATCCGCCTGTCGCCGCGCGCCGCTCGCGTGCCTTCCTGCGGAGCCTGCCCCGGCAGATACTTGCCGGTCAGCACGCCGCGCGCGATCGGGCTGTAGGAAGTCACGCCGATTCCAAAAGATTCGCATGCCGGAAGAATTTCCACTTCCGGCATGCGGTTGAGCAGGTTGTAATAAGGCTGGCATACCACCGGCCCCGGCATGCCCAGCCGGCGCGCGCCATGCACCAGCTCGGCGATCCGCCAGGCACGGAAGTTCGACACGCCCCAGTAGCGGATCTTGCCCGAGCGCATCAGGCTCTCGAGCGCATACAGCGGCTCCTCCAGATCCATGCCGTTGAAGTCCCGATGCAGGTAGAGAATGTCGATGTGATCGGTCTTGAGCCGCGCGAGGCTTTCCTCCACCTCGCGCATCATCCACAAACGCGAGTAACGGCTGGTATTCTCCCGCTCCGACATCTTGTTGCCCAGCTTGGTCGCCAGCACCCAATCATGGCGCTGCCCGGCAAGAAGATCACCCAACATGCGCTCGGAAGCGCCGCGCGTATAGACGTCCGCGGTGTCGATGTAGTTCACGCCATGCTCGCGCGCATGGGAGACAATGGATCGCGCCTCAGCAAGCTCCGTCTGGTCGCCGAACATCATGGTGCCCAGGCACAGCGCGGACACCCTGAGCTGACTCTTGCCCAAATTTCGATATTGCATTCCCGTCTCCTGATTCTTGTATGGATTGGTTCAGGCGCTGCGCGCCCCGGACTCGTTCGAGCCGTCAATAATGCGGCGGCCGCTCGTCCACCGCAGCCTGTCCCGGTCCCTGGCTGCCGGCGGCGGGAAGCTGCTTGCGCAGTTCGGCCACCACGGCCAGGAGATCATCGATCTGCTGCTGTTGACGATAGATGGTCATGTTGAGCTGATCGAGCAAATCCTCGGCGAAGCTGGCCTTGATTTCCAGCTCGCTCAGCCGCCGCTCGGTCTGTTGTTCGGTATCCGGCATACCCCGCTCACGCAGCCAGCGCCTTCTTCAGGCGCGCAATGCCTTCACGGATCTTGTCCACGCCGGCCGTCGCAAACGACAGGCGCAGGGTGGAGACATCCGGGTTCTGGCTGAAGAACGGCGCGCCCGGGACAAAGGCCACGCCCTGCTCGATCGCACGCCTGGCCAGAGCATTCGCGTCGCGCTCCTGCCCGCGGGCACCCGTCAGGCGTACCCACATGAACAGGCCGCCTCGGGGTTGCACGAATTCAACGGCATCTCCCAGCTCGCTGCGCAGGGCATCGCCCATGGCCTGGGCGCGCTCGGCATACACGGAGCGCACTCTCGCCAGCGTCTGCGGCATCGCGCCCGAGCGCAGATACTGCGCGGCGGTTGCCTGCGCGAAGGTGCTGGTGTGCGCGTCGCTGAACTGCTTGCACATGGTGGCGCGCGCGAGCAGCTCGGGGTGCGCGATCAGCCAGCCGATGCGCAGCCCCGGGCACAGCACCTTGCTGAGCGAGCCGCAATGCGCGAGCCAGTCACGGCTTCCAGGCACCGATGGCGTGAGCGCGAGCAGGCTCGGCGGCGGCGCATCGGCGAAGAACAGGTCGCCGTAGGGGTCGTCCTCCACCACCAGCACTTCATGCTTGACGGCAAGCTCCAGCACCTTCCGGCGACGCTCCAACGACAGCGTCGCGCCGCTCGGATTGCCGAATGTGGGAATCAGATAGACCAGCCTGGGCCGGTGCTCGACGATCAGCCGCTCGAGTTCGTCGGGCTTCACGCCATCGCCATCGACAGGCGCGCTGATCACCTCGGCGCCGTACAGGCGAAAGCATTGAATGGTGGCCAGAAAGGTCGGACCTTCGACGATCACCCTGTCGCCAGGGCTGATCATGGTCTTGCCCAGCAGATCGAGCGCCTGCTGGCTGCCGGTCGTCACGATCATTTGATCAGGGGCCACATCCTTCGCGCCCTTGCTTGCCATGAATGCCGACAACTGCTCGCGCAGCGGCTGATAGCCTTCGGTCGCGCCATACTGCAGGGCCGCGCCAGGCTCGTCCTTGAGCACGCGCTCGGTCGCCGCCTCGATGCCCTTGACGTCGAACATCGCGCTGTCGGGGAATCCGCCTGCAAAGCTGATGATGCCGGGCTTGCCCAGCAACTTGAACAATTCACGAATCGCCGATGTCTCGACGTTGTTTAAACGGTCAGCAAATTTCATCCCAGAAATCCTTCAAATATTGCAGGCAACTTCCGCCATTGTCTTGCATTGCGGCGGTCCATGAACGTACCGGGTTTTTCGCCCATTCGTCCCACAATATGACATATCGAGGCAACCCCGTGCCTGAACGGCCGGGCCGGGGCTGCGACAATGCGGCATCATGAAACAAAGCGACATCGAGCCCTTCTTCGCCGCCCTCAGGGCAGCCAATCCGCAGCCCAATACCGAGCTGGAATACACCTCGGTGTTCGAACTGCTGACGGCCGTGCTGCTGTCCGCGCAGGCGACCGACGTGGGCGTGAACAAGGCCACGCGCAAACTCTTTGCGGTGGCGAACACGCCGCAGGCCATCCTGGACCTCGGCCTCGAAACACTGGAGAGCTACATCAAGACCATCGGCCTGTACCGCAGCAAGGCCAGGCACCTGATGGAGACCTGCCGCATCCTGGTGGAGCGCCACGGCGGCAAGGTACCCGCCACGCGCGAAGAATTGCAGGCGCTTCCCGGCGTGGGCCGCAAGACGGCGAACGTGGTGCTCAACGTCGCATTCGGGCAGCCCACGATGGCCGTCGATACGCACATCTTCCGCGTGAGCAATCGCACGGGGCTGGCTCCCGGCAAGGACCCGCTCGCGGTCGAGATGCAATTGCTCAAGCGCGTTCCCGAGCAGTATGCGGTGGACTCGCACCACTGGTTGATTCTCCTGGGCCGCTATGTCTGCCAGGCCCGCAAACCCCGCTGCTGGGAGTGCGTGGTGGCGCCGTATTGCGACTTCACGCCCAAGGCCTGCGCACCGCACTGAAGCGGCTGCATGCCCGCACCGCGCCCGTGCGCGGCGCGGTTCGGCGCGTCCGCTGACACGCGCCGAACCTATCCGGGAGCCATAATTCTCCTGGATATCATCAGTTCGCAAGAAAGGCTTTTTGCCATGGGAAAAAACATAACAGCCAATCCCAACGAAGGCAACGATCCCTCCCAGCCCGGCGTTTATTCAGCGCACGAAAAGCGCCATCGCATCTTCGCGATCATGGCCGCCTCATCGGGCAATCTGGTCGAGTGGTTCGACTTCTATGTGTATGCATTCTCCGCGCTTTATTTCGCAGGCGCGTTCTTTCCGAAATCCAATCCCACCGTTCAGCTGTTGAATACCGCCGGCGTGTTCGCCGCGGGCTTTCTGATGCGCCCCATCGGCGGATGGCTGTTCGGCCGCATCGCCGACAGGTACGGGCGCAAGCTTTCACTCCTGATCTCGGTTGCCATGATGTGCACCGGCTCGCTGGTCATCGCCTGTTTGCCGACCTACGCGCAGATCGGCGCGTGGGCGCCGTTCCTGCTGCTCATCTGCCGCCTGTTCCAGGGTCTTTCGGTGGGTGGTGAATATGGAACCACGGCCACCTACATGAGCGAGGTGGCGCTCAAGGGACAGCGCGGTTTTTATTCGTCGTTCCAGTATGTCACGCTGATCGGCGGGCAACTGCTCGCCGTGCTCGTGATCGTGATCCTCGAGTCCATTCTGTCGGAAGCCGAGCTGCGCGCCTGGGGCTGGCGCATCCCGTTCATCTGCGGCGCGGTCGCCGCCGTCGTCGCGCTGCTGCTGCGCCGCACGCTGCATGAAACCCAGACGGATGCCGCCAGGAGCAACGAGGAGGCCGGCACCATCCGCGGACTTTTCCGCCACCACACAGCGGCGTTCATCACCGTACTGGGCTATACGGCCGGCGGCTCGCTGATCTTCTACACGTTCACCACCTACATGCAGAAGTACCTGGTGAACACCGTGCAGTTGCCGATCAAGACGGCCAGCTACGTGATGACCGGCGCGCTGTTCGTCTACATGTGCATGCAGCCGCTGTTCGGCATGCTCTCCGACCGCATAGGGCGACGTAACAACATGCTGCTGTTCGGCGCGCTGGGGGCGCTGTTCACCGTGCCGATACTGACCGCGCTGCAGCATGTCACCAGCCCGGGAATGGCGCTGCTCCTGATCATCGTGGCCCTGGCCATCGTCAGCTTCTACACGTCGATCAGCGGTATCGTGAAGGCCGAAATGTTCCCGCCGGAAGTGCGCGCGCTGGGCGTGGGCCTGGCCTATGCCGTTGCCAACGCGATCTTCGGCGGCTCGGCGGAATACGTGGCCCTGGGCCTGAAGTCGCTTGGCCATGAATCCGCCTTCTTCTGGTATGTGACGGCGATGATGGTCGTGGCCTTCCTGTTCAGCCTGCGACTGCCCAAGCAGGGCAAGTACCTGCATCACGACCACTGATCCCGCAGCGCCGCAATTCCGTCATGAATATGAAAAAAGGGCGGCTCGCACGAACCGCCCTTTTCTCTTTTCAATCATCCGCGCCAGGAATCCCCGGCCCATTACCCGGCGTTGCTGCCGTCCACGCCCGCCGACTCGAAACTGGCCATCTCACGCAGGAACGCACAAGCGGATTCCAGCAACGGCCATGCCAGCGCGGCGCCCGAGCCCTCGCCCAGGCGCAGGCCCATGTCGAGCAACGCATCACCCTTGAGCAAGCCCAACATGTGCGCATGCCCCGGCTCGCCCGAGCGGTGCGCGAACACGCAGCGCTCCAGTACCGCGGGCTGCAACCGGCTGGCGACCAGGACCGCCGCGCTGGTGATGAAGCCGTCCACGACGATCACGCGCCGCTCGGCGGCCGCCTGCAGCACCGCGCCGGTGAGCGTCGCCACTTCGAAACCACCCAGGGCGGCCAATGCCTGCAAGGGCTCGGTGGCATCGGCGTTGGCCTCCAGCGCCGTGGCGAGGACCTGCAACTTGCGCGCCACGCCCACCGCGCTCAGCCCTGTCCCCGCCCCCGTGCAGTCCGCGAGCGGCACGCCGCCAAGCCGCGCCAGCAGCAGCGACGCCACCGACGTGTTGCCGATGCCCATCTCGCCCAGCAGCAACGCGTTGCCGGGCATGTCCCGCACCAGTTGCCTGCCGTTTTCAATGGCCTGCGCGCATTGCTCCATCGACATCGCCGGGCCCGCGCTCGCATCCCGCGTTCCTGCAGCCACACGGCATGAAACCAGGCGTGGCGCGCCCGGCTCCTGCACGCGCCGGGGAATCTCGCGCGCCACGCCGCAATCGGCCACGGTGAGCGCCAGCCCGTTCTGGCGCGCAAGCACGCTCACGGCCGCGCCGCCTGCCAGAAAGTTCTCCACCATCTGCCAGGTCACGTCGCTCGGATAGGCCGAGACACCCTTGGCCGCGAGCCCATGATCCGCCGCGCACACCAGCATCTGCGGCTCGCGCAGCACGGGCTCCTCCGACCCCAGGATGCAGCCGATGCGATGCGCCAGCGTCTCCAGGCGCCCCAACGCGCCCAGGGGCTTGGTCTTGGAATCAATGCGGGCCTGCAGGCGGGCGCTCAAATGCGCATCGGATAGAGAGGAAACTTCTGGAATCAACATGCTTGGGGCCAATCTTTCACTTATTTCTTGCTTGCTTCGCGCCGCCAGCGCTGCAGGGCAGGCGGCGGCAAAAAAGGTCTTTTCATTCGAGCGCGAGCGACGCGGGATCGAACCACTGCCCTACGCCGTGGGCCATGCGCTCGAACACCGCATCCAGCGTCAGCGCCTGTTCTCCGAACAGCGCCCGCAGCACGCGGGCATCCTCGAACATGCCGTGCAGGTAAAGCCCGAGCACGTTGCCCGCGCCGTTCTGCCAGGCAATGCCAGGGATCACCACCCTGGCCAGGTCGCCCGAGGCCGCCATCGCCGGATGCTGCGCGGTCTGTCCGTGATGGATTTCATAACCGCGCACCGGCACTCCTTCAAGCTGCCGCCAGACGCCATGCAATTCGCCGAATCGCACATCCGCCAGGCGAACAGTCTTGCCGGCCTCGAAGCTGGTGACCAGTGGCAGCAGCCCCAGGCCAGCGGCATTGCCATCCACGCCCACGGTATCGATCATGGCCTCGCCCAGCATCTGGAGGCCGCCGCAGATGCCCAGCACGCGGCGGCCCGCCGCAGCGTGCGCGGTGATCGCCGCATCCAGCCCCTGCGCGCGCAGCCACGCCATATCCGACGCCGTCGCCTTCGAGCCGGGAAGCACGATCCAGTCGGCGCCCTCCACATCCGCGGGACTGCGCGCCCAATTCAGGCGAACGCCGGCGATGTTCTTGAGCGGCTGGAATTCATCCAGGTTGCTGATGCGCGGATAGGCGATGACCGACACGCGCGTGTGCACCGCGCCCGGCGCGCCATGCGGGCGATCATCAAACACGCCATCTTCCTCGGGCAGGCCGTGGTTCCACTGCATCGGAATCGTCGCCACGACAGGGACACCCGTGCGCTCGCGCAGCCACTGCGGCGCGGGCGCGAGCAGCGCCGCATCGCCCCGGAACTTGTTGAGCACGAACCCTCGAATGAGGCGCTGCTCATCCTCGGGCAGCAGCGCCCAGGTACCGTACAAATGCGCGAACGCTCCACCCCGGTCAATGTCCGTCACGAGAAGGCAGCGCGCATTCGCATGCCTGGCCACGCGCATGTTCACCACGTCGCTTTCATGCAGATTGATCTCCGCGGGAGAGCCCGCGCCCTCGATCACCACGACGTCGTTTTCGGCGCGCAGCTCATCCAGCGCCGCTGCGATCTGCGGCCAGACCTCTAGGCTCCTGCCGCGCCAGGGCATGGCGCTGAGCCCGGCATGGGCCTGTCCGAGCAGGACGACCTGGCTGCGCGTATCGGCCTCGGGCTTGAGCAGCAGCGGGTTCATGCGCACGTCCGGCGCGGCCCGCGCCGCCAGCGCCTGGAAGTATTGCGCGCTGCCGATTTCACCAAAGCCATCACCCGCGGCAGCCACCACGCGCGCGTTGTTGCTCATGTTCTGCGCCTTGAAAGGCGCTACCCTCAAACCCTGATTGGCGTAATAGCGGCACAGCGCCGTGGCGAGCCAGCTTTTTCCCGCGCCGCTGGTCGTTCCCAGCACCATGATGCAGCGAGCACTCATGCAAAACCTCCAATGAACCAGCCATCCGCCAGCACCGCCTGCGACGCAGGCCCCAGCACGCCCAGCCGCACGTGCCTCGGCAAACCGAACGAGCCGCAATCACGCAGCTTGATGCCGCATGAACGCAATGCGGCATGCAGCCGCTGCGCGTCGCAATCCGGCGGCAGCCGCGCGGCAAAGTAATTCGCGAGACTGCCCGACACGACACTCCACCCCCACTCTTCACACAGCGCGATCTGGGCGGACTTCCAGCCACGCAAGGTATTCAGGGACGACTTCAGCCAGTCCTGCACGCCGCCATCCGGCCAATGCTCCAGCATGGCCACGCCATGCGCGCCCACGGGCCAGGACGCGGACATGCCGTGCAGCATGTTCAGATGAGCCAAGGATACATCGCTCGGCGCAACGGCATATGCCGCGCGTATGCCCGTCAAGGCCAATGCCTTGTTCGGCGTCCAGAGCTGCCATGCGCCAGCGGGCATGGGCAGGGATTGCGCATCCAGGCGCAGCGGCACGTAGGCGCAATCGAGCACGCGGATATCGCCAGTGCCGCTGCTCCCCGCCCAGTTGGCGGCAGCCTCGTCACGGGTTCCCAGCGGGCTCGCGGGCTCGCACGCCCAATGCAGTGCGGGGCCTGGAGGAATTTCATCGCCGTGGTGGATCTCGAGCCCCCAGATATCCGCGGCCCGGGAATAGTCTCCATATCCATGCAGCGGAACGCGCGCATGGCGCAGGCCCGCCCGCGCAGCCAGCGCGCTGATGCGCTGCATGAATTCGCTGGCGCTCGCGGCCATCACGATGCGCTCGGGATCGACGCCGTGAAATGCCGCCAGCCGCTCCCGCAAGCGGGTGTAATGGGGATCGGGGTAGCTCGATGCGTCCACCCCACGCAATGCATCGACGACGATGGGGCACGGCCCGCAGGCGTTCGCGTTGGTCGAGAAATCATGCGCCACCGCGCCGCCGGCATCGGGGCCTCCGTGTACCGGATGGTGAAGCCCCGCCCTCGCCCTCATGCCTTGACCACCACCATGGAAACCAGCCAGAGTACCGCGACGACAATGCAACACGCCAGCGCGCGCGAAGCCATCCGGGCCGCCTGTTCGACCGATGCGCGCGCGGCCTGGCCCCCACGGGCGTTGAGCACATACACACCGGGCTTGCCCAGCCGCACATTCAGGGCCAGTGCCATGGCTGCCATCGGCCATCCGCTATTGGGAGACGGGGTGAGCTTGGCATTGGCCGCCAGCGCGGACCAGTTCGGGCATCCCGCCACCAGCCACAAGGCCGCCGCCGTCAGGCGCGCCGGGATCCAGGACAGCACATCGTCGGCACGCGCCGCCCATTTGCCGGCCCATTGCCAGTAGCGTCCCGAGCGCATTCCGGGATAGCCCCACATGGCATCGGCGGTATTGGCGAAACGATACAGCGCCGCCCCGGGGAGCCCCGCGATCACGAACCAGAAAATGGGGGCCACCACCGAATCGTTGAGGTTCTCGGCCAGCGATTCGATCGCGCTCTCGCGTACCTGGGCCGCATCGAGCCCATGCACGTCGCGGCTGACCAGCCGCGCAAGCCGCTCCTGCCCATCTTGCAGGGATTGCTCCAGCGCGGATTCGACCGCCATCACTTCGGAGCAAAGCATCCGCCACGCCAGCAAGGGCTTGAGCAGCAGGCCGAGCAGCACACACGCAATCCACCACGGAGCATGCGCCATGATGAATGCCTGCAGCGCGGCGGCCAGGCACACGCACAGTGCCGCCAGCACACACCAGCACAGCGCGGCGCGCCAGAACGAAGTCATGTCACGGCCCGTGGGCTGCAACGGGGCCGTGGCCTCCCCCGCTCTTTGCAGCGCGCGGCCCATCCAGATAACGGGGTGCCAGCGCAAAGCAGGTTCGCCAAGCCAGCGGTCAACAGCCAGCGCAATCAGCAGCGCGCACGCAAGAATGCCCGGGATCTGCAAAATGGATCAGTCCTCGATACCGCGCTGCGCGGGAATGCCCGCCTGAAACGCATGCTTGATGAGCTTCATTTCAGTGACGGTATCCGCCACGTCGATGATTTCCTGCGGGCAGCGTCGGCCTGTCATGCACACATGCACCTCGCGCGGCCGCTGCGCCAGCGTCTCGAGCACCGGCTCCAGCGGCAGCCAGCCGTAGATCAGCGGATAGGTGATTTCGTCGAGCACGACCAGGAAATGATCGCCCGAGAGAATTGCCGCGCGCGCACGCTCCCAGCCATCGCGCGCCAACTGCGCGGACTGTTCCAGATCGCGGCTCTTCCAGCTGAAGCCATCGCCCAGTCCTTCAATCGGAATGCCCAGGCTCTCGAACATGCGGTGCTCGCCGAAGCGCGCCGACGGCACCTTCATGAACTGGAATATCCGCACGCTCTTGCCACGGCCATGCGCGCGCAGCGCCAGCCCGAATGCCGCCGTGCTCTTGCCCTTGCCGTCGCCGGTATTCACGAGCAAAAGGCCACGGCGTTCGCCGCTGGGTTTTTCGTAGGATTTATCTGTGGGGGCTGCTTCGATTTCCATCGCGATACAAGGTCTTCAGAGATTGATTCAATTATGGCGCTCGTCCATGGCCGCCCGCGAGCGCCAGTGCGGCAGGGCCACCCAGACGCCATCGACGTGCAGCACACGGATCCGATGCTCGAACACACGCTCGAGCGCCGCGTGGGTGCCGCGGTCCGAACACGCGCCATGATGCAGCACGCGGCCATCGGCCATGATCACCATGTCGTCGGCCTGCAGGGCGATCGACACCTCATGCAGAACGCTCACGACCGTATTCCCCGCCGCCACCAGATCGCGCACGATGTGCATCCAGTCGGTCTGATGCGGCGGATCCAGATTGGCCAGCGGCTCGTCCATCAAAAGCAATTGCGCCTGCACGCACAGCGCACGCGCGAGCAGGACACGCTGGCGCTCTCCGCCCGATAGCTGCGACAACGGACGCGCACGCCACTGCCACGCCTGCGTCATGCGCAAGGCCTGCTCGACCGCCTCGAAGTCCCTGGCGGACGGCGGCGCAAGCCATGCCTTGTGCGGCAGCCGGCCCAGCATCACGACGTCATGCACGAGCAGCTCCTCCATGGCCACCTCGTTCTGCCCGAGCCACGCCATGCGGCGGGCCCGCTCGCGCCCGGAAATGCCGTGAAGGGGCCGGCCCATCAGCTCGATGCGGGCCTGCGCGCCCACATGCCTGAGCAGGCCCGAAACGGCTTTCAGCAAAGTGGATTTGCCCGCGCCGTTCGGGCCGACGATGCTGGTCCAGCGCCCTGAGGGAATCTTCAGATCGACGCCGTGCAGTATTTCGCGCTCGCCGGCCTGCACACGCACGTTGCGGGCCTCCAGCGCCAGGGAGCCGCTCATGACAGCCCTCCCGCGTGCGCCATGCGCCGATGCATGAGCCACAGCAAGTAGCTGCCGCCCAGCGCCGCCGTCAGAACGCCGACGGGCAACTCCTGCGGCGCGATCAGCCAACGCGCCAGCACATCGGCGGCGAGCAGCAGCACCGCGCCCATGCATGCCGACAGCATGACATGCCACGGATGCGTGACGCGCACCATGGAGCGCACCAGGTGCGGCGCGGCCAGGCCGACAAAAGCGATCAGCCCCGTATGGGCGACGGCGGTACCCGTTGCCAGCGCCATGGCGGCAATCAGCCCGGCGCGCATGGGCGCCAGCGGCAGGCCCAGGCTCGCGGCCGTGGCCTCACCCAGAGTCAACCCGTCCAGGGCCCGCGCCAGAGCCAGCGCGGTGACCGAGCACAGCAGCCAGCTTGCCAGCATCATGCCGACGGCCGCCCAGCCGACGAAGGCCGTGGTGCCCAACGTGAACGCCTGCATGGCCTGGAGAATCTCCGGCGACCCGAGCTCGACCAGATCACGCGCCGCTCCAAGCACCACGCCGACGATCACACCCGCGAGCAGCAGGCGCAAGGTGTGCTGCGCGCCGCGTGCGAGCATCAGCGTCAGCAGCACGGCGCCGGAGGCTCCCGCAAACGCCACGCCCGTGATGCCCAGGCGGGCAAGCAGGCTGGCCGACGCGGGAGAGACGCCCATCCAGACCATGGCCAGGGCGCCGCCCAGCGTGGCGCCGGAGGCGCTGCCCAGCAAATAGGGGTCCGCCAGCGGGTTGCGAAAGAGCCCCTGCGCCACCGCGCCCGCGAGCCCCAGCAAGGCGCCCGCGAGCCACGCCCCCAGCGTTCGGGGCAGGCGGATCTGCATGACGATCTGGCGCGATACGGCATCGTCATTCAAATGCATCAGGCTCTCGAAGCCCGTGCTTCCCACCGCCGCGCCCAGCCACAGCAGCAACAGGCTGGCCAGCACCAGTCCGACCAGGATCGCCGAAGCCCTGCGCCGGTTGCCGGTGGCCAGCACGCCATCCATCGCCGCCGCGCTCATGGCGCCTTGTCTGCGAGACAGCGCGCCATGATGCGCGCGGCCTCGGCCATGCGCGGGCCGGGCCGCACGAGGATGTCGGACTCGGTGGAGTCGAACTTGCACACACGATTTTCGCGCACCGCTCTCAGCGTGTTCCAGCCGGGATAGTTGACGGCATCCTGCATGCTGCGGTTTCCGATCATGATGACATCGGGATCGGCGCGCACGATGAATTCAGGGTTGAGGCGGGGAAACGGCCCAAGCGATGCGGGCACCACGTTGCGCGCGCCAAGCCGGGTGAGAATCTCGCCCATGAACGATTGCTCGCCCGCGGCATAGGGGCCGCGGCTCACTTCAAAATAGACGCGCTTGCCGCGTACGTGCGCTGGAAGCGACTGGCGTGCGGCATCCACGCCGGCTTCGATCTCGCGCCACGCCCGCTCGGCGCCCTGTTCGGGAGGCACGTCCAGAAGAGTGCCGATGGCGCCCAGCACGCGCTTCGCATCGGACAGCCGGCGCGGCTCCAGGGCCGCGACCTTGTAGCCCAGCGCCTCCAGCCGATCACGGCCGCGCCCGCTGGTGGACATCAGGATCAGGTCGGGCTGGAGCGCGACGACCGCCTCGATATTGGGATCGATGCCGCCGCCCACCTTGGGCAGGTGGCTGACGAATTCAGGCCAGTTGGAATAGCGGTCCACCCCCACCAGGCGGTCACACTGCTGCAGCGCGCACACACTCTCGGTGAGCGATGGCAGAAGGCTGACGATGCGCCGGGGAGCGGCCGCCAGGTCGATGGTCGCACCCCGGTCATCCACGATCCGGCCTGCCATGGCGGCCGATGCGAAGACGCACCACCCCACCACGCAGGCCGATAGCAACAGCGCGCGGCGGCATGCCGCCAGGGAGCGCGACTCACTCATCTTTGTTCTTCCTTCAAACACATGGGCAGCCCGGCCACCATCAGCGTCACGCGGGAACATGCGGCGGCGGCCTGCTGGTTGAGCCCGCCGAGCGCATCCACGAACTCACGCACTTCACGCCCCATCGGAATCACACCCAGGCCAATCTCGTTTCCCACCAGGATGACGGGCCCGGACGCTTCATTCAATGCGCGTAAAAATATAGCCGATTGCGTCGGCCATGACGGCATGCCTGCAGTGGATTGCTCCACCGGCATGACCCAGTTGGTAAGCCAGAGCGTGAGGCAGTCGACGATGAGCAGCGTTCGCGCGTCGGAGTGCGCCTGGATCATCTCGGCCACCGCCAGCGGCTCCTCCAGCGTGCGCAAGCCGGGCACGCGCCGGGCGCGATCACACTGGTGACGGCTGATACGCTCGCGCATTTCCTCATCGTAGGGCATGCCTGTTGCGATCAGGCTCGCGCGGTGCGACGGATCGCTGGCCAGCCACTGGCGCGCCAGCAATTCCGCGCGGCGCGACTTGCCGCTCTTTTGCCCGCCAAGAATCAATTCACTTCTGGCAATGAAATCATGTGGAGCAGTCATGAATCCTTCCGGCAGGCATCAGGGTTTCAGCACATGCGGGCCGCTTACTGCGGCGCCCACTTCAGGCCGACATACAGCGTGCGGCCTGGGATCGCATAGCCTTTGGCGAGCTCGTAGTTCTTGTCGGCGAGATTGTCCAGGCGCGCCAGCAAGGTGAAATCGCGGCCGATGTTCTTGCTGGTATACAGGTTGAACGTCGTGTAGCCGCCCAGCATGTTGGTGCCGGAGGAGCTGTCATAACGGCGCGACGCAGCATTCATTTCCGCGCCCACGTTCCAGCCGCCGATCGCGGTGTCCGCGCCCAGCTTGGCATAGCGCTTGGAGCGGCGGGCCAGTTGGCGGCCCGTGTCCAGATCGTGCGGGTTCTGGAAATCGACGGAGCCATTGAGCGACACCATGCCGATCTTGTGCGCGGCGCTCAGCGTGATGCCCTCGTACTTCGCGCGTCCCACGCTCTGGTAGCAGCCCCACGCCGACGCGCAGCTTCCTGCCGCGCCATAGACGATCAGGTTGTTCACGCGGTTGCGGTAGGCCACGATGCCGGCGCTGCTGGAGCCACGCGTCCAGCGCGTGCCGATTTCCAGATTGCGGCCGGTTTCCGGCTTGAGCGAGGCGTCGCCATATTCGCTGAAGCGCTGATACAGCGTCGGCGCGCGAAACGAGGTCCCGCCCGATGCCGTCACGCGCCATTCGCTGTTGATGGCATAGCCGTAGGAAAGGCTTCCGGTGCTCTTGCCGCCGAATTCGCTGTCATCGTCATGGCGAACGTTCGCCTGCACCGTGTGCGCTCCCGCGTGCAGGCCATAGCCCAATGCGATGGCGTTCTGCGAGCGGTCGCGCTTGAGATCACCGACATATGAGGTCGCAGGATTGTGCAGCTCGTCCTCGCGGCGCTCCAGCGCGGCGGTGAAGCGATGCACGCCCAGGCGGTACTCGTTCTGGAACAGATAGCTGCGGACCGTCGTTTCGGTCATGTAGAAATTCGGCGTCGTGCTGTACTTGGAGTTCGACTGATTCACCTGCAGCCGCGTGCTGTAGCTGTCGCTCCACTTGCCTTCCCAGAGCAGATCGGCCGTGCGTAGTTGATGATGGTTCCGGTCGTCGTCGGTCAGGCTGGAATCATATTGCGAGTTCAGGTTGCTGGCGAGAAACGACGCCTGCAGCCGCTGGCCCGGGGCGAAACTCCAGCCCACGCGGGCGTTGCCCGAAGTGCGCTCGTAACCGTCATCATCCGGGTTCATGGTGGACACGGGACGGGAGTTGAAGCCGTCGCTGCGCTCGTGCGAGATGCCCAGCGAATAGTCGATTGCGCCGGAGCTTCCGCTGACGCCCGCCTCGGCCGTGCGCGTGCCGTGGGAGCCCAGTCCCACGCCGACGTAGGGCGCGGGCTTGCCTTCGCCCTTCTTGGTAAAGAGCTGGATCACCCCGGAAACGGCGTCCGAGCCGTAGACCGCCGCCGCCGGGCCGCGCAGCACCTCGATGCGGTCGATCTGCGAGAGCGGGATCTGCTCCCACATGGCACCGCCGACGGACTGCGAATCGAGCCGCACTCCATCGAGATAAACAGCGGTGAAACGGCTTTCGCCGCCGCGCACATAGACGCTGCTGGAGCTGCCCGGCCCGCCGTTGCGGGAAATCTCGATGCCGGGCACGCGGGCCAGCACATCCACCACGCCCACGGCGCCGCTTTTGCGGATGGTTTCCGAGTCGATGATGGAGACGTCCGCCACCAGATCGGACAGCGGCTGCTCCACACGCGTGGCGGTCACGACCATTTCGCGCAGCGAGGACTCCGTCGCGGCCTGGGCCAGCAGGGTCTGGGAAAACGAGGGAAAGACGGCAGACAGCGCCAGCGGCAAGGCGGCTGCGCGGGCCAATACAACAGTTCGAGTTGTCATCGTGGACAAAAAAGAAAGATATCGCCGCGTCCGACCTCCCCGTCGGCACATGGGCATCACAGTCCCGGCGTGCGAAGGAGCCGCTACGGATTCATTGCAGCAGAACACATCTCACCATATGCCGAAACCACCATGTTGGCCGGTATCCGGGCTGGCGGCGCACTCCTTGACCGCCTTCCCGCACGCTTGTTCAAGGCGCACAGTGGCTGTGATGGCAAGGAGAGAATCCCCTGGGGAATTCGGCCGCTGACCGTTGCGGGGGCAGCGCAGGCTGGAGGCGGCTCCATGGCGGAGACCCCTTCCTGCTTCCCGTTGAACTGCGGCGTGTGAACCACGCTGCGAGCACCAACCACGTAATTTTACGATTGTTTATGTGCCGATCCGTACAATATCCGTTGTATGGCACCCCCATCTCCTCAAGACCAGATCGCCGAGCGCGTTGAACGCCTGTTGGTTCGCTATGCTGAATTGCAGCGCACCAATGCATTGCTTTCCCAGCAGGTACTGACTTTGACGCAAGAGCGCGACTCCCTCAAATCCCGCCTGCAGACAGCCCGTCACCGCATGGACTCGCTTCTGGAGCGGCTTCCCGACATGCCCGAAACGAAGGACGATGCCTCATGAAGCAGATCGAGGTCAAGATCATGCAGCAAAGCTATCTGCTGAGCTGCCCCGAAGGCCACGAGGCGCGCATGCTGGAAGCGGTGGAGCGGGTGGACACCGCGATGACGCGTATCCGCGACGCCGGCAAGGTGAAAGCGCGCGAGCGCATCGCGGTGCTTGCCGCTCTGAACATGGCATTCGAGATCGCCGATCACCGGGCGGCCACATTGGCGGCTGAGACCCGGGCCGCGCAATTGGCTGAAACAGTCAGTGCGCAGCAAGCCCCGCCCCCTCGGGAAGAATCCAGCGGCGATGCAGATGAGCGGATGGCCGGCCTGATCCAGCGTCTGGACGCGGCACTGGGCGACGACGGCCGGTTGTTCTGATTCCTTGCGCGGCCGATCCGCAACCGGGGATGCATCTGGCACGTTTGCTCACAATCGATACAGCCTCAAGATCGGCCCTCGCAGGACGATTGCAAAATACCCTCATCAAGCAGCAAAGCGGCCCGCCTCCAATTACAATGGAGGCGTCTGCAATGTTCCGGGTTTTATATTTCCTTGAACCAATGCTCCCTGAGCACGGGCTTGATAAATCACCTGATGAGCGTGATCGTCTCGCGTCAGATGAACCCAACGTCAGGTTGCTCTTGCCCACCTGAACCCCCGGTTCAGGATGACGATCCGGTGGCATTGCAGACACCTTTGCCTGCCTCCTGGCGCCATCGGCAACACACCATACGCACACTCAGGTAGATCAGGTCGCGCACCATGGCGCCTGCTGCTGGTGCACCACGCCCCACCACAAGGCAATTGCGCCCAGTGTGACCAGCACGGCTCCGCTCAGGCGGGTTCCCCATGCCACCATATGCGGATGGCGCAGGCGTGCGCGGACATGCAACCAGGCCCAATGACCCGTCCACAGCCACAGGCCGCTTGCCACGGCAAACATGGCCATGGACAACGCGCCCGCCAGTGGGCCGCCGCTGAGCGCGGCCACCAGGAAGGCTGAATAGAGAAACCCGCACGGCATGACGGCCCAGCCGCAGCCCACGGCGAATGTGCCCCCGGGCTTTCCGATGAGGCCCCCCACCCGCGTCCAGAGCCTGCGCCCCGCCTGCTCCATCCAGGCGGGCTGCTGCAGTTGCATGAGCAGCATGAGCCCCCATCCGATGACCGCGATATGCATCACCGTCCAGACGGGGCGCAGCGCGCCCGTGCCCTGGCTGAACCATGCCAGCCGCTCCATCGCATAGGCAGCCAGCGCCCCGACCAGGGAATAGCCGATGATTCGCCCCAGATGAAAGAACACGGCGCGCGCTGGAAACCCGCGAGGCCGCCCTCGCATGAACTGGACGACCTGTTCGCTCCCCGCGACCTGCTCACTCCCCGGTTTGGTGGAGCCCGAGCCGAGCAGCGCGCCACAAGGCGCGGCGCACATCACCAGGCAATGCGCCCCCCCCAGAAGCCCCATCAGAAAAGCAGTCCAGGCAAGCGCCCACATGGATCAGATGATGCGCGAGAAGCGCTCGCGCGTGCGGCTTCCCTGCAAATAGCGGTCGAACACCATGGCAACACCGCGCACAAAGTACCAGCCCATGGCCGTCACTTCTATGCCGTCGTCGTGCAGTTCCACCAGCCCCTGATCCTGCATGGCGCGCAGTTGCTCGATTTCCGCCGCGAAATAGCTGTTGAAATCAATCAGCCACGCCTGCTCGACCGATTCGTAAAGAATCTTGCCCTGGCACATGACCGCCATGATGACCGAACGGCGCAGCAGATCATCGCGCGTCAGCGCCAGTCCACGTGCGATGGGGAGCTGCCCCCGGTTGATCGCGTCGTAATAATCGTCCAGCGTCTTGGCGTTCTGGCTGTAGGTGGCCCCGACCTTTCCGATGGAAGACACTCCCAGGCCGATCAGGTCGCAATCCGGCTGGGTGCTGTAGCCCTGGAAGTTCCTGTGCAGCCGCCCCTGGCGCTTGGCAATGGCCAGCGAGTCCTCGGGAAGCGCGAAATGATCCATGCCGACATATACGTAACCGGCTTCCTGGAATACGGCCAGGGAACGCGCCAGCATCGCCACCTTGGACGCCGGCAGGGGAAGCTCGTCGGCGAATATGCGGCGCTGCGGCTTGAACCGCTCGGGCAAATGAGCATACGCATAGAGGGCGATCCGGTCGGGGCGCAATTCGCACACCTGCGACAATGTGCGCTCGAACGACTCGGGCGTTTGACGCGGAAGACCGTAGATCAGATCCACGTTCACGGAATCAAAGCCGATGGAGCGAGCTTCGTTCACCAGCTTGAACACCTGCTCCGCCGGCTGCACCCGGTGCACGGCTTTCTGAACTTCGGGGTCGAAATCCTGCACGCCAAAGCTCAGCCGATTGAAGCCCAGCTGACGCAAAAACATCAAACGATCATTGTTAACAGTGCGGGGATCCACCTCGATCGAGTACTCGCCATCGGGCACAAGGTTGAAGCTGCGGCGGATCATCGACATTAAGTCATCCAACCCCTCATTGGAGAGAAAGGTCGGAGTGCCTCCTCCAATATGCAATTGGCTCACATGCTGATTGACGCCGCAGTGCTCAGTATGCAAATCAATTTCTCGACTTAGATAGCGAAGATAGGCTTCCGCCCTTTCAGGGTGTTTGGTGATAATCTTGTTGCAAGCACAGTAATAACAGAGGGATTCACAAAATGGGACGTGCACATAGAGGGACAGCGGCAACGCCTTGGCATTGGAGCCAATGCGGCGCTGTTGCAGGGCAAGGATATAGTCGTCCGGACCGAAGGCTTCAACGAAACGGTCTGCCGTAGGGTAGGACGTATAGCGCGGCCCCGATACGTCAAATTGACGAATGAGATCTGATGTGACAACAGTCATAGCGAATTCCAAAGGTTCGCCATGACTGTGCCGCAGCTTCCGAGGAATGTCCTTGACGCAGGTCAATCTAATTTTCATGATCACAGGGACAATCCATTCTGTTCTTTATAAATGCCAACGGCAGAGGAAGGCGGGCACCATCCGCATCCGAAAGCCGGTAACTGTTACAAGGCGCCATTGCAAATGACACCGCAAACAATCAAAGTCGCATGCTCCAATTGCAACCTGCGAGAACTTTGTATGCCCCTTGGGCTGTCAGAGGAACAACTGAAACGGCTCGACGAAGTCGTCGCCGTTCGCCGCAAGGTCAAACGGGGTGGAACGCTGTTCCGCAATGGTGAGCCTTTCACATCCCTGTTTGCCATTCGTACCGGATTCTTCAAGACCTGCGTGGCCACCGAGGATGGACGCGACCAGGTGACCGGTTTCCAGATGGCTGGCGAAATCATCGGCCTTGATGGAATCGTGAGCGATCGCCATACCTGTGACGCCGTCGCCCTGGAAGACGCGGAAGTCTGCGTCATGCCTTTCGACAACATCGAAGAGCTGTCACGCGAAGTCAAGGCGCTCCAGCACCATGTGCACAAGATCATGAGCCGCGAAATCGTGCGCGAACATGGTGTCATGTTGTTGCTGGGCAGCATGCGGGCGGAAGAGCGCCTGGCCGCATTCCTCCTGAACCTCGTTCAGCGCCTGCACGCGCGCGGTTTCTCGCAGTCGGAACTCGTTCTGCGCATGACGCGCGAGGAAATCGGCAGCTATCTTGGCCTCAAGCTCGAAACCGTGAGCCGCACATTCTCGAAGTTTGTTGAAGAAGGTATCGTGGAAGTCAAACAGCGGCACGTTCGCATCCTGGACGCCGGAGCACTGCGCAACATCGTCAACAGCCAGCAAGCCTGCCACTGATCACGAAAGTCCATTCACCCTCCCTCCGTGAGCTATCCCTCAAGATAGCTCACGCCCGGTTCAGACCAGGAACTTCGCACAGTCAGCGGGGCGATCCTCGCAGGGCACCGGGCAGCGATTCACCTCGAAGGGTGAAAGCGACAGCAAGGTCGTCAATCCACTGGCGGCCATGATGGCGATCCAGAACGCGAAGAAGGCGATGGTGTAGACGCCTTCTCTCGAAAGATTCAAGGGTTGGTCAAACCATTCCAGCGCCTGGGGATCCACGAATGCGAATACCAGCATTTCCAGAACCGCCGCCATCAGAAAGGCAGGCCAGGCAATCCACATGAGTCGTTGAGCTTTCACCGCTATCTCCATTGATGACTTATATCAATTACGAAATAGACGTTATCACTGGCTTCAAGAACTGTACATAGCGCAACCCCTGCTCGGATATCCAAGGCCGCGCCAGTCACTCGATCATCGAACCCGGCTCCATATTGACCCGCCGCGTTGACGCAAATGCCATGCAGGAGCGCCGCCTCGGAAGGCAGGATCGCCCCTCAGAGACGGAAGCGCTGTTTCCGGAGGAGAGTTGAAGAACAAGCGCCGCCGCTCCCAGCCACAGCCTCCGCCCCACCCAGTATCGATCTCAATGATCTTCAGCCGGGCGCATGGAATCGCTGTGCGTGGCGACGTGGTTCCGCCCCTTGACCGCGGGCATCATGCTGCGCTCGCCGCCTTGCTGGCGCAAGGTCTCGTTGATATGCAAGCCGCGCTGGTAATAGTCTTCCTCCACCACGGGATCCGGCGTGCTGATGGCAATCCATAGCGTCACGAAACCAGCGACCACGACGATGGCGGGGCCGGAAATGATCATCCAGACCAAGCCGAAGCGCCACCATGGCTTGGCCTCTGGAGATGTCTTTTTGATAGCGAGTTGTTCAGCAGTACTTTGCATTTTGAAATCTCCTTTTGTGCATGCCTGGCCGCCCTCCATCATGGGGCAATGCGGCATGCTAGACGGCTGCTTCACCGCGGAACAAGAAAGACGGATTTCTCGGCCACCTTGGCATTGTCCTCTTGCGCCACCACTTCGAACATGACCTTGTGCGAGCCCGGGGCTGCGCTTGCGTAGGGAATCTGCAGGCGCACGAGCACCCATTTGGCTTCGGCCGGTCCCACCTCGATGTGCGGGTCGGTGATGGCGATGATGCCATCGAGCCCCGTCGCTCCGATGCGATAGCTGCGGGATGCCTCGGTGGCATTCATGATCTGCAGGCGATAGACGTTCTCCAGCTTTCCTCCGGCAACGATGCGCGAGAGCGAAGCGCGGTCACGCACCACGTCCACCTTGAGTGGCGTACGCCCTATCAGGCTGAAGATCATGGCCGCGCACAATGCCAGCAACACAAAGCCATAGAGCAGCACGCGCGGCCGGAACACACGCTTGATCATCTGCGACTGGTCGAGTTGCTGGGCGATGCCGTTTTGCGTGCTCAGGCGTATCAGGCCGCGCGGATACTGCATCTTGTCCATGACATTGTTGCAGGCGTCGATGCACAGCCCACAACCGATGCACTCATATTGAAGGCCGTTGCGAATATCGATGCCGGTCGGGCAGACCTGCACGCAGAGGCTGCAGTCAATGCAGTCGCCAAGTCCCTTGGCCTTGTAGTCGATCTTCTTGTTGCGAGGTCCGCGCTGCTCGCCGCGCGCCGGATCGTAGCTGACGATGAGCGTGTCCTTGTCGAACATGGCGCTTTGAAAGCGGGCATAGGGGCACATGTACTTGCAAACCTGCTCGCGCATGTAGCCCGCATTGCCGTAGGTGGCGAAACCATAGAAGACCACCCAGAAAAGCTGCCATGTGCCATGAAAGGCCAGCAGTTCGGCGCCAAGCTCGCGGATGGGCACGAAGTAGCCCACGAACGTGAAGCCCGTCCAGATGGACAGGATGATCCAGAGCGCCTGCTTGGTGGTCTTTTTCCAGATTTTCTCGAATGTCCAGCCACTGCGGTCCAGGCGCATCCGGGCGCTGCGATCACCCTCGACCTTGTGCTCGATCCACATGAACAGCTCGGTATAGACCGTTTGTGGACAGGCGAATCCGCACCACAGGCGTCCGGCCACCGCGGTGAACAGGAACAGCGACAGCGCGGAGATGATCAGCAGACCGGTGAGGTAGATGAAATCCTGCGGATAGAGAACCAGTCCGAAGAGATAGAAACGGCGCGCGCCCAGGTCGAAGAGCACCATCTGGCGCTCGCCCCATTGAAACCAGGGTACGAGATAGAAGAACGCCTGCGTCAGAAACACCAGAAGCCAGCGCCATCGCGCGAACACGCCGCCGATGGAGCGCGTATAGATCTTCTTCTGGGCCTCGTAGAGGGAAATGCTTTCGGCTTGCTCCGGAGCGGGGACTGGAGTGATTGGAATCACCCGATCCGGTGGCTTGCTGCCGTCTTCTGACGCCATGATCTGTATTTTCTTCGAACTAAATGAACCAACTCTGAAAGCAACGATGCCGACCGCCTGCTTGTGCGCAGGCGAGCCGGCCATCAGCTACCGCATCAACGAGAATCCGCAGGCTTGTTGTTGGACAAGCCCCAGACGTAGGCGGTCAGCACCTTGATCTGATCATTGGTGAGCTTGGCGGACTGCGCCGGCATTTCGTTCATCTTTCCCTTGGTGACCATGGCGATGATGGCCTCTTCGCCGTAGCCGTGCAGCCACGTGTCGTCGGTCAGATTGGGAGCGCCCAGCGCCTGGTTGCCCTTGCCGTCCATACCGTGGCAGGCCGCGCAGACAGCGAACTTCTCCTTGCCCAGGGCAGCCTTGACCGAGTCATGCGGGCTGTTGGACAGGCTGAGCACATACTGCGCCACGTTGCGGACGTCTTCTGCGCTGCCCACCGCCGCCGCCACCGGAGCCATCACGCCGATCCGGCCATCATGGATGGTCTTGTAGATCTGATCGGGCGCGCCGCCGTGCAGCCAGTCGCCGTCGGTCAGGTTGGGAAACCCCTTGCTGCCGTGGGCGTCGGAGCCGTGGCACTGAGCGCAATTGTTCATGAAGAGGCGATCACCGATGGCCATCGCGGCCGGGTCCTTGGCAATATCCTCGACAGGCATGCTCTCGAAGCGGGCATACAGCGGCTGGAGCTGCTCATTGGCCTTGACCACTTCGGACTGGTACTCGCCGAGCTGGGTCCATTTCAACTGGCCGGAGTAGGAGCCAAGACCGGGGAAGATGGCCAGATAGCTCAGGCCGAAGACGATGGTGAGGACGAACAGCCACATCCACCAGCGCGGCATGGGGTTGTTCATCTCCGTCAAGTCGCCGTCCCAGACATGGCCGGTCGTGTTGTCGCTCGTTGCCTCCACCTTCTTCCTTGCGGTGAAGATGAGGAGCAACAGGCAGCCGAGGATACCGGCGAGGGTGATACCTGCCACGTAGATCGACCAGAAATTACTGGTGAAGTCACTCATGGGAACTCTCTTTGTGTTCTAGGCAAGGACCTCAGTCCTCAAGAAAGGGAAGTTGTGCTGCTTCGTCGAAGCGGGCTTTGTTGCTGCGGCGATATGCCCACACCCAAATACCCAGGAAGCAGACCAGCGACGCCACCGTGGCGATGCTGCGCATGGTCGAAATGTCCATGTTGACGCTCCTTCTTCTTTCTTACTTCAATGCTCGGCCCATGACCTGCAGGTATGCGATCAGCGCATCCAGCTCGGTCTTGTCCTTGAGTTGCTCGGCCGCGCCCTGGATGTCCTCATCCGTGTAGGGCACGCCCACCTTGCGCAGCGCGCTCATGCGCGGAGCCGCGACGGCTGGATCGACCGCGGTCTTCTCCAGCCACGGATAGGCGGGCATGTTGGACTCGGGCACGACATCGCGCGGGTTGTTCAGGTGAATGCGGTGCCATTCGTCGCTGTACTTTCCGCCCACGCGATGCAGGTCGGGGCCGGTACGCTTGGAGCCCCACTGGAATGGGTGGTCGTAGACGAATTCACCGGCGACCGAGTAGTGGCCGTAACGCAATGTCTCTGCCCGGAACGGACGGATCATCTGCGAGTGGCAGTTGTAGCAACCCTCGCGGAGGTAGACGTCACGGCCAATCAGTTGAACCGCGGTATAGGGCTTGACGCCCTCGACCGCCTCCGTCGTGGACTTCTGGAAGAACAGAGGCACGATTTCCACCAGCCCCCCGATGGCGATCACCACCAGGATCAGGACGATCATCAGGAAATTGTTGGTTTCGATCTTTTCGTGCGAGAAGCCCGACGATGCCTTGGTTTGTGTATCAGACATTCAATTTCTCCACTATCAGGTCAGGCGCGCGCAGTGTTGACTGCCGGAATGCTCACGTTGGTGGAGCGGCCTGAAATAGCCGTCATCCAGACGTTCCAGGCCATGACGATCATGCCGCCCAGATACAGCAGGCCACCCAGCAGACGAATCGCGTAGAACGGATAGGTTGCCTTGACGCTTTCCACGAAGGTGTATGTCAGTGTGCCGTCGGGATTGACTGCGCGCCACATCAGGCCCTGCATCACACCGGCGATCCACATCGCGGCGATGTACAGCACGATGCCGATGGTCGCCATCCAGAAGTGCAGTTCGATGGCCTTGGTGGAGTGCATCTTGTCGCCACGGCCGAACAGGCGCGGCACGAGGTAGTACAGCGAACCCATGGTGATCAGCCCCACCCAGCCGATGGCGCCCGCATGCACGTGGCCGACGGTCCAGTCGGTGTAGTGGCTCAGCGCATTCACGGTCTTGATGGACATCATCGGACCTTCGAAGGTCGACATGCCGTAGAACGACAGGGAAACGATCAGGAAGCGCAGCACCGGGTCTTCGCGCAGCTTGTGCCATGCGCCGGAGAGCGTCATCATGCCGTTGATCATGCCGCCCCAGCTTGGAGCCAGGAGGATCAGCGAGAACACCATGCCGACCGATTGGGTCCAGTCAGGCAGCGCGGTGTAGTGCAGGTGGTGAGGGCCGGCCCACATGTATGTGAAGATCAGCGCCCAGAAGTGCACGATGGAGAGTCGGTAGCTATAGACCGGGCGGCCCGCCTGCTTGGGCACGAAGTAATACATCATGCCCAGAAAGCCCGTGGTCAGGAAAAAGCCCACGGCGTTGTGGCCGTACCACCACTGCACCATGGCGTCCTGCACGCCGGCGTATGCCGAGTAGCTCTTCATCCAGCCCGCCGGAATGGCCGCGCTGTTGACGATGTGCAGCAGCGCCACCGCCAGGATGAAGGCCCCGAAGAACCAGTTGGCCACATAGATGTGCTTGACCTTGCGCATGCCGATGGTTCCAAAGAACACGATGGCATAGGCCACCCACACCAGGGCGATCAGGATGTCGATCGGCCATTCCAGCTCGGCATATTCCTTGCCGGATGTATAGCCGAGCGGCAACGAGATCGCGGCAGCCAGGATCACCAGTTGCCAGCCCCAGAACGTGAAGGCCGCCAGAGGGCCGCCGAACAGACGGGTCTGGCAAGTGCGCTGGACCACGTAGTAGCTGGTGGCGAACAAGCCGCATCCGCCAAACGCGAAAATCACCGCGTTGGTATGCAAGGGCCGTAGGCGCCCATAGCTCAGCCACGGAATGCCGAAATTGAGTTCCGGCCAGGTCAGCTGGGCGGCGATAAAGACGCCCACCAACATGCCCACCACCCCCCAAACGACGGCCATGATAGAAAACTGCCGCACTACAGTATCGTTGTAGTGTGAAACACCTGCTTTTTGCGATTCCATCGGATACCTCTTATATTGCCGTATCAGTTTGAAACACCACTCTCTATAAGGCATTGATAAGCATCAATCATTCTTCAAAATCCGTTCAGCTTCTTGATCTACATTCTCGAACTGTCCGCGATAAACAGCCCACCAAAGTCCGGCAAGCACGAACAGAACAAGCGCAACAGACAGCGGAATGAGTAAATAGAGGATGTCCATCAGACAGGCTCCGTAGTGAGGTTGGCCATCGCGGGGGATGGCAGGGTTTGATGGGACGCACGGACCTGCGCGCTGACACATGCAAGCCCGCCATCGCGCGCCAGCCGGGCTGCGTTCAGGACGACCAGCAACGAACTCGCCGCCATGCCGAGTCCCGCAAGCCAGGCGGGCATGTAGCCGGCAATCGCCAGGGGAACGCACAGCGCGTTGTAGAGCGCCGCCCACAGCAGGTTCTGGCGCACCACCCGCATGGTGCGACGCGCCAGCAGCAGCGTCTGCCATACGAGTTCGAGCTGATCGCCCATGACGACAAAATCGGCGCGCGACTGCGTGAGCGGCACCGAACGCCCGAAGGCAAACGAGACATGCGCCCCTGCCAGCACCGGGCCGTCATTCAGGCCATCGCCCACCATCGCCACATGCCGCCCCTGCGACTGCAGCGTCTTCAGGCGGGCGAGCTTGTCCTGGGGCGAGCAATCACCATGGGCATGCCCGATACGCGTCTGCGTTGCCACGCGCCGCACCACGTCGGAGTTGTCACCCGACAGCAGTTCGACCTGCAGTCCCTCCTTCATGAGCTCATCGACGACGGCACCGGACTCCTCGCGCACGTCCTCACAGAGTTCAAAGCGCAGCCACGCCATGGGCGCGGCCGGGCCTTGAACGGAAAACAGCACCTCCTGCCGGCCGTCGGCATGTGCGGGCAAGGCCGTAAATTGGGGTGACCCCAGCCTGGCGATCCATGTCTGCCCCGGCAGATAGGCGTGGCGCAGCACAGCCTCCATGCCCGAGCCGGAGACTTCGCGCACGGATTCCAGCACCCACCCGGCGTCTTGCCTGGCAGCGGCATCGCCGCCCGCGAATGCAACGACCGCCCTGGATACGGGATGCAGCGAACGCGCAGCCAGTGAGCCCGCCAGCGCCAGCAAGGTGTCGCGGCTCCAGCCCCCGGCTGCGGTGGTTTCGGCGCCATCCTCCAATCCGACGACGGACAACCCGTCGCGCGTGAGCGTGCCGGTCTTGTCGAACACCACGGTATCGACGCGCGCCAGCGACTCCAGCCCCTGAAGATTGCGCACCAGCACGCCGTGGCGCGCCAGCGTTCCCGCCGCCGTCAGCATGGAAACAGGCGTTGCCAGCGAAAGCGCGCAGGGGCAGGTCACGATCAGCACGGCCACTGCCACCATGGCGGCATGACTCGGACTGCTGGGCCACCACCAGAGCGCCGCCGCCAGCGCCGCGAGCATGACAGCAACCAGGAAGGGACGGGCGATCCTGTCGGCCAACTGCGCCAGCCTCGGCTTCTGCAGCGACGCGCTCTCCATCAGCGTAACCACCTGCGCGAAGCGGGTGGCTTCTCCGATCTGCTCCACCCGCATTTCGACCGCCGAGCGCAGGTTGTAGCTGCCCGCGGACACCGCCGCCCCCTCGGGCTTGTCCACCGGGCGGGACTCCCCCGTCAGGAGCGCTTCATCGGCCTGCGTGAAGCCGCGTGTGATCGTTCCATCCGCGGGGAAGGCCTCTCCGGGAAGCACACGCGCCACATCGCCCACGCGCAGGCGGCGGGTGGTGACGCGGACAAACGCCGACGCCGCCTCGTCCCAGCGCTCCACGCTATCGGGCAGGCGATTGGCCACGGCCTCCAGGGCGCCGGCGGTGCGGTCGCGCAGCCGCAATTCAAGCAGCCGCCCCGACAGCAGGAAGAACACGAACATGGTGAGCGAGTCGTAATAGACCTCCCGCCCGAACGGCCCGTCGGGCTCGAACGTGCCCAGCGTGCTGACGACAAAGGCGATCAGCATCCCGAGAGCCACCGGAAGATCCATGCTCACCCGCCGCTCGCGCACGTCCCGAAGCGCGCTGGAGAAGAACGGTCCGCATGCGAAGAACATCACCGGCAGGCAGATCACCCACGAGGCCCAGCGCAGCAATTGCTCCATCTCGGCCGTGAGATCGCCCGGCACGGCCTGGTAGGCAGGCCATGCATACATCATCACCTGCATCATGCAGAACCCCGCGACCAGCCAGCGCCAGAGCGCGCGGCGGCTCTCACGCTGCCGCTGCTCCCGCATCAGGGCATCCATGGCGGGCAGGGCGCGATAGCCCGCCTTGGCCACGGCAGCCATCCATTGCGACGGCAGCACCTGCGCCGGGTCCCACACGACGCGCGCGCGCCGCGTGGCCGCGCTCACATCCACGTCCCGCACGCCCCGAACCTGCTTGAGCGCATCCTCAATGGACAAGGCACAGGCCGCGCAGTGCATTCCGTCGAGTACGATGAAGGACTCCCATGCGGACGAAGCGGGTGCCCCCGTGGCCTGCGCTCCCGTCAGCGGCCGCCCGAACGCGGCCCATTCATCGGGATCATCCAGCAAGGTCGAGCGCGCATCTCCATCGGATCCCGCGCCTGCCGATTCGGCTGCAGACGAAAAATCTTGGACTATCGCCTGATTCCTGGATGTGCTGATTGACATGGAACGAAAGATAAGTCTTCAATCACTATAGCAAGTTGACGTGAATCAAGAGAACGAATCCCGCACGCCACTATGCTTGAAACAAAAATCGGTTACAGAACATTCATTTGCGTATATTCTTTTAATCAGGCTCAAATGGCTACGGGCTGAATTCACTAGAGGAGATTCATATGTACAAGCGTATTCTGGTTGCGACCGACGGCTCCCCCCTTTCCGACAAGGCGGTCGCATCAGGTTTGAGTCTTGCCGCGCTTTGCGGCGCATCGATCGTCGCGCTCAAGGTGGTGCCGCGCTATCCGCGCAGCTACTTTGAAGGCAGCGCGCCGCTCAATCGCGATGAAGTCAAGCAGGTGGAGCAACGCTGGTCCGAATCCGCCCTGAAGGAACTGAACACCGTCAAGCAACAGGGCTCGGATCAAGGCGTTTCCGTGAAATGCGTCGTTGCCAAGTCCGAGTTGATCGCGGAGTCCATCATCGCCACGGCAACCAAGAACAACTGCGACCTGATCGTGATGGCCTCCCATGGCCGCAAGGGGATCAAGCGCGTGCTGCTGGGAAGCGAAACGCAGCACGTGCTCACGCACTCGGAAATCCCGGTGCTGGTTCTGCGCTGATAGATAGCAAAGCCACGTAAAAAAAGCGGCCAGGTTTTCAGCCTGGCCGCTTTTTTCCATCTCGATGCGCAGCGAATCGATTGCGCCCGCGCCCCCGTCAGGCGAACAAGCCCTTGTATTGATCGCGCAGCAGGTTCTTCTGCACCTTGCCCATGGTGTTGCGCGGAAGTTCCGTTGCCACAAAACAACGCTTGGGAATCTTGAAATTCGCCAACTGTGACTTGAGCCCGGCGATGACGGCATCGCCGTCCACCCTTGCTCCGGGTTTGGGAATCACCACCGCCACGCCCACCTCGCCGAAATCGGGATGCGGCACGCCCACCAACGCGCTCTCGGCCACGCCGGGCATTTCGTTGACATAGCCCTCGATCTCCGCCGGATAGACGTTGTAGCCGCCGCTGATGATCAGGTCCTTGCTTCTGCCCACGATGCTGACGTAGCCGCGCTCGTCCACCTCGCCCACGTCGCCCGTCTTGAACCAGCCGTCGGAGCTGAACTCCTCCCGGGTCTTTTCGGGCATGCGCCAATAGCCCTTGAAGACGTTCGGCCCCCTGACCTGGATATTGCCGATTTCGCCGGTCGGCAGTTCCTTGCCCGCATCGTCCACCACGCGCAGGCCGACCTCCGGCAGGGGGAAGCCGACCGTGCCGCCACGGCGCTCGTCCTGGTTGCCGTAGCGTTCGTCGGCCGAATAGGGGTTGGACGTGAGCATGATGGTTTCACTCATTCCATAGCGCTCCAGAATGGTGGAGCCCGTGCGGTCCTGCCACTCCCTGAACGTCTCGATGAGCAGCGGCGCCGAGCCCGCGATGAACAGGCGCATGTTCCTCGCCTGCTCCCTGGTGAGCGACGGTTCGGCCAGCATGCGCACATAAAGCGTCGGCACGCCCATGAACACCGTCGCGCGCGGCATGGCCGCAATCACGGCCTTGGGATCGAACCTGGACATCCAGATCATCTTGCTGCCATTGATCAACGCGCCGTGGATCGCCACGAACAGGCCGTGCACATGGAAGATGGGCAGTGCATGGATCAGCACGTCGCCCTTCTTCCAGCCCCAGTAGTCCTTGAGCATGGCTGCGTTGGACAGCAGATTGCCATGCGACAGCATCGCGCCCTTGCTGCGGCCCGTGGTTCCGCTGGTGTAGAGGATCGCGGCGAGGTCGTCGGCCCGCCTTTGCGCCGCCTTGTGCTCATCACCAAAATGCGCCGCGCGCTCCAGCAGCGAGCCGTCGCGGTCCTCGCCCAGGGTAAAGACGTGCTGCGTGCCGGACGTGAAAGCGATCTTGGATACCCATCCGAAATTCCCGGGCGTGCACACCACCACGGCCGGCTCCGCATTGCCGATGAAGTATTCGATCTCCGCGCTCTGGTATGCGGTATTCAGCGGCAGGAACACGTAGCCCGCGCGCAGTGTGGCCAGGTACAGCAGCATGGCCTCCACCGACTTCTCGACCTGCACAGCCACCCGGCTGCCTTCGGGCAGGTTCAGCGAAGCCAGCATGTTGGCGATGCGCGCGCTTGCGCGGTCGATGTCGCGCCAGGTGTAGTGCAGCGCCTCGCCGCGCGGCGAGGCTGCCTCGATGGCGATATCGTCGAGTTGCTCAGGGAATGCCGCGCGCAGCGCGGAAAACAGGTTTTCGTTGGACATGGTCAAGGTCTCGTTGGATGGGTCGGCACGTGCGCGAGCTTCACTGGCATCGCCCGCCCCGTGCGATTTTCTTTCATGAAGCATTCACGAAATCATGGAGTATGCGTTCCCGGTCTCCATCGAGCACCGGGGGATTACGCCGAACCACGGGTTGCGCGGCGCCCGCCAGCAGCGGATTGGCCGCCACGCGCAAATCACCGCCGCCGGGAGTGCGCACGCTGGCGACCATCCCGCGCGCCGCGATCTGCGGGTGCTCCACCACCTCGGCCACGGAATGATATTCACCCGTCGGCACGCCGTTGTCCGAGAAAATGCGCAGCCAGTGCGCGCGCGGCTGCAGGCGCAGCCTGTCTTCAAGCAACCCCTTGAGTTCGGCCTGGTGCCGGCAGCGATCCGCATTGGTCGCAAAGCGCGGGTCCTGCGCCAGTTCCGGCAACTGCAGCAAGGCGCACAGGCGCTTGAACAAGGCATCGCGGCCCACCGCGATCACGAACCAGCCGTCCTGGGCCGCATAGACATCGAACGGCGCCATCGACGGATGCCGCGACCCGATGGGCCCCGGAACACTGCCCGTGGCGCTCAGGCGCGCGATCGGGTTTTCCAGCAGCGCGACCTGGCAATCCAGCATGGACACGTCCACACGCTCGCCCCTGCCCGTTCGCGCCCGGCGCAGCAGAGCCGATTGCGTGCCGATCACGGCATACAGGCCCGCTCCCAGGTCGCCGATGGACACGCCGACACGGCACGGCCCCGAATCGGCGCTGCCGGTCACGCTCATCATGCCGCTCATCGCCTGCACCACCATGTCGTAGGCGGGCTTCTCGCGGTACGGACCGGTTTGCCCGAAGCCCGAAATGGAGACCATGATGAGCCGGGGAAAACGCGCATGCAGCTCGTCCCAGCCGTAGCCCAGCTTTTCCATGGTGCCCGGGCGGTAGTTCTCCACGAGCACATCGGCCTTCGACAGAAGGCTCTCGAAGATGTCCCGCTCGCCCGGCGCCTTGAGATCCAGCGCGATCGATTCCTTGTTCCGGTTCACCGACAGGAAGTACGCCGACGCGCCATCCACGAACGGCCCGATGGCGCGCGAATCATCCCCCGCCCCAGGCTGCTCCACCTTGATGACGCGCGCGCCCAGGTCGCCCAGGGTCTGCGTGCACATCGGCCCGGCCAGCACACGCGTGAGATCGACCACCGTCACGCCCGACAGCGGAAGCTCGCCGTTCATTGCCTGCTCCTTCACTTGTCCGCACCTGCGGCCGCACCCGAACGCTCGGTGATGGCCTTGTACTGCCTGCCGTCCTCTACCGCCCAACTGGAAAATTCCGCAGGCGACGCGATCGGCCACGCCACGTTACCCTGCTTCTCCAGCCTGGCCTTCACTTCGGGGTCGTTGAGCACCTGGGCGCTGGCCTCAAACAGCTTCTTCGTGACGTCCGCGGGCAAGTTGGCCGGCCCATACAGCCCGAACCAGATGCTGAAGTCGTAGTCATCGATACCCGATTCCTTCATGCTCGGCAGATCGGGAAAGAGCGGCGAGCGCTCGGCCGTCGTCACCGCAACCAGGCGCAGCTTGCCGCCCTGCGCCATCGGCAGCACCGACGGAGGCGTGCCGAACGTCATATCCACATCCCCCGCCCCGACCGCCTGGATCGAGGGCGCGCCCCCCTTGAACGGCACGTGCAACATATTCACGCCCGCGGCATGCGCGAACGAAGCGCCCGCCAGATGCGTCACCACGCCGGTGCCGGAGGACGAGTAGGTCAGCCTGCCCGGCTCCTTGCGCGCCAGCTCGATCAGGCCCTTGACGCTCTTTTCAGGAAAATCCTTCTTCACCGCAAGCAGCATGGGCGACTTGGCCCAACGCGCCACCGGAGTGAAGCTCTTGACCCCGTCGTAGCGGGCGCTCTTGTAGAGCAGCTGATCGGAACCATAAAGATTGGCGCTGCCCAGCAGCAGCGTGTAGCCGTCGGCGGCCGCGCGAGCCACCATGTCCGACGCGATCGTCGTGCCGGCGCCAGGCCGGTTGTCCACGACGATGGATTGGTTGAGCACACGCCCCAGCTTCTCGCTGACGATGCGCGCCACCGCATCCGCGCCGCCGCCGGGTGGAAAACCGACGATCAGGGTGATCGCCCGGTTCGGGTAATTCTGGGCCAGCGCGGCGGTGCAGGCCAAGGCGGCAACGCCTGCCAGCAAGGCTTTCTTCAACTTCATGGTTTGTCTCCGGTTTTCAGAATGGTTTTTTTGTGGATGAAAGTTCAGCGCCCCTTGAAGACGGGCTTGCGCTTTTCGCGCCAGGCTGCGCCGCCCTCCTTCAGGTCGTCCGAATGCACGGTCTGGAAAACGTCGCGCGCGATGGCCTCGCCGTCGTGAAGCCCACGGGCGATCAGGTTCAGGTGCTTTTTCATGCCGAACAGGGGTAGCGGGGCCATCGCGCCGAGGGTGTCCGTCAGCGCACTCACCGCCCCCGGCAGCGCCTGCGGCTCCACTAGGTGCGTGAGGAATCCGCAGGACTTCATCTCGGCGCTGTCCAGGCGCTCGCACGTCAGGAAAAGCCGCTTGGCGGTATCCAGCCCCAGGCGGGACACATAGCGTTCCAGGCCCGCCTGATAGAAATGCAGCCCCAGGCGCGCGGCCGGCATGAACATCTCGGCGGGCGTCGCGCCAATGCGAAAGTCGCAGGCCAGGGCCAGATCCGTCGCGCCGCCGTACACGCCGCCGTGGATCACGGCGATCGTCACCGCCCGACACTGCTCGATGGCATCGACCATCTCGCCAAAACTGCTGCCTTGCGTCTGACTGTTCTTTACCTCTGATATATCATATCCACTGCAAAAGTATTTGCCTTCGCTGCGAATCACCAGAACACGGACATCATCCATCTGGTTGACTGCCTGCACATGCGCGATGAGCACAGGAAGATCCTCTGGAGCCAGGCGATTGGCCACCTCCGGGCGTCTCAGGCTGATGGTGGCGACATGATTCTGCACTTGCAATTCGGGAGTCATGTGTATCATTAATTAAATTAGATATATCAATTATAGAAAATGAGCCAGCATACTGCACATACAGAGAAATCCCTAGGTCTGCCCAGCATGCAGGACCGGATCCGCCTGGCTCTGGAGCAGGACCTCAGGAGCGGCGCTCTGCAACCCGGTTCATCCATCGACGAGCATGCATTGTGCGAGCGCTTCCAGGCATCGCGCACGCCCGTGCGGGAAGCGCTCCTGCTGCTGTCGGCCAAGGGCATGATCAGTATTCTTCCACGCGCCGGCATCTATGTCCGGCAACTGGATACGCGCGAACTCATTGCAATGATGGAGGGTCTGGCCGAACTCGAAGGCGTGGTCGCACGCCTGGCCGCCCACCGCATCAACGGCGAGCAGAAGGGCCTGCTGCTCGCCGCTTTGCAGCAGACCGGACGGCATGCCGCCAACGCCGACTCCGTGGAGTATGAAAAGGCGAATGCCGGTTTGCATGATTTGATATATCAATCCAGCGGAAATGCCTATATCGTAGAACAGACCCGCGAAGCCCGCCTGCGCGTGGCGCCCTATCGGGGCAAGATGTTCGAAAAGCCCGAGCGCCTGCTGAAATCACAGGCTGAACACGAAGCCGTCGTCCAGGCCATTCTGGATGGCGACAGCGAACGCGCGGCCGAAGCCATGCGCAACCATATTTCAGCAGGGGGAAGAGCGCTGGCAGACATGGTGCTGACAGCGCCCGCGCCGCAAATCATTCAGCCGCGCAGAAAAAAGCGCAAGGCGCCAGGGCGGTAGCACAAGGCTGCATCGTTGAATCCAGCCGGAAGTATTCAGCGATGCCCGCTCCGGCCTCCTCGGCGGATCTCACTCCAGCTTCGCCCCCGAGAGCTTCACCACCTCGGCCCAGCGGCTGACCTCGCCGCTCACCATTTTTGCGAAATCCGGCGGTGAAAGCCTGCCGAATTCCGCGCCATTGCTGGCCCAGACGGCCCTGATCTCCTCGGACTGCTCCAGCTTGCTGAACTCATCGGCGATGCGCGCGGCCAGCTCCGGGGATATGCCCTTGGGAGCCCACAGCCCATACCATGTGGAAACGGTGTAGTCGGGCAACCCCACCTCGGCGGCGCAAGGCACGTCCGGCAGCGCCGGATTGCGCCTGGCGCCCGAAACCATCATCGGCTTGATACGCCCGGCCTTGATGTGCGCGGCGGACGAGCCCAGCCCGTCGAACATCATGTCCACGTTGCCCGCGATCAGATCCTGCAGCGCCGGCCCAGCGCCCCGGTAGGGAATATGCGTGATGAAGGTGTTGGTCTGGATCTTGAACAGCTCGCCCGCCAGATGATGCGAGGTGCCGGAGCCCGCGGACGCGTAGTTGTAGCTGCCGGGCCTGGCCTTCACCATATCGAGGAACTGCCTGAAGTCCCTGGCGCCCACCTTGCGCGGATTGACCACCACCACCTGCGGAACGTTCGCCAGCAATGCGAGCGGCACGAAATCCTTCTCGATGTCATAGTCCAGCTTGGGATACATCGACGGGGCAATCGCATGGTGCACCGCGCCCATGAACAGGAAATGGCCGTCGTGCGGCTGCTTCGCGGCAATGCTCGCTCCCACGGTGCCGCCCGCGCCGCCACGGTTATCGATCACCAGCGTCTTGCCTGTCGCCTTGGAAAACTGCGCCGCCAGCGGGCGGGCGAATGCATCGGTTCCGCCGCCAGCCGGAAAAGGCACGATCACCGTCACCGGCTTGCCGGGCCAGGCGGCCACGCCGGCATCCGCCGCGAAACCGCGGCTCGCGCCCGCCCACATCAATCCCGCCGCACCCGCGGCGCGCAATACATCGCGCCGCTGCACGGCCATCTTGTTCATCGTCATGCATGTCTCCTGAGTATTTTTTGAGGACGAATAAAGGAATCGAGGACTTCAATACATCACATCTGGATCAACCTCCTTTGGATATCCACGGGGCCGTGCTCCACCGGCCTGACCGCCGGTGGCTCATCGCTTTCGCCGTTGGCATGCAGGCCGCGCCCGCGCCAGCCGGCAGGCCAGTCAATCAATTAATCAACTATTTGGCCTCAGTCGCGGCACAGCGCATCGATATCGCTCGATGCCGGTATGCGTCCGTCGCCCAGCATCGCGCGATGCTTGTCGATCCGCTTGAGGTCATACAGGTAGTTCACCATCATTCCGAAAGACTGCTTGAGACCCTTGGACGACGGATCGCCCGCCCAGTTCAGGCGCTCCACCCGCGCCCCATTACCCAGGTGAAAGCGCGCCACCGGGTCCACGGGCTTGTCATCCACCATCTCGCGCGCCAGATAGCGCGCGGCGCATTCCATGATGAACTGGCGCACGGGCGACTTGGCGTCCTCGGGCTCCCGCGCCAGGGACTCGGCCGTAGCCATCACCTGGGCAGCCTGCGGCGGCTCGGCGCCCACGGCCCGGCCCAGTTCGGCCAGGCGCTTTTCGTCCAGCAGTTCCAACTGCCGCGCGCAATGCTTGCCGAGCCACGAGCGGAATCCCGGAATCGGCGACAGCGTTGCAAACCGCTTGAGGCGGGGGAACTCTTCGTTCAGCGTCTCCACCACATGCTTGATCAGCGAGTCGCCGAAGCTCACGCCGCGCAGCCCTGTCTGCGTGTTGCTGATGGAGTAGAAGATCGCCGTGGTCGCCTTGCTCAGATCGGACGGCGCGGCGGACTCGTCGAGCAGCGGCGTGATCGACGCGGATATCTCGGTGACCAGCGCCACCTCCACGAAGATCAGCGGCTCGCCGGGCAGGCTCGGATGGAAAAAGCCGTAGCAGCGGCGGTCACTGTCGAGGCGGTTCTTCAGATCCGCCCAACTGCGGATGTCATGCACCGCCTCGTACTTGATGAGCTTCTCGATCAGCGACGCGGGCGAATCCCATGACAGGCGGCGAAGATCGAGAAACGCCACATCGAACCAGGTGGCGAAAAGCTGCTCGAGCTCCGCCTCCAGCGGCATCAGGCGCTTGTCGGTCTTCAAGTGCGGCAAGAATTCCGCGCGCAGATCCACCAGAAAGCGCATACCCTGCGCGAATGCGGCGAAGCGTTGCAGCAGGCGGGTGCGCGGCGAGGTCAGCACCCGGCGCAGCGCCGCCTCCGCCTGGGGCGCATCCGGAGTGCCCATGGCGGCCTCGTATTTCTGCTGCGCATTCTTCACGCGGGCGGCATCGGGAGTGAACTGCTCGCACATGAGCAGCCACAGATCATGGCGCTCCGCCTCGGACGCCCCGGCATACCACTGGGCGATGGCCGCGGCGCGGCGGCCACCCTCCACCTCGCTCACACGCGGCGCGATGACCTGCTGGAGATCGGTCAGCAAACGCCTGAGCACACGCGGCGAGAGGGCCTCGCCATTGCGGCGCAGCGTGGCTTCGAGCCGCTCATGCGTGGAACGCGGCGCGGCGTCCCTGGCGGCACCATCGCTGCCCACGGCCGCGTCGGCGCTCCTGGAGTCGCCCCCCATCAGGCGGGCAACGTTGCGGGTCAACCAGGTGGTGGCGGTATTCATGGTGCAATCCGGGAAGAATGAAGAAACTCGAGTTCGCGCAGCGCCTCGCGCTGCGCGAAAAGATGATGGCGCATGGCCTGCTCCGCCGCCTGCGCATCACGCGATTTCAGCGCGGCAAAAACAGCCAGATGCTCGGCCAGGCTTTGCTGGAGTCGCCCCGGCGCATGCAGTTGCTGCAGCCGGGCAAGCCTCAGTATCTTGCGCAGATCGCCAATGCTCTGAGCGAGCCAGCGGTTGTCCGCCAGCGTGATGAAGGCCTCGTGTATGGTCAGGTTCACCGCGTAGTACTCGTTGATGTCGCCGGCCCCCGCATGGTGCGCCAGGCGCTCGTGCAGCAATTCCAGCGCCTGGATATCGGCCGGCCGCGCCTTGAGCGTCGCCTCGAAGGCAGCCCGGCCCTCGAGCAGTTCAATGATGGGAAAGATGTCGTCCACGTCGCGCTCGGTGATCTGCGCCACGAAGCAGCCGCGCCGCGGTTCGTGCCGTGCCAGCCCTTCGGCCACCAGCACCTTCAATGCCTCGCGCAGGGGCGTACGCGAAATCGCAAGCCGCTCGCACAGCTTCAACTCATCCAGGAAACTGCCCGGCGCAAACGTTCCGTCAAAGATCAACTCCCGCAGTCTTTGCGCGACCTGATCGTGCATGGAGTTGACAATGGCCCGCATGGCAGTTCCAGAGATTGATGGACGGACACCCTATCGAATCGGGACAAATCCAGCCGCATCCTGCCGCCAATGGACGCCATCAGCCACCAAAGATCAGCCATCTGCAGCAAGATTCGTAATTTCTCATAATTATGAGCGAATAAAACGATAAATTCGTCCGGGGTTACTACCAAGTGCAACAGATTC